>CANKMT010000023.1 GCA_947482825.1 Betaproteobacteria bacterium | reverse complement strand
CGCTGGATGAAAGGGCTTTCGCGCCGGGCCGGACCGCTCATGCTGGCCCTGCTGATCGTCGCTTTCGCGGTGCTGGCCGAAGGCAATGACAAGGTCCTGCGCGTGACCTTCCAGGCGGCCGAAACCGGATTCGACCCGGCGCGCGTCTCGGACTATTACTCCGGCACCGTGATCGAGGCGATCTTCGATCCGCTGCTCACCTACGACTACCTGGCGCGGCCCGCGAAGCTGGTGCCAAACGTCACCCAAACGCTGGCGGAAGTCGGCGACCAGGGTCGCACTTACACGTTTCGCATCAGGCCCGGGATCTTTTTCAGCGACGATCCTGCGTTCAAGGGCGCAAAGCGCGAGCTGGTGGCGGCCGACTATGCGTATTCGCTCAAGCGATTCATGGACCCGGCGAACCGCTCGCCGTATGCGTTCCTCTTCGAAGGCAAGATCGCCGGGCTGGATGAGCTCGCCGCGCGCGCGAAGAAGACCGGCCGCTTCGACTACGAAGCGCGCATCGCGGGGCTCGAAACCCCCGACCGCCATACCCTGCGGATCAGGTTGAACCAGGCCGATTTCAACTTTTCGCACGTGCTGGCGTTCCCGCTTGCGGGCGCAGTCGCGCGCGAGGCGATCGAGGCTTACGGCAGCGACGCGAGCTCTCACCCGGTCGGGACCGGCCCGTACCGGCTCAAGAGTTACGTGCGCTCATCGAAGATCATCCTCGAAGCCAACCCCGCCTTCCGGCCCAAGACCTGGGATTCGAAGCCCGGTGAAGATCCGGTCGGACAGGAGATCGCCAGGACGATGACCGGCAAGCGCCTGCCGGCGATCGGGACGGTTGAAGTCAGCATCATGGAGGAATCGCAAGGCCGCTGGCTGGCTTTTCTTGGCGGCCAGACCGATATCGAGTACCAGTTATCCGATCTCGCCGGCATTTTCATGGGGGCCGACGGTAAGCTGAAGCCCGAGTTTGCCGCGCGCGGCTTCAGGCTCGATCGCAGCGTCGACCCCGAAATCACCTACACCTATTTCAACATGCAGGAGTCGATCGGCGGCAAGCCCAACCCGGTCGGCGGCTTTTCGAAGGAGAAGGTCGCCCTGCGCCGCGCGATTGCGATGGCCTACAAGCTCGACGACCAGATCCGCATCATCCGCAACGGCCAGGCCGTTCGGGCGCAGTATCCGATCCCGCCGGGCGTGGCGGGCCACGATTCGGCTTACAAGAGCAGCGTTGCGCACGATCCGCCCCTCGCGAATGCGCTGCTCGATCGGTTCGGCTACAAGCGCGGCGCCGATGGCTACCGTACCCTGCCCGATGGCAAGCCCCTGGTGCTGCGCTATTCGTCGATCCCCACCGAGGTCTACCGGCAGTTCGACGAACTCCTGAAGCGCTCGCTCGACTCGATCGGGGTGCGGCTCGAGATTCACAAGGACCGGTTTGCCGAACTCATCAAGCTCGAGAACGAATGCCGCTTGATGATGCGAAGCTCGGCTTGGATTGCCGACTACCCCGACGGCGACAACTTCATGCAGCTTCTCTACGGTCCGAACGCGAAACAGAGCAACAATGCCTGCTACCGCTCGCCGCAGTTCGACCGCCGCTACGAAAAATCCAGGTCGCTGCCTGACGGTCCGGAACGAAACCGCCTGTACCGGGAGATGACGCGCATCATGGAAACCGATGCAGTCTGGATCCTCGCCGACAGCCGCTTTCGCAATGTGCTCCTGCAGCCGAACGTCATCGGCTATCGCAAGCACCCGGTGCTGCATGCCGAATGGCAGTACATCGACATGGGCCCGCGGCGCGGGGAGCGTTGATGGCCGCCTACCTCCTGCGCCGGGTCCTGCAGTTCGTGCCGACGCTGCTCGGGGTCGTGCTGCTTGTTTTCCTCCTGTTCAACGTCGTCGGCGGCGATCCGGCCTACATGCTCGCCGGCAAGATCTCCAACCCGGAGCAGATCGAGAACATCCGCCGCCAGCTGGGCATCGACCGGCCGTATTACGTGCAGCTCTGGATCTTCCTCGAGCAGATCGTGACCGGCGACTTCGGCGTGAGCTGGTCGACCAATGAAAAGGTCTCGGCGATCTTCGCGACGCGGCTGGGGCCCTCGTTGACCGTGCTCGTGCCGATGATCGTAATCGGCACCGCGCTCTCGATGGCCGCCGCCATGCTGGTGGCTTACCTGCGCGGTTCGCTGACCGACCGGGCGATCATGATCAGCTGCACGGTGGGCCAGTCGATCAGCATCCTCGTTTACATCATCGTGTTCCAGTACGTTATCGGCTACCAGTTCGGCTGGTTTCCGGTGCAGGGGTGGGGCCACAACTTCACTGAAAACCTGCTGCGCTACAGCGCGCTGCCCGTGCTGGTCGGCGTCGTAGTGACGCTGGCGCCCGACATCCGGCTGTATCGCAGTTTCTTCCTGGAGGAGATCAACCAGGACTACGTGCGCACCGCGCGCGCCAAAGGCATGGGCGAGATGCGAACGTTGTGTGTCCATGTTTTGCGCAACGCGGCGATCCCTGTGCTGACCAACGTAATGATCCAGCTCCCCGGTCTGCTTGCCGGCGCGTTCCTGGTCGAGCGCTTCTTTTCGATTCCCGGGATCGGGAGGGAAGTGATCCTTGCGGTCGAGCGCAGCGACTTCCCCCTGATCAAGGCGGTGACTGTTTACGTCGCGATCGCGACCATGGTGGTGAACCTCGTGACCGACCTGCTCTACAAGGCGCTCGACCCGCGGGTGCAACTCAAATGAGTGGTGGCGTGATCAACGTGCAGTCGGAAGCGGCGACCGACTCGCCCGGACACTGGTCCATGGCGTGGCGCCGATTTTGCACCGACCGGGTCGGAGTCTCATGCGCCGTCATCGTCGGCCTCTACCTGCTGGTGGCGCTCGGCGCAGGCGCAGGGGTGGTCGGCGCCCACTGGGCCGAGGAGTCCGGGATCAGCTACGCGCCTCCGGGCTTCAGTGTGCCTGCCGCGCCGGCGGCAGGGCGCCGGCCTGCGCAGGAAAGCGCGCCGCAAGCATCCTTGCCGGCCGAGGATCTCGGAATCGAAGACCCGATCGGCGCCGAGCTGGCGGAGATCAGGCGGAGGCCCGCAGGCTTGGCAGCGCCTGAGACAAGAACGCCGACGCTGCCTTTTGGCGGCGATAAATGGGGACGCGATGTAGTGCAAAAGACGATCAAGGGCACCCAGACCTCGGTGCTGGTCGGGCTGGCGGCCGCGGTCCTTGCCGCTTTGATCGGGACGGTGCTCGGCGCCCAGGCGGGGTATTTCGGGGGCCGGACCGACGCGGTGCTCAACTGGGTCTATAGCGTTTTCACATCGATTCCGTACCTGCTGCTCATCCTCGCAATCGCCGCCGTCCTGAACCAGAAAGGCACTTCCACGGTGGTCCTGATCCTCGCGTTGACAGGCTGGACCGGCATTTTCCGTCTGGTGCGCGCCGAGTACATGAAGCACAAGGTGCGCGAGTACGTCCTGGCGGCCAATGCGATCGGCGCTGGCGACTATGCGCGCATGTACCTGCACATCCTGCCCAATGTCAGTCATGTGGTGCTCGTACAGCTGTCGCTGCATGTGGTGCTTTTCATCAAGTCCGAGGTCATCCTCAGCTTTCTCGGTTTCGGCGTGGGCGTCGACACGGTGTCGTGGGGAAGCATGATCAACGAAGCCCAGAACGAGCTCCTCAACGGCCGTTGGTGGCAGCTGACCGCCGCGACGATAGCGATGGCTGCGCTGGTCACCGCGTTCAGCCTGCTGACCGATGCGATGCGTGACGCACTCGATCCGAGGCTGAATTGAGCGAGCCGCTCCTGCGCGTTCGCGACCTCGCCGTGGACTTTCGATCCGAACGCGCCGGCACGGTTTCAGCGGTGCGCGGGATCAGCTTCGAGGTTCCGGCAAACAGCACCGTGGCTCTGGTCGGAGAATCGGGCAGCGGAAAATCCGTCACGGCCCTTGCGATCCTCGGATTGCTGCCCGCGAACGCGTTCGTCGGACCGGCAAGTGCGATCCACTACGCCGGGCGGGACTTGCTAAGGCTTGCGCCGGAGCAACTGCGTGCACTGCGAGGCGCGGAAATCTCGATGATCTTCCAGGAGCCGATGAGTTCGCTGAACCCGGTCTTCAGCGTCGGGTTTCAGTTGGCCGAAGTGCTCAGGGCGCATCTGGGTTTCGCGAAGCCTGCGGCGAGGGCGCGCGCGATCGAGTTGCTGGCCGAAGTCGGAATCCCCGAGCCGGCTTCGAGGATCGACGCCTATCCTTTCCAGCTTTCCGGCGGCCAGCAGCAGCGCGTGATGATCGCAATGGCGATCGCCTGCGAGCCGAAACTCCTGATCGCTGACGAACCGACCACGGCGCTCGACGTGACCGTACAAAAGCAGATCCTGGAATTGCTCGCAGCGCTGCAACGCAAACGGCAGATGTCGGTGCTGTTCATCACCCATGACCTTGCGGTGGTGGGCGAGATCGCCGACCGGGTCGTCGTCATGCGCTCGGGCGAAATCCGCGAGGAAGGCGAAGCGAGCCGGATCTTCGAGACGCCGCAGGACTCCTATACCAAGGCCCTGCTCGCGTGCCGCCCAACGTTGGATGCGCGTCCGATGAGGTTGCCGGTCATTGCGGATTTCATGGACCGGGCTTCGCCGGAGACGCTTGAAGTCCGCCCGCGGGAGCGCGGCCGGGTCGGCGGGAAGGAGATCATCCTCGAGGCGCGCCACCTGTCCAAGAGCTTCTATCTGCGTGAAGGGCTGTTTGGGCGGCGTGAGGTCGCTGCAGTCAAGAATGCCTCGTTCCGCCTGCCCAAAGGCAGGACCCTCGGACTCGTAGGCGAGTCCGGTTCGGGGAAATCCACCTTGGCCCTGGTTCTAATGCGGTTGCACGAGGCCACCGGCGGTGAGGTGCAGCTCGAAGGGCAGGACTGGCTCGCGTTGCCGCCGAAGGAACTCATTGCCGCAAGGCGCAGGATCCAGATCGTCTTCCAGAATCCCTATGCTTCGCTCAATCCGCGGTTCACGACCGGCCAGATCCTGATGGAGCCGATGCGCATCCACGGCATCGGCGCAGGCGCCGCCGATCGCAGAGCGCTGGCCATCGAGTTGCTCGGCAAGGTCGGCCTGCCGCAGGCCGCCTTCTTCAAGTATCCTCACGAATTCTCCGGGGGGCAGCGGCAAAGGATCGCGATCGCGCGCTGCCTGTCGCTCAAGCCCGCCGTTCTCATCTGCGACGAGTCAGTCTCCGCGCTCGATGTTTCAATCCAGGCACAGCTCCTCAACCTGCTCCAGGAACTCCAGGACGAATACGGCATGAGCTACCTGTTCATCTCGCACGACCTCGCCGTGGTGAAGCACATGTCCGACCAGGTGATGGTGATGAGCGAAGGCGAGGTCGTGGAAATCGCCGATGCCGACGAGATCTATGCGCATCCCCGGCATCCGTATACCCAGAAGCTGCTCGCCTCCATGCCGAAGGGCCGGCATCGAAAAGCCGCATGACCGGGTTTACGCGAAATTTTCCGAGTGGCCTGTTCGCGCTGGCGATCCTCGCCGGCTGCGTGGATGCGCAGGCCGCCCACGGCTATGGGCAGTTCGGCGACCTCAAGTACCCGGCCGGGTTCCCCGCGTTCGAATGGGTGAACCCGAAGGCGCCCAAGGGCGGAAACATCGACCTGGTGCCGCCACTGAGGATTTCGAACTTCGACAAATACAACCCGTTCACGCTAAAGGGCACCGCGCCGCCCGGGCTGAGCGCGCTGGTGTTCGAGTCGCTGCTGACCGGCACGATGGACGAGCCTACGAGCGCCTACGGCCTGCTCGCGGAAGACATCGATGCCGCCCCCGACGGCCTTTCGGTCACTTTCAGGATCAATCCGGCGGCCCGTTTCCACAACGGCAAGCCGGTATTGGCCGCGGACGTCAAGCACAGCTTCGACGCACTGATGAGCAAGCTGGCCGCGCCGCAGTACCGCGTCATCTTCGGCGACGTCAAGCAGGCGGTGGTCGTGGCGCCCCTTGTCATCCGGTTCGATTTCAGTCGCGCCAATGCGGAACTGCCATTGATGGTGGGCGGCCTGCCCGTGTTCAGCCGGGACTGGGGCGAGGGCAAACCGTTCGACAAGATCATCCTGGATTTCCCGATCGCAAGCGGACCGTATCGCGTCGGCCGGCTCAATTTCGGGCGCGACATCACTTACGATCGCGACCCGAAATACTGGGCGCGCGACCTGAACGTGCGGCGCGGGATGTTCAATTTCGAGCGCATCACCTACAAGATCTACCAGGACAACACAGCGCAGACCGAGGCTTTCAAGGCGGGCGAGTTCGACTATGTCCGCAGCTTCTCGGCGCGCGAATGGGCGCGGACCTACACCGGGAAGAAATTCGATTCCGGCGAGCTCATCAAGACCGAGCTCAAGGCGAGGAATGCCGGCGATTTCCAGGGGTATCTCATCAACACACGGCGCGAGAAGTTCAAGGATCCGCGCGTTCGGGAGGCGCTCGGCCTGGCTTTCGATTTCGAGTGGATGAACCGCAAGCTCTTCTACGGCGCTTACATCCGCGTGCGCGGCTTCTTCAACAACAGCGATTTCGAGTCCAAGGGCCTGCCGGACCCGGATGAGCTTGCCGTGCTCGAACCGTTGCGCGACAAGGTGCAGCCGGCGATCTTCAACAAGGAAGTTCCCAGCCCGCCGACCACCGACGCGCCGGGCAGCCTGCGGGCCAACCTGCGCAAGGCCAAGGACCTGCTCGCGGCGGCCGGCTGGACCTACCGGGACGGCAAGCTGCGAAACGCGAAAAGCGAACCGCTCAAGGTCGAGTTCCTCGACAATTCGCCGCGCAGTGGACCGGTCAACACGCCGTTTATCCAGGCACTGGGCAAGCTCGGCATCGATGCGGAGGTGCGCATCGTGGATTTCGCATTGCTGCAAAAGCGCATCGACGTCTTCGACTACGACCTCTTCGTCGTGCGCGTGCCCGGCGACGAGGCCCCGGGCAACGAGTTGCTGGATCGCTTCGGGTCGCAGTCCGCGGATACGGAGGGTTCGAGCAACTTGCTCGGCATCAAGGACCCTGCGGTCGACAGCCTGCTCGCGCAAGTGGTGTCGTCCCGGACCCGCCCGGAACTGGTGGCCCGCCTGCGTGTGCTGGACCGGATCCTGCGCCACGGCCACTATGTGATTCCGCAGTATTTTTCGAACACTTATCGCCTGGCCTACCGGGCAGGGAAGTTCGAACAACCCGCCGTCATGCCGCTCTATTACCAGCCTGAAGCCTGGGTGCTGCAGACCTGGTGGCGAAAGTAAACGGAACGAGTCCATGTGGTCCTACGTCCTGAAGCGATTGCTCCTGATGATTCCGACCCTGATCGGGATCCTCACGATCACGTTCGTGGTCGTGCAGTTCGTTCCGGGCGGGCCGGTCGAGCAGCTGGTCTCGCAACTGCAGGGCCGCGAGTCCGGAGGGGAGGGGCCGTCCACGAGCAATACCGGGTATCGGGGGCGCCAGGGGGTCGACGCCAAGCGCATCGAGGAGATCAAGACGCTCTATGGATTCGACAAGCCTCCGCTCGAGCGCTACGTCCAGATGCTCTCTCAGTTCGCCCGTTTCGACCTCGGTCGCAGCTTTTACCATAACAAGGATGTCTGGAAGCTGATCCTCGAAAAGCTGCCGGTCTCGATCAGCCTCGGACTTTGGACCTTCCTTCTCGTGTACCTGATTTCGGTGCCGCTTGGGATCGCGAAGGCGGTGCGGTCCGGCACCCGGTTCGACACCGTCACCACTTTCATCGTGCTGCTCGGCTATGCGATCCCGAGCTTCGTCATGGGCGTCGTCCTGCTCGTCCTGTTCGGGGGAGGATCGTTCGTGCAGTGGTTCCCGTTGCGCGGGCTCACGTCGATCAACTGGGCCGAGATGAGCCTGGGCGGAAAGGTCGCCGACTACTTCTGGCATATCGCAATGCCGATCGCGGCAATGGTTCTCGGCGGGTTCGCGGTCATCACGGTGCTCACGAAGAACTCGGTGCTGGAGGAGATCCGCAAGCAGTATGTGCTGACGGCTCGCGCCAAGGGAGTCGATGAAAGGAGCGTGCTCTGGCGGCACGTATTCCGCAACGCCATGATCCCGATCATGACCGGGTTCCCGGCGGCGTTCGTCGGCGCATTCTTCACCGGCTCGCTCCTCATAGAAACCCTGTTTTCGCTGGACGGCCTGGGGCTGCTCTCTTACGAGTCGGTCATCCGGCGCGACTATCCCGTGGTTCTCGGCAGCCTGTTCCTGTTCACGATCATCGGCCTGTTCACCACGCTGCTGCGCGACCTGAGCTATCTCTGGGTCGATCCGAGGGTGACCTACTTTGACTGAGGCGGTCACGGCGGAATCGGGGTGGGTCACGGGCGCGGCGATGCAGAGCCCGGGACGGCGCGCGTGGCGGCGGTTCCGCAGCAATCGGCTGGGTTACTACAGCCTCGTGATCTTCGTCGTGCTGTTCGTCCTGAGCCTGCTCGCGGAAGGGCTATCGAACGACAAGCCTTTGGTGGTTCGATACGACGGCCAGTGGTACTTCCCGCTCGTGCAGACGCTGCCGGAGACCGCGTTTGGCGGGGATTTCCCTTCACCAACCGACTACCTCGACCCCTTGATTCGCGGGAACCTTGCCAAGTCCGGAAATTTTGCCGTCTATCCGCTGAATCCGTATCACTATTCGACGGTCAATTATTTCTCGACGCAGCCCAACCCGGCGGCACCGGATGCGCAGAACATCCTCGGTACCGACGACACCGGCCGCGACCTGTTGGCGAGGCTCGTCTACGGATTCCGGATTTCGGTGTTGTTCGCACTGATCGTGTCCTCGATCTGCGCGGCCTTTGGAGTTCTGGTCGGCGCCATCCAGGGCTACTTCGCGGGCTGGACGGACATCGTCATGGAGCGATTCAACGAGATCTGGAGCTCGATGCCGACGCTCTACATGCTGATCATCCTCTCGTCGATGTTCGCGCCGAGCTTCTGGCTGCTGGTCTTCCTGCTCTCGATTTTCGGGTGGTTGGGCATTGCCGCCTACGTTCGCGCCGAGTTCCTCAAGAACCGCACGCTCGACTATGTGAGGGCTGCACGGGCGCTCGGGCAGAGCAACTTTCGCATCATGACCCGCCATATCCTCCCGAACAGCCTGACGCCGGTGGTTACCCTCGTGCCATTCGAAATGGCGGCGGCAGTCGGCGCGCTGACCAGCCTCGATTTTCTCGGCCTGGGCATGCCGCCCGGGACGCCGAGCCTCGGCGAGCTGCTCAGCCAGGGAAAGAACAACCTCGATTGCTGGTGGATCTCGCTCTCCACCTTCGTCGTGCTCGTCGTGACGCTGCTCCTGCTCATCCTCGTCGGCGACGCGCTGCGCGACGCGCTCGATCCGCGCAAGGCGCTCGAAGGGGATGCGCCATGAGCCGCCTCGAAGTGCGGGACCTGAGCGTCGATTTCGGCCGGCGGCGCGTCGTCGATCGCGTCTCTTTCTCGCTCGGTGCAGGCGAGCGGCTAGCGCTCGTGGGCGAGTCCGGGTCCGGCAAGACGGTGACTGCGCTTTCGCTCATGCGGCTCCTGGATCAGGCCCGCCTGGGCGGGGAGGTCCTTTTCGAAGGGCAGGATGTGCTGAAAATGCGCGAGGCCGGCCTGCACGCGCTTCGCGGCCGAGACATCGCGGTGATCTTCCAGGAACCCATGACGGCGCTCAACCCGGTTCATCGCGTCGGAGACCAGATCGCGGAGTCGCTGCGCATTCACAAGGGGATGGACCCCGTGCAGGCGCGCGCGGGCGCAGTCGCCGCGATGCGCCGCGTCGGCCTCGAGGAGCCCGAGAGGCGCGCGCGCAGCTACCCTCACCAGCTCTCGGGCGGGCAGCGACAGCGCGCGATGATTGCAATGGCGCTGGCTTGCGACCCCAAAGTGCTGGTGGCCGACGAGCCGACGACGGCCCTGGATGCTTCGATCCGCCTCCAGGTGCTCGAACTGCTCGACGGGCTGCGGGCCGAGACGGGCATGAGCTTGCTGCTCATCACGCACGACCTGAACCTCGTGCGCCGATACGCCGACAGGGTCGCCGTGATGGAGCGCGGCGTGATCGTGGAGCAGGGGGCGACGGCCGATGTCATGGGCGCTCCGAAGCACGCCTATACGCGCAAGCTGATCAACAGCCGGCCAGAACGCGAGGTCGTGCCGCCCGGTGAAGGGCAGGTCCTCAAGGCGCTCGGGGTGGAGGTGGAGTACCCGATCCCGTTACCCGGGATCCGGGGCTGGTTCAGCAAGGGCCGTTTCGTCGCGGTGAAAAACGCGGCGTTCGAACTCGCGCCCGGCGAGACGCTGGGCATCATCGGCGAATCCGGTTCGGGCAAGACGACCCTTGCGCTTGCGCTCCTGAACCTGGTTGCGGCGCGAGGAGAGATCAGGATCGGGAACACGAACTGGCGAGACGCCGACACGGCGGCAAAGCGCCTGCTGCGGCGGGAGATCCAAGTGGTCTTCCAGGATCCGCTTTCATCGCTTTCGCCCCGCCTCACGGTCGAGGCCATCGTTGGCGAAGGCCTGGAAATTCACGAACCCGGTTTGGACATCGCAGGACGGCGCGAGCGAATTCTCCATGCACTGGACGAAGTCGGATTGAGCGAGAACGGCCGCGTCGCGCCGCTGCTGCACCGCTACCCGCACGAGTTTTCCGGAGGGCAGCGGCAAAGGATCGCAATTGCGCGAGCGCTGATAGTGCGGCCGAAGGTGGTGGTGCTCGACGAACCGACCAGCGCACTGGACGTCACGATCCAGAAGCAGGTGCTGCAACTGCTGGGGGAATTGCAAAGGAAGCACGGCCTGAGCTACGTGCTCGTGACCCATGATATCGACGTGGTGCGCGCGATGGCCCATCGCGTGCTGGTCATGAAGGACAGTGAAGTCCTCGAGAGCGGCCCGATCGACCGGGTGCTGGTCGACTCGAAATCGGAGTACACCCGCAAGCTGGTCGCCGCCGGCTACGCCTGATACCGGACTATCGCGGCTCCTGCAGTTGCGCCAGCAGCATCTGGTTCAGGTCGGCCGGAACGGGCAGGAGCTGCTGCTCCAGCAGCGTTTGCAGCTGGCGCCGCTCTTCATCCGGGAGGTCTGCCGTTTCCTGCCGGAATTGCCGGGCCAGTCCTTCCTTCTGCGCATACGAAAGCTTGCCGAGTTCGAACTGCGCGGCTCGCACGGCCAGTGCCTTGTGCAGGAAGTATTCGATCAGCGCTGCCCGGCCGGAGCCGATCTTGGGGTCGAGGAGTAACGTATTCAGGCTATCGAAGACCTCGCCTCGCTGCGAAGAGGACAGGTAGCCGAAACTGTCGTCGATGATCCGGCGCAGCGTCGCGGGCTCGACCGTGGTCCCCGGATAGGTAGCCGCAGGCGCGGGGAGACGAACGACGTCCGGCGCCGCCCGGGCCTTTGCGATCGCTGAGACAGCGATCTCCTTGGCGGCGCTCATCAGAAAGAAAATGAGCGGGTCAGCGTTGGCCGCGAGCGGCCAAGCCGCAACGAAGAAGAGAACAACCGTCCGGCGAATGGAGCGGTACATGGCGGGGAGTGGGGGGGTAAAACGGAAATCGGGGGAACGATTCTAGACCTCTGAATGTTCCCCGCAACCGCTATTTCCGGTGCGCCGCAGCACAGAACGACCGCTAGCGCTTTGCTTGCGTTACTTTCTTCTTTACCTTAGGAGAGTGCTTTTTCGCAATGATTTTATTAGACTTTATATATTTTTTCGGAGCGGAGGAGGCAACATTCGGAGCAACCAACTCGACCCTCAACTGCTGGCCGACAGTCAGCCGGCCAATCGGATTCCAGCGCCGCAAGTCGTCGGGGGTGACGCCGTAGCGGCCCGCAATCGAGGCCAAGGTATCGCCCGCCTTGACAGTGTGGACCTCGGTACGCGTCCGCGCGGCCGGTGTCGGCGGGTTGTACATGAGCGGGAGCGACCCGCCGACCGCCGCGCCATTCACCGGCACCACGAGCATGGAAGGCATGCCCCGCGTGCGAGCCGTGACCCCGTTGACGTCCCGGAGGTGGGTCAGCGAGACCCCGAAACGCTTCGCGATGGCCTCGAGCTTCTCGCCCGGCTTCGGCGTATAGGTCTGCCACGAGACCAGGGTCTTGTTGTCGAGTTTTTGCAGGTTGGTGTGAAAGACCTCGAGCTTGTCGGCCGGAAGGACCAGGCGGGCGTTCACCGACGCCGGCATGATCGGCCGGTTGAACCCGGGGTTCAGGGCCAGGAATTCCTCGACCGGCATTTCGGCAAGCTGCGCCGCGAGCCGGACGTCGATGTCGCGCGTCCGCGCGGCGGTTGCGAAGTAAGGTTGGTTCGGGATCGGGTCGAGGACGACGCCGAAGGGCGCCGGGTTGGCGATGATGTTCTTGAGCGCCTGGAGCTTGGGCACATAGTAGCGAGTCTCCTCGGGCATGCGCAGGCTCGAATAGTCGGTTGGCAGGCCGGCTGCCTTATTGCGCTCTACGGCTTTGGCAACCGCGTTCTCGCCCCAGTTGTACGAGGCGAGGGCAAGGTGCCAGTCGCCGTTCATTTCGTAAATGTCCTTGAGATAGTCAAGCGCGGCGGCCGTGGAAGCCACGATGTCGCGGCGGCCGTCGTACCACCAGTTCTGCGCGAGCTCGTATCGCTTGCCTGTTCCCGGGATGAACTGCCATAGGCCCGAGGCATGGGCACGCGAGTAGGCCATCGGGTTGAACGAGCTCTCCACCATCGGGAGAAGCGCGAGTTCGGTGGGCATCCCGCGCTTTTCGAGTTCCTCGACGATGTGGTAAAGGTACTTGCGACTGCGCTCGAACATTCGTTTGAGCCCGTCCGGGCGCGCCGCGTACCAAGCGGTGCGGTCCTGCACGATGGGGCCTTCGAGATTGGGCATCGAAAAACCAGCGCGAATGCGCTCCCACAGGTCGTCCGGCTGCACCGTGCGGTCCACCGTGGCCACGCCGCGCAAAGGCTCCTTCACTTCGTGTTTCTCGCCGTCGAACGGCGGCAGGGTGGTCGCGTCCAGCGGCTTGGCGGGAACGACTGCAGGCTGGGACGGCGGCTTGGCCGGCTCGAAGCGCGGCGGCGGCACCGCCGCCGCCTGGAAGGGCACGCGAGGCAGCCGTGCTGAAGACGGCTCGGGCGCCTCGGGCTGCGTTGCGCACGCGGAGAGCAGTGCGCTGAGGATTACCGCGCAGGAGAGTGCGCCAATCCTGCACCCTTTGCGCGGGCCTAGGTCTCGTTCTTCCATCGTTGCATTGCGAAGAGCGTGTGGCCACAGAACATCGACTCTAAGCCATAATCAACAATGTATGCTCGCGAGTGTCCCGGGATATCGACCGCCGGACCTGCCGCCGTTGCATGGGTTGCATTTCGCGGCGTCCGGAAAGGGTTGTTCCTGAACGCCTTCTGCGGCACGATTTTGATCTTATTCATCCATGGACATTGTAGCTCCCGCGGACGCTTCTACGCTGGCCAGGTGGCTTGAAACGCCGTCCGGGGCCTACGTTCTCGGATGGGAGCAACAACAATTCGACAGTGCGGTCGAGGACGTTTTCGGCTTCCTCGCGATGCAAGTGGGGTTGCCCGGCATCGATTTCTTGCGCCGTAACCGGATTTCCTACCGGTTTCCGCTCGCCCTCGAGCCCGGCGGCGCGGTGACCGCCGATCCCCTGCAGCTCCCGATCGCTTCGCACAGCGTCGACCTTCTCGTGTTGCCGCATGTTCTGGAATTCAGTTCCGATCCCCACGGCGTCCTGCGCGAGGCCGAGCGCGTCCTGATGCCCGAGGGGCAGATCGTGATTTCGGGATTCAATACCCTGTCGCTGTGGGGTCTCAAGCAATCGCTCTCGCGCCGCAATTCCGCGTACCCGTGGAACGCGAGGATGATCGGGCTCCTGCGACTCAAGGACTGGCTGAAGCTGCTCGGGTTCGAACTCAATGGCGGTAAGTTCGGCTGCTACGCACCGCCGTTTGCGAGCGACAAGTGGCTGTCGCGTTCGGCTTTCATGGAAAAGGCCGGGGCGCGCTGGTGGCCGATCGCGGGAGGCGTGTATGTGGTGCGTGCCGTAAAGCGCACAGTCGGCATGCGGCTTGTGACGCCGAAGTGGAGGAAGGAGCGCGCCCAGGCGAGGGCGCTGGCGCCGGTGGCGCAGACCAACGGCCATGCCAACAGCAACACCAACAGGCGCGACGATGATTGAACACCACGTCGAGATCTATGCCGACGGCGCCTGCAAGGGCAATCCAGGGCCGGGCGGCTGGGGTGCGCTGCTGACGGCCGATGGCAAGCGCAAGGAGATGTACGGCGGCGAGCCGGCCACCACCAACAACCGCATGGAACTCATGGCCGTGATCAGCGCGCTCGAATCGCTGAAGCGCCCGTGCAAAGTGACGCTCTACACCGATTCGCAGTACGTGCAAAAAGGCATTTCCGAGTGGATCCATGCGTGGAAACGGCGGGGCTGGAAGACTGCGGACAAGAAACCGGTCAAGAACGAGGACTTGTGGCGCAGGCTCGAGGCCGCGACCGGGGCGCATCGAATAGACTGGCGATGGGTGAAGGGCCATGCCGGCAATCCTGGCAACGAGCGCGCGGACGAATTGGCCAATAGAGGCATCAACGGGGAGGGAGGCGCCTGATGGCGACACGGTTGGTGGTGCTGGACACGGAAACCACGGGCCTGAACGCGCGCATGGGCGATCGCGTGGTCGAAATCGGCTGCATCGAGATCCTCGACCGGCGCGTCACGGAGAACCGGTTTCACGTCTACCTGAACCCCGAACGGGCAAGCGAGGAGGCCGCCGAGCGCATCCATGGCCTGACTGCGGAGTTCCTCGCGGACAAGCCGAAGTTCGCCGAGGTCGCGAAGGATTTCCTCGATTACGTGCGAGGTGCCGAGGTCGTGATCCACAACGCGGCCTTCGACGTGGAATTCCTCGACCGCGAACTGGAACTGGCGAACCTTGGGAAGTTTGCAGACCATTGCGTGACCGTCACCGATACGCTCGCGCGCGCGCGCGAACTGCATCCGGGAAAGCGCAACAACCTCGATGCGCTTTGCGAACGCTATGGCATAGACAATTCACGCCGCACCTTTCACGGGGCGTTGCTGGACGCCTCGCTACTGGCCGAGGTTTACCTCGCCATGTCGCGCGGGCAGGAAAGCCTGATCGTAGAAACCGACTTGCCGCAGGCAGTTGCCGGTGGGCCGGCTACATTCGACGCGTCGAAGCTGTTGGTGGTGGTTCCCACCCCGGACGAACTCTCGGAGCACGAGAAAGTCCTTGCGGCGATCGACAAGGAATCCAAGGGACGCACCCTTTGGCGGGCACTGGAGGCATGATGGATACCCTAAATCCGTATGAGCAGGACCTCGACAGGAACCCGGCCAATTACGCGCCGCTCTCGCCGCTGACGTTCATCGAGCGGTCCGCGCGCGTCTTTCCCGACCGTGTCGCAATCATCCACGGCCGGCAAAGCTTCACCTGGAAACAGACATTCACGCGCTGCAGGCAGCTGGCATCGGCGTTGCGCAAGCGCGGCATCGGCGTCGGCGACACGGTTGCGGTCATGCTCCAGAACACCCCGCCGATGTACGAGGCGCACTTCGGGATCCCGGTCACCGGAGCGGTGCTCAACGCGCTGAACACGCGGCTGGACGCCGCGTCGGTCGCTTTCATGCTCGATCACGGCGGGGCCAAGCTCCTGATCACCGATCGCGAGTTCTCCCCGATCGTCGAAAAGGCGCTCGCGCTCGCCAAGACAAAGCCGGCCGTCATCGACGTCGACGATCCCGCCTTCAGCGGTGGGAAGCTGCTGGGGGAGAAGGATTACGAAGCGTTGCTTGCCGAAGGCGATGCGCAGTATCCATGGGGCGGCCCGGCGGACGAATGGCAGGCGATCGCGCTGGGTTACACCTCGGGCACGACCGGCAATCCCAAGGGCGTCGTGACCCATCACCGGGGCGCATACCTCAACGCGGTCGGCAACCTCATCACCTGGGCGATGCCGCACCACGCGGTGTACCTCTGGACGCTGCCGATGTTCCATTGCAACGGCTGGTGCTTCGCGTGGACCATGGCCGCGAACGCGGGGACCAACGTCTGCCTGCGCAAGGTGGAGGCGGGCCCCATCTTCGATGCCATCCGCGAGCACAAGGTCAGCCACTACTGCGGCGCGCCGATCGTGCACCAGACGCTGATCAATGCGCCGGAGGAGTTCAAGAATGGCATCGACCACAAAGTGAGCGGCCTGGTCGCCGGCGCGGCGCCGCCTGCCGCGATCCTCGAAGGCATGGAGCTGATGGGGTTCTCGATCACCCATGTGTACGGGCTCACCGAGACCTACGGCCCCGCCACGGTCTGCGCCAAGCACGAGGAATGGGAGAGCCTGCCGCTGGCCGAGCAGGCGCGTCTCAACGGCCGCCAGGGCGTGCGCTACGCGGTGCAGGAAGCCGTCGCCGTGATGGATCCGCAAACCATGCGGCCGGTGCCCGCCGACGGCGAGACCATGGGCGAGATCATGTTCCGCGGCAACATCACGATGAAGGGGTACCTGAAGAATCCGGCGGCAACCTCGGAGGCGTTCGAGGGCGGCTGGTTCCATTCGGGCGACCTCGCGGTGATGCACCCCGACGGCTACGTGAAGATCAAGGACCGTTCCAAGGACGTGATCATTTCCGGCGGCGAGAACATCTCGTCCATCGAGGTCGAGGACGTCCTTTACGGGCATGCCGCGGTCATGGCCGCGGCCGTGGTCGCACAGCCGGACCCGAAGTGGGGCGAAACACCCTGCGCCTTTGTCGAACTCAAGGCCGGGGCGAGTGCGACCGAAGCCGAGATCATCGAGTTCTGCCGCCAGCACATGGCGCGCTTCAAGGCGCCCAAGCGTGTGGTGTTCGGCATGCTGCCCAAGACTTCGACCGGCAAGATCCAGAAGTTCATGCTGCGCGCGCAGGCGAAATCCGCCGCAGCGATCGAATAGGAGATCTAATGAGCGCTGTCGTGCAGTCGCAAGAGGCCAATGTACTGCGTGAAGACCGCAACGGCGTCGCCACGCTGACCCTGAACCGTCCGGCGCAGATGAACCTGCTGACGCTGGAGATGCTTGGCGCGCTGCAATCAGCGTTCGATGCGATCGCGAGCGACGGGAGCGTGCGCGTCGTCGTGCTGGCCGGCGCCGGCAAGGGATTTTGCGCGGGGCACGACCTCAAGGAGATCCGCGCGCTCGCTTCGCCTGAGAAGATCAGCGGCTTGTTCGAGACCTGCAACCGCATGATGTTGTCTATCCCGCGCCTTCCGCAACCCGTCATCGCGCGGGTCCATGGCGCCGCCGCCGCGGCCGGCTGCCAGCTGGTGGCGCAATGCGATCTTGCGATCGCTTCGGAAGCGGCGAAATTCACCACGCCTGGCGTCAATTGGGGATTCTTCTGCTCGACGCCGGCGGTGCCCATTGGGCGCAACCTGTTGCGCAAGCACGCAATGGAAATGCTGCTGACCGGCGACCTTGTCGATGCGGCGCGGGCCCTCGAGTGGGGTCTGGTCAACAAAGTGGTTCCGGCATCCGCGCTCGATGCGGCCGTGACGGACCTCGCGTCGCGCATTGCGGCCAAGCCTCCCGGCACGATCGCCGCGGGCAAGCGGGCGTTCTACCAACAGATGGATCTCGGGGTTGACCAGGCCTACGACCTTGCCGGAGGCGTGATCGCGGCGAGCTTTTCCGACCCGGAGGGCCGGCAGGGAATGGACGCGTTCATCGACAAGCGCCCGCCACCGGCGTACTAGCGCCGGCGCGCACTCTGCATGCCGCATAGCGCCGACCTGATCACGACGATCGCGACCAGTTTCGGGCTGGCGCTGGTCATGGGATTCATCGCGGCACGCCTCAAGATGCCGCCGATGGCGGGCTACCTCCTCGCGGGCATCCTCATCGGCCCGGCCACGCCCGGCTTCATGGCCGATATCGGCCTGGCGCAGCAGCTGGCCGAAATCGGCGTGATGCTCCTGATGTTCGGCGTCGGCCTGCACTTTTCGCTGGACGACCTGCTCGCAGTCAAGAAGATCGCGATCCCCGGCGCGATCATCCAGATCATCGCTTCGGCCGTGCTTGGCACGGTCCTCGCTCTCGCATGGGACTGGCAACCCGGCACGGCCGTGGTATTCGGCCTCGCGCTGTCCGTGGCAAGTACCGTCGTCGTATTGCGCGCCCTCGAGGCGAGCGATGCGCTGAAATCGATGAATGGCCGGATTGCGGTCGGCTGGCTGATCGTCGAGGATCTTGTGATGGTGCTGGTCCTCGTGCTGCTGCCGCCGCTGGCGGGCGTGCTGCGCGGGGATTCGGCGTCGGGCGCGTCGCCCACGAGCCTCCTGGCCGCGATCGCGCTGACGTTGGGAAAGGTCCTCGCGTTTGTCCTGATCATGGTCGTGGTGGGAAAGCGTGTCCTGCCCCGGATGCTCTGGCTGGTGTCGCAGACCGGCTCGCGCGAGTTGTTCACGCTTTCCGTGATCGCCGTGGCCATCGGCGTCGCCTACGGTTCGGCGGTGCTGTTCGATGTGTCCTTCGCGCTTGGTGCGTTCTTCGCCGGCATGATGATGCGCGAGTCCGAACTCAGCCATCGCGCTGCCGAGGAGTCGTTGCCGCTGCGCGACGCTTTTGCAGTGCTGTTCTTCGTTTCGGTCGGGATGCTGTTCGACCCGCAGATCGTGGTGGACCACCCGGTGATGCTGCTCGCGACAACGGCCATCGTCATGATCGGCAACCCTCTCGTTGCCGCGGCGCTGGTCCTGCTGTTCCGCTACCCGTTGAATACCGCGCTCACCGTCGGCGTGAGCCTCGCGCAGATCGGCGAGTTCTCTTTCATCCTCGCCGCGCTCGGCGTGTCGCTCGGCCTGCTGCCGGCGCAGGGGCAGAGCCTGCTCGTGGCGGCCGCGCTGATCTCGATCTCGGCTAATCCGCTCCTCTTTGCGGCGACCAAGCCTGCGCTCGACTGGATCCGCGCGCGGTCCGCACTCGCGCAGCGGCTCGAAAGGAGCGGCGACCCGCTCGGCGAACTGCCGATGAGCACCGGGGAGCGCTACCTTTCCGGGCAGGTAGTGATCGTCGGGTACGGCCGGGTCGGCCGCAGGATCGGGGACGCCCTGGGCGCGCTGGGCGTCCCGTACGTGGTGGCCGAGCAGAATCGCGAGCAGGTCGAACAACTGCGCGAGTCGGGGATTCCCTCGGTTTTCGGCGACGCAGTCCAGCCTTTCGTGTTGATCCAGGCCCATATTGCCAAGGCGGGTATGCTCGTGATCGCAACGCCTGACACGGTGTCGCATCGCCGCATGGCGGAAATCGCGCGCGCGCTCAACCCGGGCATCGAGATCGTGGTCCGCACCCACGACGAGGAGGCGGCCCTGTTGCTGGAGACGGAAAACGTTGGCAAGGTCTTCTTCGGGGAGCGCGAACTGGCGTCGGCGATGATCCGGTATGTGCTTGCGCGCCGCGGGATCGAGGTCGCCCCCGAAGTGGTCCAGCCCCCCCCAGCCTAGGTCTGGACCGCCTCGGGAAGGGTTGTTTTCCCGCAGCGCAACAGGCAAACTACATCCCCGGCCGCGGATATGTCCTTCCCGGCTGCAAGACAAAGAGAATATGGCTGGAGACATCATCCTCGAGACCCGGGGGTTGACGAAGGAATTC
The DNA here is from genome assembly GCA_947482825.1 of Betaproteobacteria bacterium. GTDB lineage: Bacteria > Pseudomonadota > Gammaproteobacteria > Burkholderiales > SG8-39 > SZAS-79. The sequence continues at coordinate 38,936 of CANKMT010000023.1, read as the reverse complement.
AAGGGCTTCGTCGCCGTCAACAAGGTCGACCTCAAGGTACGGCGCGGCACCATTCATGCGCTGATCGGCCCCAATGGCGCCGGCAAAACGACCTTCTTCAACCTGCTCACCAAATTCCTGCCACCGACCGCGGGCCAGATCCTCTACGACGGCGAGGACATCACCACCGAGAAGCCGGCGCAAACCGCGCGGCGCGGCATTATCCGCTCGTTCCAGATCTCGGCCGTGTTTCCCCATCTGACGTTGCTCGAAAACGTGAGGATCGGCCTGCAGCGCTCGATGGGCAACTCGTTCCATTTCTGGAAATCCGAGGCCGTGCTCGGCACGCTCGACGCCAAGGCGATGGCGCTTCTCGAATCGGTCGATCTGGGGGCGTTTGCCAGGACCGTGACGGTCGAATTGCCTTACGGCCGCAAGCGGGCCCTCGAGATCGCGACCACGCTCGCGATGGAGCCGGAACTGATGCTCCTTGACGAACCCACGGCGGGGATGGGACACGAGGACGTCGATCGCGTGAAGGCGTTGATCCGTAAAGTGTCGGCCGGCCGCACGATCCTCATGGTCGAGCACAACATGAGCGTGGTCTCCGGCATCTCGGACACGATCACGGTCCTGCAGCGCGGTGCGGTTCTGGCCGAGGGGCCCTATGCGGAAGTGTCCAAGGATCCCGGCGTCATGGAGGCTTACATGGGAACGGCGCACTAAAGTGAGCACGGCAGCCACCGAGACGAAGACGGCCCTTTCGATCAGCGGGCTGCATGCCTGGTACGGTGAGTCCCACATCCTGCATGGGGTCGATCTGAAGGTGCACCAGGGCGAAGTGGTCACTTTGCTCGGTCGCAATGGAGCGGGCCGTACGACCACGCTCAAGTCGATCCTCGGGCTGGTGGGCTCGCGCAAGGGCTCGATCAAGGTTAACGGCATCGAGGCGATCGGCCTGCCCACGCACCAGATCGCGCACATCGGCATCGGGTACTGCCCGGAGGAACGCGGGATCTTTTCCAGCCTGACGGCCGAGGAGAACTTGCTGCTGCCGCCCGAAGTGCAGGCGGGCGGCATGACGATCGGGGAAATCTACGCGATGTTCCCCAATCTCGAAGAACGCCGCCACAGCCAGGGCTCCCGCCTCTCGGGCGGGGAGCAGCAGATGCTCGCAATGGCGCGTATCCTGCGCACCGGCGCGCACCTGCTGTTGCTCGACGAGATCACCGAAGGGCTCGCCCCGGTCATCGTCCAGACATTGGGCCGTGTGATCGGGCAATTGAAGGACCGCGGCTTCACCATCGTGCTCGTCGAGCAGAATTTCCGCTTTGCCGCGCCTATTGCAGACCGGCATTACGTAATGGAGCACGGCAGGATCGCGGAGACGTTCTCGGCCGCGGAACTCGAGGCGAAAATGGACATGCTGCACGAATACCTGGGCGTCTGAGGCCGCCACGGTGATTCGTGCGGCCGGGCACGGTGCAAGCTGAAACACTCAATGGAGGAGCAGGCAATGAAACGTAAACTGATCAGTGCAGTGGTGGCGGGGGCGTTCGCGCTGGCGCCGGTTGCGATGGCCCAGCAAAAGCCCGCGGCGGGCAAGATTTCCGACGGCGTCGTGAAGGTCGGTGTCCTCTCGGACATGTCCGGCCTGTACTCCGACCTCGGCGGCCAGGGATCGGTGGTCGCGGCGCAGATGGCGGTGGACGATTTCGGCAAGACCGTGCTCGGCGCAAAGATCGAGATCGTCTCGGCCGACCACCAGAACAACGCCGAGACCGGTGCCAACCGCGTGCGGGAGTGGTTCGACCGGCAGCAGGTCGACATGGTCACCGATGTGCTCAATTCCGCGGTCGGGATCGCCAGCGGCAAGGTCGCCAACGAGAAGAAAAAGCTGATGATGAACGTCGGCGCCGCCTCCACGCGGCTGACCAACGAGGACTGCAATCCGCATACGATCCACTATGCCTACGACACGTACGCCCTGGCCAACGGAACCGGCAAGGCGATCGTCAAGACCGGCGGCGACACCTGGTTCTTCCTCACGGCGGACTACGCGTTCGGCCACTCGCTCGAGAGCGACACCGCGAACGTGGTCAGAGCCACCGGCGGCAAGGTGGTCGGCCAGGTGCGCCACCCGCTGAACGCGGCGGACTTCTCCTCCTTCCTGCTGCAGGCGCAGACATCCAAGGCCAAGATCGTCGGTCTTGCGAACGCCGGGGGCGACACGATCAACTCGATCAAGGCCGCCAACGAGTTCGGCATCACCAAGAACCAGAGCCTGGCCGGGCTGCTGGTGTTCATCACGGACATCCACAGCCTTGGCCTCAACACCGCGCAGGGCATGCTGCTGACGGACGGCTTTTACTGGGACTTCGACGACAAGAACCGCGAATTCGCCAAGAAGTTTTTCGCGAAAATGAAGAAAATGCCGAGCATGATCCACGCCGGCGTCTATTCCGCCACCATGAATTACCTCAAGGCGATCCAGGCGGCGGGCACGGACGACGCGCTGGCGGTCGTGGCGCAGATGAAGAAAGGCAACGTGTCGGACTTTTTCCTGCGCAACGGCATGCTGCGCGAGGACAACCGCATGATCCACGACATGTACCTCATGCAGGTCAAGAAGCAGTCCGAGTCCAAGTACCCGTGGGATTACTACACCCTGAAGGCGACGATCCCGGCGGCGGAGGCGTTTCAGCCGTTGTCCGCTTCGCGTTGCCCGCTGATAAAGAAATAGGGTTCATGCGGGACACGCAACAAGTCGCGTGCCCGATGAACTGCGCGCGTTCGAACGCCCATCGGATGGCGTTCGACGCGCGCGTTTGCGCAAGGCAGGCTAATGACTGAGATCTTCGGCATCCCGCTCCAGGCGTTCCTCTCCCAGCTCCTCCTGGGGCTGGTGAACGGCTCGTTCTACGCCATGCTGAGCCTGGGCCTGGCCGTGATTTTCGGCCTGCTCAATATCGTCAACTTCGCGCACGGCACTTTCTACATGATGGGTGCGTTCGGCGCGTGGCTGCTGCTGCAATACCTCGGCCTCAATTACTGGTTCGCGTTGATTCTGTCGCCGATCGCGGTCGGACTCCTGGGCGTGCTGGTCGAAAAAAGTATGCTGCGCTGGCTCTACAAGCTCGACCACCTGTACGGGTTGTTGCTCACTTTCGGCCTCGCGCTGGTGCTCGAAGGCCTGTTCAGGCAGCAGTTCGGCGTTTCGGGGCAGCCTTACCAGGTGCCCGACCTGCTGCGGGGCGCGACCAACCTCGGTTTCATGATCCTGCCGAACTACCGCGCCTGGGTGGTTGTCGCCTCGCTTGTAGTGTGTTTCGCAACCTGGTACGTGATCGAGCGCACCAAGCTCGGGGCGTATCTGCGCGCCGGTACCGAGAATCCGGCGCTCACCCAGGCCTTCGGCGTCAACGTGCCGCGCATGGTGACGCTCACCTACGCGTTCGGCGTCGCTCTGGCCGGGTTCGCCGGCGTGCTGGCCTCGCCGATCATCCAGGTCAACCCGCTGATGGGCAACAACATCATCATCGTGGTGTTCGCGGTGGTGGTCATCGGTGGCATGGGATCGATCCTCGGCTCCATCCTCACCGGCCTGAGCCTGGGGGTGATCGAGGGCCTCACGAAGGTGTTCTACCCGGAAGCGTCCTCGACGGTCGTGTTCGTCATCATGGCGATCGTCCTGCTGGTCCGCCCGGCCGGACTGTTCGGCAAGGAGAAGTAGCGCAGCATGGACAACCGCACCAGAGTCCTCTACGTCGCCTTGCTCGTCGCCGGCCTTGCGGCCCCGGCGGTCGTGTACCCCATCTTCCTCATGAAGGCCCTGTGCTTCGCGCTGTTCGCCAGTGCCTTCAACCTGCTGGTCGGATTCACCGGCCTGCTGTCTTTCGGTCATGCGATGTTCCTCGGCACGGCGGGTTACATCTGCGGCCACGCGGTCAAGGTCATGGGCTTCCCGACCGAGGCCGGGATTCTTGCGGGCGTGGCGGTCTCGGCGCTGCTGGGTTACCTCGTCGGATCGTTGGCGATCCGCCGGCAGGGAATCTATTTCGCGATGATCACGCTGGCGTTCTCCCAGATGCTGTACTTCATCTACCTGCAGGCGCCGTTCACCGGGGGCGAGGACGGGCTCCAGTCGATTCCGCGCGGAAAGTTCCTCGGCCTGGTCAACCTCGAGGACGACATCGCGATGTATTACTTCACCTTCGCGATCGTGCTGTTCGGTTTCTGGACGATCTACCGTACGGTCCATTCGCCGTTCGGCCAGGTGCTCAAGGCGATCCGGGAGAACGAAGCGCGCGCGCTTTCCCTGGGCTACGACGTCGATAAGTACAAGCTGCTCGCCTTCGTGCTGTCGGCGGCGCTCTCCGGCCTGGCCGGCGCGACCAAGGCGCTGGTGTTCAAGTTCGAGACCCTCACCGACGTGCACTGGCACATGTCCGGCGAGGTGGTGCTCATGACGCTCCTGGGCGGCATGGGAACCATCCTCGGCCCCACCGTGGGCGCCTTCATCGTGGTGACGCTGCAGAATTACCTGTCGGCGCTCGAAGGCTGGGTCAACGTGATCACCGGGGTGATTTTCATCATCTGCGTGCTCGCCTTCCGGCGCGGCGTGGTCGGCGAAATCGCGGCTTTTCTCAAGAAGGCATGAGAACACCGGCGTGAAAAAATACGACGTAGCCGTCCTCGGAGCTGGCATCGTCGGGATCTGTGTCGCGGCGCACCTCCAGAAACGCGGCCGCTCGGTGCTTCTCGTGGACCGCCGCGGAGCCGGCGAGGAAACCTCGTTCGGCAATGCCGGTCTGATCCAGCGCGAGGGCGTTTTTCCCTACGGGTTCCCGCACGACTATGGCGCCTTGTTGCGCTACGGGCTGAATCGCACGATCGACGCGCACTACCATCCGTCCGCGCTGCCGCGGCTGGCACCTTTCCTGTGGAAATACTGGCACTACTCGCGTCCGGCGCGCCACGCCGAAGTGGCCCGCAAGTACGCGAAGCTGATCGAGCAATGCGTGGTGGAACATGACGCGCTGGCGGCCGAGGCCGGATGCGAGGGCCTGATCAAGCGCAACGGCTGGATGAAGGTGTTCCGGACACTCGAAGAGCGTGACAGGCGAATCGCGGAAGCCGAAGGCTGGCATCGTGAGTTCGGCCTCAACTATCGCGCGCTGGACGCCCGCGCACTGCAGGATGCCGAGCCGCATCTCGCGCCGGTGCTCACCGGCGCATTGCACTGGACGGATCCGACGCGGGTCGACGACCCCCACGGCCTGTCGGTTGGCTACCTTGGCTTTTTCCAACGGCTCGGGGGGGAGTTCCTGCAGGGCAATGCAGCCAGCCTCGCGGAGCGCAGTCCCTCGGGGTGGACGCTGCGGACTGCCAGTGGCCCCATCGAGGCCGGCGCTGCTGTGGTCGCGCTCGGTCCCTGGGCGGGCGTATTCACGCGCGCGTTGGGTTACGAGCTGCCGCTTGCCGTGAAGCGGGGTTACCACATGCATTATCGCGCCGCAGGCGAGGCGAAGCTCAACTTGCCGGTGCTCGACACAGAGCGTGGCTACTTCCTCGCGCCGATGCGCGCCGGGATCCGCCTCACCACGGGCGCCGAGTTCGCTCGCCGCGACGCGATCCGCACGCCGGTTCAACTCGGTAGGGCCGAACCGATCGCGCGCGATCTCTTTCCGCTGGCCGAGCGGCTCGACCGCGAGCCATGGATGGGCTCACGCCCCTGTACGCCGGACATGCTGCCGGTGATCGGACCCGCGCCCCGCCACAAGGACCTATGGTTCGCTTTCGGCCATGCGCACCACGGGCTGACGCTGGCCGCGGTGACGGGAAGGATGGTGGCGGAGATGGTGGTCGGCGAAACGCCCTTCGTGGATCCGGCGCCTTTTTCGGCTGCGCGGTTCGGCCGTTGAGTGCGGTTTTTGACGTTGACGAATCTCCCGACTTTGTGAAATCCATACGTTTGCGCGACCGCGCAAACGAGCGGTTTCACAAAGTCGGGAGACCTGGGCTTAAAAAGACCGCGGCATCCCCAGAACGTGCTCCGCCACGTACGAAAGAATCAAGTTCGTCGAAATAGGCGCCACGAGATACAGCCGCGTCTCCCTGAACTTCCTCTCCACGTCGTACTCGGCCGCAAATCCGAACCCGCCGTAGGTCTGGATGCACACATTGGCCGCCTCCCAGGAAGCCTTGGCGCACAGGTGCTTGGCCATGTTCGCCTCGGCGCCGCAATGCTTTTTCTCGTCGAACAGCGCCGCGGCCTTGTAGCGCATCAGGTTGGCCGCCTCGATCTCCATGTAGGCCTCGGCGATCGGGAACTGGATGCCCTGGTTTTGGCCGATCGGCCGGCCGAAGACGACGCGCTCCTTGGAGTAGGTCGAGGCCTTTTCGATGAACCAGTGGCCGTCGCCGATGCACTCGGCGGCGATCAGGATCCGCTCGGCGTTCAGGCCGTCGAGGATGTACTTGAAGCCCTTGCCTTCCTCGCCGATCCGGTTCTCAACGGGGATTTCGAGGTTGTCAATGAACACCTCGTTGGTCTCGTGGTTGACCATGTTGCGGATCGGTTTCACGGTGAGGCCCTTGCCGATCGCCTCGCGCGTGTCCACGAGGAAGATCGTCATGCCTTCGGATTTCTTCTTCACATCCGCCAAGGGCGTGGTGCGGGCGAGCAGGATCATGAGTTCCGAATGCTGCAGGCGCGAGGTCCACACCTTCTGGCCGTTGACGACGTACTTGTCGCCTTTCCTGACCGCGACCGTCTTGATGCTGGTGGTGTCGGTGCCGGCGGTGGGTTCGGTCACGCCCATCGACTGCAGGCGCAGTTCGCCCGAGGCGATCTTGGGCATGTACTTCTTCTTCTGCTCGTCCGAGCCGTTCCTGAGCAGGGTGTTCATGTTGTACATCTGCCCGTGGCAACAGCCGGCGTTGCCGCCTGAACGGGTGATCTCTTCCATGATGACCGAGGCGACCGTGAGCGAGAGGCCGGAGCCGCCGTACTCCTCGGGGATCAGCGCGGCCATCCAGCCGGCGCGGGTCAATGCGTCGACGAACGCGACCGGATAGGCGCGCTCGTCGTCTACCTTCTGCCAGTAGGCGCTGTCGTACTCCTTGCAAAGTGCCCGCACCGCGTCGCGCACGTCCTGGTGGTTCTCGCTCAAGCTTTTCTCCATTGAGTGTTTTCGTATGCCTTGTCTATTCGGCCTTGATGCCGGCGTCCTTGATCACCTTGGCCCAGCGCGCGACCTCGGACTTGACCAGGTCGCCGAACTGCTCGGGCGTGCCGGTATTCGGGCTGACGCCGAGCTTGAGGAACCGGTCGGTGACTTCCGGCGAATTGATGATGCGGGTGCTCTCGGCGTTCAGCCGCTGGATGATGTCGCGCGGCACGCCGGTGGGCGCAAGCAGGCCGAACCAGACGGTCACCTCGAAGCCGGGTACGCCCGCCTCGGCCACGGTGGGCACCTCGGGCGCGAGCGGGGAGCGCTTCGGGCCGGAGACCGCGAGCGCCTTCATGCGCCCGCTCTTGACGTGCTGGATCACGTTGGGAAGGTTGTCGAACATGACGTCCACCTGGCCGGCGATCAGGTCCGCAACCACCGGTGCGCTGCCCCTGTATGGGATGTGCGTCATGAAGATCTTGGTCATGGTCTTGAACAGCTCCATGCACAGATGCACCGAGGTGCCCCCGCCGGAAGAGCCGTAGTTGACGCGGCCGGGCTTTTCTCGCGCGAGCTTGATGAGCTCCGGCACCGAGCTCGGTGCGAACGACGGGTTCGCCACCAGCATGTTGTCCGAGACCCCGGCGAGTGTGATCGGGGCGAAATCCTTCGTCACGTCGAAGGACGTCTTGTACAGGCTCTGGATGACCGAGAAGGGCAGCGCGGCGATGAACAGCGTGTAGCCGTCGGGCGCGGCCTTGGCCGCGAGCTCAGTGCCTACCAGCGAACCGCTGCCGGGCCGGTTCTCCACGATCACTGGCTGGCCGAGCGTCTTGGGAAGCTCCTGCGCCAGGGTGCGCGCAAGCGTGTCGTTGAACGCGCCCGGCGGGAAAGGCACGATGATCCGGATCTGCTTGGAAGGCCACGCCTGGGCCTGGGCGAGCAGCGGCGCGGCGAGCAAGGCCGCCAGCGCGGCGGTGAAGATCGATCGAGCGATTGCCTTCATGCTTCCTCCTAAAAGTCAAACTTTAGATATCGAATCACCGCGTCCCTGTTGACTATCCGGTCAGTTAGTGTATTGGTACCGGTACAGCGATCGAAAAATCAAGGCTCTGCCTTGACGCCCGCCACCTTGATGACGTTGGCCCACTTGGCGATCTCGTCGTTCAGGAACTTCGCCGCCTGCTCGGGCGTGCTGCCCACCGGCACGATACCCATGCCTTCGAGCTTGGCTTTCACCTCGGGGGCGTTGACCGCCTTTGCCACCTCTCCGGACAGGCGCGTCACGATGTCGCGGGACGTTCCGGCCGGGGCAAGAAAGAGCAGCCAGGTGGAGGACTCCATGGCCGGCCCGCCGGCCTCCGGCATGGTCGGCACGTCGGGCGCGCTGTGCAGCCGTGCTGCCGAGAACATCGCGAGGGACTTGATCTTGCCGCCGCGCACATGCGGCATCAGCGAGCTGGGCACATCGACCAGGATCTGGATGGTGCCGCCCATGAGGTCCTGCAGCGCGGGCGCGGTTCCTTTGTACGGGATATGCACCATGTCGATGCCCGCGGTCTGCTTGAGCAGCTCGGTGGTGAGGTGCGCGGCGGCGCCGATGCCCGAGGAGCCGAACGACACCTTGCCGGGATTCGCCTTGGCGTAGGCGATGAGCTCCTTGACGTCCTTGGCGGGGAAGCCGTTGGATGCGGTCAGGATCAGCGGCGCGGTCATCGTGAGCGACACCGGCGCAAAGCTCTTGACCGGATCGAAGGGCATTTTTCCGGCGTACAGCGTGGCATTCGCGGCATGCGCGCCAATGACCGTCACGAACGTGTAGCCGTCGGCCGCCGCACGCGCGACCTCGCCTGCGCCGATCTGCGAGTTGGCGCCCGGCTTGTTCTCGACCACGATGTTCCAGCCGGTGTTCTCCTGCACTTTCTGCAACACCATGCGCGTACCGGTGTCGGTAATTCCGGCCGGCGTGTAGGGCACGACCCACCGGATCGGCTTGGCCGGCCAGGCTTGCGCTCCCGCGGTTCCGGGCCATGCGATGGCAGCGAACGCCGCTGTCAGAGTGAGCGCGGCGCCCGCCGCTTTGAGTGTTGCCTTCATGCGGTCTCCATTATTTCAAGTGAGGCTATCTTAAACGTAACCCGGGCCTTCGATGGCCGGGTGCTTGAGCAGGAATTTCTCGTCGACTTCGAGGCCCAGGCCCGGCTTGTCGAGCGGCCAGACGTTGCCGTCCTTGTCGACCTTCCACGGAGTGGAGCACAGTTCGTCCCGGAACTTGTTGGCCTTGGACACATCGGCCTCGAAGTAGCCGCCGTTGTCGATCGCGGCGAGGAAATGGATGCTGGCCGCCTGGTTCAGGCCGGTCATCGAGCTGTGCGGGTGGATGCGCAGCTTGTAGGCCGAGGCCATGGCCGCAATGCGCAGCGCCTCCGTAATGCCGCCGGTCTTCGACAGGTCCGGTTGCAGCACCGTGATCGAGCCGTCTTCCAGCACGCGGTTGAATTCGAAGCGCGTGTAGTGGTTCTCGCCCGCGGCCAGCGGCGTGTTGCTGAAGGAGGTCGCGAGCTCGTAGCTCACATAATCGTGGGCGGGGAAGGGTTCCTCCAGCCACGCGACGTTGAGGTCCTCCATCGCCGGCATTGCGGCGCGAGCGTCGTTGACCGTGTAGCCCGTATTCGCGTCGGTAAGGATCTCGATGTCGTCGCCGACGTACTTGCGCACTGCGCGGATGCGTTGCAGGTCGCGCTTCGGGCTGTCGCCGACGCGCAGCTTGACCGCTTTGTAGCCGGCCTTGAGGTGCGGCTTAAGCTCGGCGATCAACTCATCAGGCGGCTGGTAGCCGAGCGACACCCCGCCCGCGTAGGCCGGCAGCCCGCGGTACGCGCCGCCGATCAGCTTGTAGATCGGCATGCCGGCAGCTTGTCCGCGAATGTCCCAGAGTGCGCAGTCGATGCCGCTCATCGCGAGACAGCAACCGGCCCCCATGCCGTGGCTGCCGAGTTGCATCTTGTAGATCTTGGCCCAGACCCCGACCACATCCGAGGCGTCCATGCCGACCACGAGCCTCTTCAGCGTGGTCTCGATGAGCTTGGCCACCGCCGTGTGCGCGCGGCCATGGTGCGATTCGCCCCAGCCCACGAGGCCGCCGGCCGTCGTCACTTTCACGACGACGGCATCGCGCTTGATCGCGGTGCCGATGCCGAGCGTGACCTGTGCCTTCTTGGGCACCGGGAAGGAAGTGGGATAGGCCTTGATGTCGACGATCTTCAGGTCTTTGGTTGCCATGGCTGCTCTTTGAGGTTGACGACTTGTGGATTGACAAAACTGGTTGGGGGAAGTCCGGCGAGCATGCGCAGCGTTTCTTCCGCGGCGATGCATCCGACGCGCTTGCGCGACTCGCGGGTGGAGCCTGCCAGATGCGGTGTCAACACCGCATTCGGCAAGGAGAACAGGTCATGGCCGGGCTCGAGCCGGTAGTGCTCGTAAACATCGAGCATCGCGCCGGCGATCGTGTCGGCGCGCAGCGCCTCGACGAGCGCGGCCTCATCGATCACCGGACCGCGGCCGACGTTGATCAGGAAGGCGGTCTTCTTCATCGAAGCGAGGCGCGCGGCGTTCATCATGTGATGGGTCTCGGGTGTCAGCGGGCAGGTCAGCACCACGAAGTCCGATTCGGCGAGCAGCTTGTCCAGCGGTACCGGCTCGACGCCTTCGGGCAGCGCATCGAGGCGCCGTTGGTTGCCGAGCACGCGCATGGAAAGGCCGCCGGAGCACATCTTCGCGAGGCGTTTGCCGATCTGGCCGACGCCGACGATCCCCAGGGTCTTGCCGCTCACTTCGAGCGCGCTGCCCGCAAGTGCGCGTGCGCTGTCCCATGCGTCGCTGCGCAGCTTGCGGTCGATCGCCCTGAAATTGCGCGCGAGCAGCATGATCGACATGAGGCAATACTCGGCCACCGATTGCGCGTTGCCGCCGGGGATGTTGGCGACCATGATGCCGTTAGCGCTGGCGGAGGCGAGATTGACCAGGTCCGTGCCGACCCCATGAATGGTCACGGCCCGGATGCGCGGCGCCGCATCGAAGAGGTCATCGGGGAGGCGGCTGCGCGTGAGCACGGCATCGACCTCCCGACCCAACGCACGCAGCGTCGCCGGGTCGGTGTCGGGCGGGCTCACCACTTCGACCGATGCGGCGAGAAGTGCAACGCCGGCCGGGTCGATCAGGTCGGTGATCAGGACGCGGTCCATCGGGTCGGGTCAGTCGAGCTTGACGTTCGCGGCGCGCACGATGCGGCCCCAGCGCTCGGTTTCCCGGCGGTTGAAGGCGGCGAACTCATCCGCGGTATAGGCCGAAGGTTCGGCGCCGAGCGCTGCAAGCCTCTCCCTGGTGTCGGGCAAGCCCACGACCTTCACGATCTCGGCGTTCAGCCTCGCAACGAGGTCACGCGGCATGTTTGCGGGGCCCCAGATGCCGTACCAGGTGCCGAGGTCGAAGTCCGCGAGTCCGGCTTCGATCAGGGTCGGCACGTTCGGCAGCGCGGCCACGCGCTTCGGGTTCGATACCGCGAGCACTTTGATCTTTCCGCCGCGGATGAAAGGCATGGAAGAAGGCATCGAGTCGAACATCAGTTGCACCTGCCCGCCCGCGAGGTCCGCAAGGGCGGGGGCGCTGCCTTTGTAGGGCACGTGCTGCATGTCGATGCCGGCCACCTGCTTGAAATGCTCTCCGGCCAGGTGCGGCGCCGATGCGGTGCTCGAAGAAGCGAAATTCACCTTGCCGGGATTGGCCTTCGCCCATGCGATGAACTCCTTCACGTCGCGCGCGCTTTGCGAGGCCGGCACGACCATGACCAGCGGCACGATGCCGATCAGCGCAATCGGGGTGAAGTCCTTGACCGCATCGACCAGCGGCTTCGAGTACACATGCGGGTTGATCACGTGGATCGAGGCATTGGCCAGCAGCGTGTAGCCGTCCGGCGCCGCCCTGGCCACGTCGCCGGCGCCGATCTGGCCGCTGGCGCCGGGCTTGTTGTCCACGACGACCTGCTGGCCGATCGATTCAGGGAGCTTCGCGGCAACGATGCGCCCAAGCACGTCGGTCGGCCCGCCGGGCGGGTAGGGGATCACCATCCGGATCTGCTTCGATGGAAACGCCTGCGCCATTGCGGAAAATGGTGTCAGAGTCCAGATAACGAGTACGAGCAGGAAGCGCATCTGGAATCCTCTTAACGGAGCTTCAGGGCGACCTTGCCCAGCGCACGGCGCGACATCACCGCGTCCTGCGCATCGGCATAGCGCTCCAGCGGGAAGGTCTCGGCCAGCACCGGGGAGAGCCGGCCCTCGGCATACCAGCGAAAAATCGTTTCATAAGCAGCACGAACGCGCGGTTCGTGCTGCTCGCGCCCGTCGCCCGGCGACCAGCCGACGTACGTCCCGAAGTTGAAGCCGAGCACCGAGATGTTCTTTACGAGGAGCAGGTTGGCCGCGACCTGTGGGATGCGGCCCGAAGCAAAGCCGATGACCACGTGGCGGCCTTCCGGCGCAAGCGAACGCAGCGCGGGGTCGAAGTAGTCGCCGCCAACCGGGTCGAAAACGCAATCGACGCCGCGGCTGCCGGCGGCCTCCCGGATCGCATCGCGAAAGTTTGCCGCGTTGTAGTCGATAGCCACTTCCGCCCCATGCGCTTTGGCCAGTTCGCACTTGGCCGCGCCGCCGGCCGCGCCGATCACGCGTGCGCCCATGGCCTTGCCGAGTTCCACCGCCGCGAGTCCCACCGCGCCGGAGGCACCGAGCACCAGCAGCGTTTCGCCGGCGCGCAGGTTTGCGCGCCAGGCGAGCCCGCCGTAGGCCGTGCCGTACGAAATGCCGAAGTGCAGCGCCTTTCCCGGATCGATCCCGGCCGGAAGGCGATACACGGTCGGTTCGGTCGCGCAGACCTGCTCGGCGTAACCGCCCCAGTCGAGCAGCGCCAGTACCTTGTCGCCGGGCTTGCACGCGGTGACCCCGGGTGCGACGTCCAGAACCGTGCCGGTAACTTCGGTGCCCGGCGTGAACGGCAGGGGCGGGATGCGCTGGTACTTGCCGGCGATCCAGAGGCTCATCGCGAACGAAACGGCGGCGTAGTCGACCGCGACCCGCACACCGCGCGCAGGCAGCTCGGGGACCGGGATGTCCTCGACCTTGACGGCCGAGCGGTAATCGCCGAATTCACGGCACACGAGGGCGCGCATGCGTTGCCTCAATTGATTGTGTTCATCTACGCGGCCTGCCGCACGACGCCCGCAGCGACGAGGGCCGCGCACTCGGTTTCCGGGACACCGAGTTCGGCGAGGATCTCGAGCGTGTGTTCGCCGACGCGCGGGCTGGGCTCCAGCGGCCAGTCCGGGCTGCCGCCCGGCACGCGCGGCAACGGCAGCGCGCCGTAGGGGTACTGGTCGAGGTCACGAAACGTCTGCCCGTGCACGGTCTGCGGCGCCGCGCGAAAGCCTGCGTAATCGAGCACGGCGGCACACAGCACGTCGGCCGCCGAGAATTTTTCGATCCAGTGCCGGGAATCTTCGCGCACCAGGCATCGCGAGACTTCGAGGTTGAGGGCCACGGCGTTCTTCAGCCGCTCCGGTTGCGTCGCGAACTGCGGGTCGCGCGCCAGAACTTCGAGATCGAGCACTTTCATGAGCGACTCGAACATCGTTTCATTGAGGCTCGTCACGGTGATGTAACCGTCGCGCGTCTTGAAGATGCCGGCGGGCACCGTGATCGGCGCGGCGGGCTTGCCGTCGCTCAGGACGGCATCGAGGATCGGTGCGGCCTGCAGCGCAGCGCACGCGTCCATCAAAGAGACCTGCACATGGCGGCCGGCGCCGGTCCTTGCCCGGGCGAACAATGCCGCGCCGGTCGCCTGCGCGGCATAGACGCCGGTCACCGTGTCGGGAACGAGGAACGGGATGCGTCGCGGCGTTCCGTCGGCCGCACGGTTGATCAGGGCCATCCCGGTGATTGCCTGCAGCACCGAATCGGTGGCGGGCTTGCGGGCGTCCGGGCCGCTCGCGCCGAACCCCGTGATCGAAACGTACACCAGACCGGGATTGTCTTTCGACAGCGTTTCGTATGAAAGGCCGAGGCGTTCGATCACGCCGGGCCGGAAATTCTGCACGAACACGTCGGCCGTTCGCGCCATCCTGAGCAGCAGCTCTTTGCCTTCGGGCTTGGTCGCGTCAATGCAAGCCGAGCGCTTTCCGGGGTTGCCCATGATCGCGAGCGAAGTCATGCCCTCGCGTCCGCCGCCGGCGTTGCGGATCCAGTCGCCTTCCGGCGGTTCGACCTTGATCACGGAGGCGCCCTGCATGCCGAGCAGGCCCGCGCAGTAGGGGCCTGCGAGGCCTTGCGACATGTCGAGCACGCGCAGCCCTTCGTAGGGCAGCGGGAACGGCGAGCCCGTCACACGATCCCTGCGGCTTTGAGCTTCTGCATTTCCTCGGCGCTCTTGCCAAGGAGCCCCTGGTACACCTCTTCATTGAATGCGCCCAGCAGCGGCGGGGCAATGCGGTACTCGACCGGGGTCTCCGAAAACCGCATTGGGCTCGCCACCACTGGTGCCGTGCCGCCTAGCGCGTGTGGCATGTCGACCCGCAGGCCGCGGTGCTGCACCTGCGGGTCTTCGAACACTTCCTTCATGTTGTTGATCGGGCCGCATGGCACAGTGGCGGCTTCGAGCAGTTCGAGCCACTCCTTCTTGGTGCGTGTCTTCATGACCTCCGCAATCAGCGGGATCAGCGCCTTGCGGTTGATGATGCGCTGCGAGTTGGTCTTGAACAGCGGGTCCGCGGCGATTTCCGGGCGGCCGGCGACTTTCCAGAAGCGCGCATGCTGGCCGTCGTTGCCCACCGCGAGGATCAGGTGCCCGTCGGAGGTGGCGAAGACTTCGTAGGGCACGACCTGGGGATGCGCGTTGCCCCAGCGTTGCGGAATCTTTCCGGATGCGAGGTAGGACACCACCTGGTTCGCGTTGAATGCGACGATGGTGTCCAGCAGCGCGGTGTCGATGTACTGGCCCTGGCCGGTGCGCTCCACATGCGTGATCGCCGCACAGATCGCGACGCTGGCGTACATGCCGGTCAGCACGTCGGTGATCGCGATGCCGACCTTCATCGGGCCGGCGCCGATCTCGCCGTCGCGTTCGCCGGTGATCGACATCAATCCGCCCATGCCCTGGAAAATGAAGTCGTACCCCGGCCGTGGCGCATACGGCCCGTCCTGCCCGAACCCGGTGACCGAGCAGTAGATCAGCCGCGGATTGGTCTTCTTCAGGTCTTCATACCCCAGCCCATACCGCTTGAGCGTGCCGAGCTTGTAGTTCTCGATGAGCACGTCGCACTTGGCTGCGAGTTCGCGAACGATGGCTTGCCCCTCGGGCTTGCCGATGTCGAGCGTGACCGACTTCTTGTTGCGGTTGACCGACGCGTAGTAGGCCGCCTCGGGCGTGTCGTCGCCCTGCGCGTCCTTGATGAACGGCGGGCCCCAGCCACGCGTGTCGTCGCCGACGCCGGGGCGCTCGACCTTGATGACTTCGGCGCCGAGGTCGGCAAGGTTCTGCGCAGCCCAAGGGCCGGCCAGGACACGGGAAAGATCGAGAACACGGATGTGCGAAAGAGGGCCGGGCATATTTAATTGGTGTCAGAGTCGATTTATCGGGTCAGAACTTGAATTCGGCAAGCAGGGATTCGGCCTCAGCGCCGCTTACGGGTGTTTCCGGCAACAACGCCTCGGCCAGCGCGCCTTCGAATGCGCCGCGGGCGGGCTTGAGAGGATCACGGGCGCGCAGGCGATGCTCGTTGACCAGCGCGGCAAGGAGCACCCGCCGTGCGTCCCCGGTCATTGCAAGTCGCGTGCCTTCCGAAGCGAGGATGGCCGCGGCGGCCGCGTAGTAGAGGCCGGTTGCAGCCTGCCGCGCGTGAGCGGTGTCGCCATTTTTTGCGCCGGAAGCAGAAAACTCGCATGCGCGCGCAATCGATCCAGCCAGTGCATTGCGCAAGCCGGAGTGTTCTACGCTCGCAATCATTGCGTCCAGCGCAGGGCGAAGGGCTTCCAGAGCCCCTTCACGTTTGATTGCGCGCTGTACGTCCTGCGCGACGATGTTGCTCGTGCCTTCCCAGATCGAGCCCAGGTGCGAGTCGCGCACGAGCCGCGCGTCGCTCCATTCCTCGATATAGCCGGCGCCGCCGCGGACTTCCATCGCGTCGCCCGTTACGCGGCGCGCATCGCGGCAACCGCGGAACTTGAGCAGGGGCGTAAGGATGCGCACCCGCTTGCGGGCCGCCTCATCGCCGGCGTCGGCCTTGGCAAGCTCGGCGGCCGTGTACAACATGATCGAGCGCGCCGCTTCCGTGGGCAGCATGAGCTTCTGCAACTGCCTGCGCATCAGCGGCAGTTCGACCAGCGTCTTGCCGAAAGCGCTCCGGCGCCGCGAAATGAAGAGCGCCTCGGTCAGCGCACGCCGCATCATTCCCGCGGCCCGCATGCCGTTGGAAAGCCGCGACATGTTGATCATGTCGGCCATTTGCACGAAGCCGCGCTCGGCTTCGCCCACGATGTAGGCCGTTGCGCCTTCAAGCGTGATTTCGCCGCTGGGCATGTCGCGCGTGCCGAGTTTCTCCTTCAGCCGGACGATGCGATAGTTGTTCGCCGTACCGTCTGGCAATTGCCGCGGCAGAAGGAATAGCGACAGTCCCTTGGTTCCGCCCGGTGCGCCTTCGGGCCGCGCCAGCACCAGCGCGACACCGGCATCGGCATTCGAGCAAAACCATTTGTCGCCGTAGAGCAGCCAGTGGTCGCCGCGACGCTCGGCGCGCGTGAGTGTTGCGCCGACGTCGGAGCCGGCGCCCTGCTCGGTCATGAACATCGCGCCCTGGGTCAGCGAATCGAGGTCTTGTGAAGTGAGGCCGGGCAGGTAGCGGGCCATGAGCCCGGCGTCGCCGAATTTCGAGATCGTGCGCGCGGTCGCGTCGGTCATCGACAAGGGGCAGCACACCCCGAACTCGGCCTGCACATAAACATAGGTCAGCGCGTACTTGACCGCCGGTGGCAACTTTTCCGGCCAGCCGAGCACGCCGCCGCGATGGGACATGGCCGCAAGGCCGTATTCGCCGAAAGCGACTTGCTCCAGGCTGCGATAGGCCGGATGCTTTTCGATCCACTGCGCGTTTTCGCCGTTGCGCTTGCGGTGGTGCAGGACCGGCGGGTTCTTGTCCGCAGTGATCGCATGGTCGTCCAGCGTCCCGCCGGCGAGTTCGCCGAGTCGCTCGAAATGCGGGAGCAGGTGGACGAGCAATTTCGGCTCGAGGTATAGCGAAAGGAGGCCCTTGTATCCGGGGTCCGCGCCGAACAGGTTGATGCCGTGGGCATCGGGCAGCAGGGGTTGCCCCCCGGCATCGGCTCCGCGCAGCGGGATCGGGTTCGCGGCCATCAGTCGACCCTGGCTCCGGAGCCCCTGACGATCTTGCCCCACTTGGCCAGATCCGATTCGATGACCTTGTGAAATTCCTCGGGTGTGGTCGGCCAGGCGTCGAGGTATTGCACCTTCAGCCGCTCGACCATTTCCGGCGAGCGAAGGGCCTTGACGATCTCGGCATTCAGGCGATCGACGATCGGGCGCGGAATGCCCGCGGGTCCGAGAATGCCGTACCAGAGGTCGCTGCCGGCCTCCGCATAGCCCGGCATGCCCGATTCATCCATCGTCGGGATGTCGGGCACATGGGCGCTGCGCTTGGCCGTGGTCACGGCGAGCGCGCGCACCTTCCCGCCACGCAGTTGCGGCACCACGGTGGAAGGCGAGTCGAACATGAACGTAAGCTGACCGCCGATGACGTCGGTCAGCGCCGGACCGGAACCCTTGTACGGGACGTGCTGCATCGGAGCGCCGGTGAGCGACTTCAGCAATTCGCCCGAAAGGTGGTTGGAAGAACCGTTGCCGGCCGAGCCGAAATTCACCTTGCCGGGATTGGCCTTCGCAAACGCGACCAGCTCGCCGACCGATTTCGCGGGGACGTTCGGGTTCACGACGAGGATGTTGATGTAGCCGACCGCAATCGTGAGCGGGCTGAAGTCCTTGAGCGGGTTGTACGTGAGGCGCGCGCCGTACAGCGCCGGGTTGATCGCGTGCGAGCCCGTGGTCCCGAGGCCGATCGTGTATCCGTCCGGCGCCGACTTCGCGACGCGGTCCATGCCGATCGCCGCGCCTGCGCCGGGGACGTTCTCGACGATCACCGGCTGGCCCAATTGAGTAGAGAGCAGGCCGGTCAACGCGCGCGAAAACGTGTCGGTCGGGCCGCCGGCGGCGAACGGGACCACGTACTTGATCGGCTTGGAAGGAAACGCCTGCGACCAGGCAGGGCCCGGAACGAGGGCGGCGAGGATCGAGGCAGCAGCGATCGCGGCGGCAACGTAGCGGGAATTTTTCAAGAGCGCCTCCTGGGGGCTGGTGCCGGCTCTGCGGCCGGTGCGAAGGCGCTCATTGTAAGTCTCAGAGAGCCCCTGTGGCGCCAGCGCTAATCGGCAGCGGCAAAACGGTCCTGGATTCATGCGGTCCTGAGTTCCGAGCTAAGATCGTGGCCAGACTCCATGGAACGACAGGATGCGGCCATGCACAAACCATTTCCGGTGTTCAGCCTCGAAGGAGACGCATACGAATGCGGATTCCAACACGGCGAGGCCGCGGCCGCGCGGGTCGCCAAGACCGTGGAGCACTACCTGCCGGCTTTCGTCCGGCAGGCAAAGCTGACGCTGGACGAGGTGTGCGCGAAGGCGCGCGCCTATGGCGCCCAGATCGAGGCGATCGATGCCGACATCATGCAGGAACTCAGGGGCATCGCCGCCGGCGCGAAGCAGCCGCTCGAGCACGTGATCGCGGTGAACTGTCGCACCGAGATTTTGTACGGAAGCCTCGGCGGCACCAAGCCGGCGACCGAATGCACGACCGTGGTCGCGCTGCCGGAGGCGACGCGCGACGGGAAGATCCTGATCGGCAAGAACTGGGACTGGCGGTGTCCGGCGATCGAATCGGTGGTGATCCTGCGTGTGCGCCAGAAGGGCAAGCCGGCGCTCACGATGGTGGTCGAAGCCGGGATGGTGGGTCGCGACGGGTACAACGAGCACGGCGTGATCGTGTGCGGCAACCTGCTCGTTTCGACCCACGACCGGGGCCGCGCCGGGGTGCCGATCCCGATCCTGCGCCGGCGCATCCTTCATTCAAGGCACTACTACGAGGCGATCGATTCGCTGGCTCTTGCCCCGCGCGGCGCGTCGGGAAATTACCTGATCGCGCACCGCGACGGCGTGGCAATCGATTTCGAAACCACGCCGGACAATGTCTACGTGGTCTACCCGGAGCGCGGGTTGCTCACGCATTCGAACCATTTCCAGTCGGTGGTCGCGCAGACGACCGGGGCGACCAAGTTCTACACCGGCGACACCCTGTATCGCGATTTCCGTGCGCGGCAACTGCTGGAGCCGAAGATCGGCAAGATCACGATCGAAGACATCAAGGCGGTGATGCGCGACGAGTTCGGCGCGCCGCGCGCGATCTGCCGCACGCCGCATGACTATCCCGGCCATGAGCCGACGATGACGATCGCATCGCTGATCTTCGATGTGGGGAACGACGCTCTGTACGTGGCGCCGGGGCCGCCCACGCAGTCCGAATACCAGCTGGTCAGGCTGCCCGGGTCGCGAGCTTCAGTGGAAAACCGAGCCGCCGTCGAGGCTTAGCGCCGACCCCGTGACGAAAGAGGATTCCGGGCCGCTGAGGTAGAGCACCGCATCGGCGACCTCTTCGGCGGTGCCGAACCGCTTCATGAGGTTGCGGGATATGTAGCGCTCGAAGGCCGCGTCGCGATCCTCATGCAGGGCGAGATTGCGTTCGACCAGCGGCGTCATGACGATGCCCGGGCAAACGGCGTTCACGCGGATCTTGTCGGCCGCCAGATCCATTGCAATCGCTTTGGTGAACATCACCAGCCCGCCTTTGGATGCACAGTAAGCGCTGAAATTCTGCCGCGGCTGAAGGCCCGCACCCGAAGCGATGTTTACGATCGTCGCTCCGCCCGAAGCCTTCAACGCCGGCAGCGCCGCCATGCAGACGATGAATGGGCCATCGAGGTTGATCGAGAGCACTTGGCGCCACTCTGCGTGGGTCAATGCATCGAAAGAGCGCCAGATGCTGATGCCGGCCGCGTTGACGAGACCGTCGAGACCGCCGAGCCCGGCCACGGCGGTAGCGACGGCAGATCGCACGTCCTCCTCACTGGTGACGTCGGCGCGCACCGCGCAGGCGGAATCGCCAAGTTCGCGCGCCGCTTCCGCGAGCCGGCCGGCGTCCCGGTCGAGCAGCGCGACCCGGGCGCCTTCCGCAACAAAGCGCCGTGCCGTGGCCAACCCGATTCCGGACGCGCCCCCGGTCACGAGTACCTTGCGATCGCGCAGGCGCATCAGATCGGCTTCACGGCCAGGTCGCCGCGGTAGGGGGTCACCGCCAGCGTGGCTTTGTGCCGTTCCAGCGGGTTCTCTTCGGCCGGCGACCCGCCGGCAAGCGTTTGCGCAGCGATTTGTGCACCCGTCATGAAGCGAACGCCCGGGCAGCCGGCCATGTAGGCGAGCAATTCCTCCAACGCGGCAATGCGGGCCGCGCGTGTCGAGCCGACGTCGCCGCGCAGGTGAAGTGTCAATGGCACGAGGCAGTTCTCGCGGTACAGCGCGTCGAACTCCTCGCGCCAGATCTTGATCACCCGTGCGTGCGTGTGGCGCGCCGAGAACACGAACGAATCGTCGAGCGCCTGCACCGTCGGGAGTTCGGCAATCCGGGCGCCCGGTTTCGGCGCGATCAGGTAGGGGTGGTCGTCATCCTGGAACGAAGAGTCGTACGTGAACCCCAGTTCGGCGAGCAAGGCGAGACTTTCGTGCCCGAGTTCCCCGCCCGGCGCGCGGAATCCTTGTGGCGCGGTTCCCGTGATCCTGGCAACGGTGTCGCGGCCTTCGGCCAGCGCGTTGCGTTCCTTTTCCTTGAGCGAAGGCAGGTGGGTCAGGTCGGCGCCACGCGCGGCGATCTCATGGCCCGCATCGCGCAAGGCGCGAATCGCGTCCGGGTGGCGGTTGGCGTCGTTCGCGGTGACGAATGTGGTTGCGCTGATCGATCGGCGATCGAGCATGGCCAGAAGCCGCGGAAGGCCTGCGCGCACGCCATAGCGGCCATAGGAAAAGCGGCCGTACAGGCGGTCCTCGGTGGTGGTTTTCAGGTCGAAGGCTTCAGCATCGAAATTCACCGATACGAACACCACGCATCGCACGCCGTCGGGCCATTGATTGGTTTTCATGGCACCTGGGCCTCTTCGAGGTGTTGCGGGTTGTCGATGCACCATCTCGCAAAGCCGGCCGAGGAGAAGAACCGCACGCCTTCATGGCCCTTCATGTAGCCGATCATCTCCTCGAGGATCGCGGTGCGGGCCGGGGTACCGGAGCCCCAGCCGGAGCGCGGGTGGACGGTGAGCACCATGAAGCGGTCGGAAGCGTAGATCGCGTCGAACTCCGACTTCCACTGCGCGAGCACCTCGGAGGGCGGCGTGAAGCTGAACTTGTAGAACGGGAAATCGTCGAGGCTGTAGGTGTTGTTCGGCAGTTCGAGGATGCAGTCGCCGGCGCCGGCGCCGAATCGCAACCGGTAGGGCAGGTCGTAATCCTTGTCGCTGGAGTCGTAGATGTAGCCCATCGCCTTGAGCACGCGCATGGTGTTGGCCGTCTTGCGCCCCGAGGGCGAGCGCCAGCCCTGCACCGGTTTGCCGAGCAGGTCTCTCAGGATCGTATCGGTCTTGCGCAGAAGCTGCGTTTCCTCTTCGGCGCCGAGGTCCCAGGCTTCGTGGAGATAGCCATGCGCCGCAACCTCGAAGCCGGCTGCGTCGATGGCACGCACTGTTTCGGGATGGCACTCCGCGTCGTAGCCGGGCACGAAGAAGGTGCAGGGCACGCCCTGTCGGGTCAACATCTCGATGTGGCGCGGGATCCCGCAGCGGGCCGAATAACGTCCCCATGAATGGGTCCCCAGGGGAGCGATGCCGCGACCGACTTCGTGGCTTGGGCCGTCGAAGTCCACGCCGAGCGTGACGGCGCAGCGCAGATCGGGTGGAAGTTTGGTGCGCGTTTCCATGGTCAGGCGACCGCCTTTTGCGTGCAATGATCGAGCATGATGCCAAACGTTTCAGCGGAAAGCTCACGACGTCCCTGCTCGATGTCGTGGATGAGGGCAATGAGCCTGTGAATTCCGAGTGTTTCGACCCCGCGCTCCGCTCCGAGCTTGGCAACGGCGCCCATCAACTCGTCGATCTCGGTTCGGCGATTGCGCACGGCCAGATCGCGCCAGAAACCCGAATGTTTCTTGGCGCTGTTTCGCCGGCGCTGCGCAAGGACGGCAACGCAGGCTCGAGCCGCCGCCTCCGGGCTTCCGGCCATGAAGGCGGCGGGGTCAAAGCCGGTGAGCGGCATGGCCTTGATGCCGAGTGCACTTGCGACGGCCATGACCTCCCGGCCGAGCGTGTCGAAAACGGGAAACCGTTGCGGGTCGGCAAAATTGTCGTCCATGGTGTCGTTGTTGAGTGCCGTTGCGAAGAGCATGGCGGCGAAGGCGAGCTTGCCCCACAGTTGGCCGTAGATGTTGTCGGTGAGGGCCGCATCGGGCTCGAAGATCTTGAGCAGGCGGTGCATCTCGAGCGTGCGCGGCCGTGTTTGCCCGTCGATCTCGCCGACTACGACTTCTCCGCGTCCGCCGTAGAGGATGTTGCCCGGACCGAGCCAGTCGGCGCCAAAGTTGACGAAGCAACCCATCGTGCGCGCTCTGCCGGCCTGCTCCGCAATCATGAGTTCGTTGAGCCCGTTTTGCGCCGACAGGATGAAGCCGTCGGGCGCAAGGTGCGGCAGCAGTTGGCCAAGCGCAGCCAGGGTGTTCTGCGCCTTGACTGCAAGCACGATCCTGGAATACACGCCATGCACGCGCGCGGGAGTTTCGGCCTGCACGCGCTGGGTGAAGTGTTCGATCGAACCTTCGATGCGCAGGCCGCTGCTTCGGCAGGCCTCCACATGGGTTTCGACCACATCGACCAGCATCACCGGGACGCCGGCGCGTGCCCAATACGCCGCCAGCGTTCCGCCGATCGCGCCGCCGCCCCAGACGAGGATCGGGTCGCTGGCAGAAGGGGGATTCAATTCCATCGCGAACTCCGGTTATTGCTCGAGCTTGATCCTGGCATCGCGGATGACCTTGGACCATTTGAGGCGCTGGGCGGCCACGAACGCGGTGAATTCTTCCGGGGTCAGCGAGGCCAGCTCGAACCCGCGGCTTTTCATATTCGCCTGGAGCGCAGGCTGACCGTAGGCTTGGGCGACGGCCGCCGAGAGCTTGGCGACGACACCCGAAGGAGTACCGGCTGGCATGAATAGACCCGACCAGCTGCTTGCTTCGAAACCCGGGAACCCTGATTCGGCAATCGTCGGTACATCGGGCAGCGCAGGTGAGCGCTCCGCACCTGTAACCGCAAGCGCGCGCAACTTCCCGGCCGTGATCAATGCGTTCTGCGCCACTACCGCGGTGACCAGGAAATCGAGGCGCCCTCCGACCACGTCGGTCATCGCCGCCGGAACGCCGTTATAGGGAATGCCCACGGCCGGAATGTTCGCGTCGTGTTTCAACTGCTCGAAAGCCAGGTGACCGGCGTCGCCCACGGCCGGGATGCCGTAGTTGAGCTTGCCGGGATTCGCCTTTGCGTACTGGATCAAATCGGCCAGTGTCTTGAATGGCGCGTTGGATGATACGGTGAGCACGGTATTGGTTTTCGTCAGTACCGTGACCGGCGCGAAATCTTTGACCGGATCGTAGGGCAGGCTCGGATACAGGTATTGGTTGACGGCCTGAGTACCGATCGATCCGACCAGAACCGTGTAGCCGTCCGGCGGCGACTTGGCTACCGCCTGGGCGCCGAGCGCGCCTTGGGCGCCTACCCGGTTTTCCACCAGGATCCGCTGGCCCAGCAGCGATTCGAGCGCCGTGCCAAGAAGCCGCGCGACGATGTCCGTTCCTCCTCCGGCGGCAAAAGGCACCACGAACCTGACTGGCTTGCTCGGCCACGCATCGGGCGCTTCGGGCTTGCCTTGCGCACGCGCGTCCAGCGTCGGAAAGGCGAGCATCGCGACCGCCAATACCGTGAGGAAACGTCTAATGAACACGGGTTTCACAATGATCGAGGAGGATCTTGAATGTGTCCCAGGACTGTTGGCGCCGGCCGCCCTCGATGTCGTGCACTAGGTCGAGCAGCAATCGGGTCGCAGGCGTGTCGATCCCGGCCTCGCGTCCGAGTTCGGCCACTGGCCCCACCAGGTAGTCGACCTCCGTGCGACGCTTGCGCACCGCCATGTCGCGCCAGAAGCCGGAATGCTTCTTGGCGTTGTTGTCCCAGCGATGGGCAAGAAGCGCGATCGCCCCTCGCGTTTCTTCGTCGGTGGCGCCCGGCATGAAAGCCAGCGGTTCGAAATTGGTAAAACCTACCGGCGTCACGCCGCGTGCGTGCGCCACGTTCATGACCTCGCGGCCAAGTGTTTCGAATACCGCGGCGCGCTTCGTATCGCCGATGTTCACATCCATGCCTTCATTATTGAGCGCCGTCGCGAACAACATCGCGGCAAGAGCGAGCTTGCTCCAGAGATAGCCCCAGATGTTGTCGGTGAGAAGGGCATTCGGCTCGAAATGCATGAGCATCCGATGCAGCTCGACCGTGCGCGGCCGGCTCCGGCCATCGATTTCACCGATCACAACCTCACCACGGCCCCCATACCGGATCTGTCCCGGGCCGAGCCAGTCGGCACCGAACCCGAGGTAGCAGCCGATGGTCCGGTTTGCGCCCGCCTTCTCGGCGATAAGGATTTCATTCAGCCCGTTTTGCGCCGAAAGGATGTAGCCGTCGGAGGCAAGGTGGGGGAGCAACTGCTCCAGCGCCGCTGCAGTGTGCTGCGCTTTGACCGCGAGCAAGATGCGCGAATGGGCGCCTTCGATTTCCTCAGGTGTCGCGGCCGGAACGCGCTGGGTGAAGTTGTCCACTGCGCCTTCGATGCGCAGGCCTGCGGTGCGACAGGCCTCGACATGCGCCTCGACCACGTCGACCAGCTTGACCGGGACACCGGCGCGCGCGAGGTAGGCGGCAATCGTTCCGCCGATCGCACCGCCGCCCCAAACCAGGATCGGATCGATCGCAGATGGGGGGGCGGGATTGATCGCTGCTCGCTCCTATTGCTCGATCTTGATCCGGGCATCCCGGATGATCTTCGACCACTTGACGCGCTGGGCGGCCACGAAAGCGGAGAATTCGGTTGGCGGAAGGCTCGCCGGCTCAAAGCCGCGCGTGCTCATGCCCGCAAGAAGCTCGGGTTGCTGGTACGCATGGGCAACCGCTGCCGAGAGTTTGTTCACGATGCTCGGGGGCGTGCCCGCCGGCATGAACAGGCCGGTCCATCCGCTGGCCTCGAATCCAGGAAAACCGGATTCCGCGACCGTGGGCACGTTCGGCAGCGCAGGCAGCCGGTTTGCGCTCGTGACGGCGAGCGGCCGCAGTTTGCCGGCGGCGATCAGCGGGTACTGGGCAACCACCGCCGCCATCAGGAACTGGATCCGTCCGCCCATCAGGTCGGTCATTGCGCCCGGCACGCTGTTGTAGGGGATGCCGACCGCGGGAATGCCGCCCTCGTGCTTCATCTGCTCGAACGAAAGGTGCGCCGTGTCGCCCGCAGCGGGAATCCCGTAATTGAGCTTGTCGGGATTTTGCTTTGCATGCCGGATCAGTTCGCCCAGGGTCTTGAAAGGCGAATCCGGCGAAACCGTGAGCACGTTGTTGGTCTTCGTCAGCACGGTCACCGGCGCGAAATCCTTGACCGGGTCGTAAGGCAGGTTCGCGAAGAGGTACTGGTTGACCGCATTGATGCCTATGGTGCCGACAAACACGGTGTATCCGTCCGGCGGCGCTTTGGCTGCGATTTGCGCACCGATACTGCCTTGCGATCCTGCGCGATTCTCGACCACGATGCGCTGGCCCAAGGTGGGTTCGATCGCATTGGCCACGAGGCGGGCCGCAATGTCGGCGCCACCACCGGCGGCAAAGGGGACCAGGAACTTGACCGGCCTGGTCGGCCAGGCCTCCGGCAATTCGCCGGCGGTTTGCGCATCCAACGGCCCTGCCGACAGAGCCAAAGCTGCTGCAATGCACTTCAACAGGACTCGTCGGCTGTGGAATGCTTTCTGGGCGTCGATGAGCGCTTTCACCAGTTGATTCTACCGCGCTCGTTCAGGCTGGCCGGGCGTCTCTGCAAAACGGGTCACAGCCCGGTGAACCGATGAGCTAGCATCTTTGCGCACCGCGAGTTGATGCGGATTTAACGGGATTTTTTCGATGGGGCTGCCCGAATCGATGCAGGTAGTGGAGATCACGCGCTTCGGCGCGCCAGAGGTCCTGCGCGTGGCTTCGAGACCGGTGCCGGTGCCGGCCGCGGGCGAAGTCCTGATTCGTGTCGAAGCCATAGGCGTCAGCCGGCCGGATTCGCTGCAGCGCCGTGGCATGCATCCGCCGCCGCCGGGCGCTTCGGACGTGCCTGGGCTCGAGGTGGCCGGCGGGATCGTGGCCGTCGGGTCCGGGGCAGGCGACTGGAAGGTGGGCGATGCGGTGTGCGCCCTGCTGCCCGGCGGCGGATATGCGGAATACGCCACCGCGCCGATGCAGCAGGTGTTGCCGATCCCCGCGGGCTGGAGCGCGATTGAAGCGGCGAGCCTGCCGGAAAACATGTTCACGGTCTGGGAGACGGTGTTCAGCCGCGCAAAGTTGTCGGCGGGCGAGACATTGCTCGTCCATGGCGGCACCAGCGGCATCGGGTCGACCGCGATCATGCTCGCGCGGGCCTTTGGCGCCGAAGCGTTTGCCACCGCGGGCGGGAGCAGGAAGTGCGCGGCCTGCCTGACCATGGGCGCGAGCCTGGCCATCGACTACAAGACCGAGGACTTCGTGCCCCGGGTGATGGAGAAAACCGGCGGGCGCGGCGTCGATGTGATCCTCGACATCGTCGGGCGCGACTACGTGCAACGCAGCCTCGAATGCATGGCCGTGGGGGGGCGGTTGGTCCACCTCGCCACGCAAGGCCCCGAAAAGCACGCCACGCTGGACATGAGCATCCTGCTGAAAAAGCGCGGCACGATCATCGGCTCCAGCCTGCGCTGGCGCAGTCCCGAAGACAAAGGGCGGATCACGGCGGAGCTTCTCGAGCACGTCTGGCCGAAGCTTCCGGCCCGATCGCCGATTGCGCCCCTGATCGACTCGGTGCATCCTTTTCAGGACGCGGCCCGCGTGCACGAGTATTTCGACAGCGGGGCCCACGTCGGCAAGATCGTCCTCACCACCTGAACCAAGGGGAATCAAAATGAAACTCGGCATGGCAGTGCGATTCACGTTGGCCGCCGCAGCCCTTTGGGGTGCGGCAAACACGGGCCTCGCGCAGGGATACCCGGCGAAGCCGGTCCGCGTGATCGTGCCTTTTGCGGCCGGTGGGGCCAACGACCTCGTGGCCCGCGCGCTGCAAAGGCCCTTGGGCAAGGTGCTGAACGGCACCGTAGTGGTGGAGAACCTGCCGGGCGCCTCGACCAAGATCGCGGTCAACGAATTGATCAAGGCCGCACCCGACGGGCACACCCTGATGCTCGCGGGCAACGTAGCGCTGATGGGCTACTACTACTCGGGCATCTATGACGCGAAAGTCTGGGACCAGATGACGATCCTCGGGCAGACCGGGCAGATGCCTTGGGGCATGTTCGAGGTCCGCGCCGACTCGCCGATCAAGTCCTGGGCCGACCTCGTCAGCTTCGCCAAGAAGAACCCCGGCAAGCTGAGCGCCGGTGGCCCGGCGCCCGGCGGAATGATGAACCTGTTCGTCATCGAGACCGCGAGGAGCGCGGGGATCGACGTCACCTACGTCCCGTTCGCCGGCGGCGGGCCGAGCGGCACGGCGCTGCTCGGCGGCCACGTCGAGTACCGGGTGGCGCAACCCTCCGAGGTCTATCCGAATGTGCGCGCAGGCAAGACGCGCGGATTGGCCGTTGCATTCGCCACGCGCATGCCCGAAATGCCGGACGTCCCGACCTTCAAGGAACTGGGAATCATGTTCGAGGTCCCGCCGTTCGGGTTCGACTACTGGGGACCGGCCAACATGGCGCCGTCGCTGGCGAACCAGCTCTCGAGGGCGATCGAGCAGGCGGTCAAGGATCCGGAGTTCACCGAAGTGGCCAAGCGACTCGTCTACCAGCCTGTGTTCACCGGGCCGGAAGTGCTGCGGGAAAGCATGAAGAGTTTCGAGAAAAACATCGGCCCGAAGCTCGAAGCGGCCTTTCCCCGCAAGTAGGCACACCAGAGTCAATCAATGTCCAAGGCACAGGTCGTCGAGGAAGTCTCGGCCGCGAACGTTCGCGCGAACGTCGAGCGGATTGTCACCGAAATCCCGCATCGCGCGGCCGGCTCCACCAACGGGCGGCGCATGGCCGAGTACAGCCGCGACGCGATGCTCGCGCTCGGCGTGTCCGACACGGTCGTCCACGAATTGCAGGCGATTGTCAGTTTTCCCTCGCATGCGGAATTCCGCGTTCAGTCGCCAAATGCGATCACCGTCCAGGCGAATACGCTCGGCCACAGCCTGCAGACGATGCCCGAGGGGCTTACCGGCGAACTGGTGTATGTGGGTTCGGGCAGCTACGCCGACTTCGAAGGCAAGGACGTGCGCGGCAAGATCGTGCTCACCGAATTGTCCTATTCGCCCGCGCGGCACGAGAAGCAGCGCATCGCGGGCCTCAAAGGGGCAATCGGCGCGGTCATGATGAACTGGGGCGGGCCGAAGAACGAGGCGGTGCCGTTCGGGTCGGTGAAGCCCGTGTGGGGCAATCCGACCCCCGAGAATTTCAAGGACGAGATGCCGACGATTCCGTGCATCGGTATCGCTCGCGTCGCCGGGCTCAGGCTGAAGGCCCTGTGCGAAGCCGGGCCGGTGAAGGTCTGGTTCCGCACCCACGTCGTCAATGGGTGGCGCCCGGTGCAGATTACGGTTGGCGAACTGCCGGCGCCCGAGAGCCCCGAGCCGGGCGATTTCATCATGGTGGGTGGCCACCAGGATTCGTGGCCGGGGGAGGCTGCGACAGACAATGCGGCGGGCAACTCTTGCATGATCGAGCTTGCGCGGGTGTTCAAGAAGCACGAAAAGAAGCTGCGCCGCGGATTGCTGTTCGGTTTCTGGACGGCGCATGAGACCGGGACGATGGCCGGCTCGGCCTGGTTCGCCGATCGTTACTGGGACAAGCTGCGCGACCACGCCTGCGCCTATCTCCAGATCGACCAGCCCTCGTGCACGGGCACGACGATCTGGCATACGACCTCGAACGCGGAACTCAAGACCTTCCACCAGCAGGAGGAAAGGCAGCTCCTCGGCGAGCGCAAGATTTCCTGGAAGGCCGTGGCCAAGAGCGGCGACGCGTCCTTCATCGGCATCGGGATCCCGATGTTCCAGGGCGAGGGCGCCTTCACCGAAGCCGAACTGAAAGCGACGGCGCTGGCAACGCGCGGTTGGTGGCACCACTCCATCGAGTGCACGATCGACAAGCTCGACTGGGAGTTCATGCAGCCGCACATGCGCGTCTATGCGGCTTATCTGTGGGAACTCTGCACCGCGCCGGTGCTGCCGTTTACCTACCTCCCGGTAGCCGAACAGATCGTGAAGCGCCTGAACGAACTCCAGGGCGCCGGCGCATCGGTCGGGCTCGAACGAGTGCTGGCCAGTGCGAACGAGTTCGGCGAAGCGGCGCGGCGATTCGATGCGCGGGCCGCGGCCGTGCGTGCAGGCTTCGAGGCGGGCAAGGGCGATGAGGCTGCCGCGCGGGCCGTGAATCGCGCGATGAAACGGGTGAGCCGGCTCACTGTGCCGCTCATGAGTTCCGCGATCGGTAAATACGGGCACGATCCCTACGGCTATACGCCCCAGACGACGATGATTCCGAGCCTTTATGACCTCGCGCGCCTGTCGAAGATGGAAGAGGGCGAGGAGCGCTGGATGCTCGAGACCAAGGCGGTGCGCGACCGCAACCGCGTCGCGGACACGATCGCCGAGGCGCGGGCGATCATGGAAGACGCGCTGGCGCGTTAGGCGGGCCAGAGAACGTTGGGCCAAGCGGCTTCAAGCGGACGCCTGCGCGGAGCTTCTTGAAAGGGTAGAGGGTCGGGTCCGCCAGGTAGTAGCCCGGCGCAAGGACCACGATCACCTCCTGGGCGATGGGCTCGAATTCGGCGCGGTAGTGGCAGGTGCTCTTCAGCGCGAGGATCTTCTGTTTCGAAGGTTCGATCCCCACATGCCGGAATCCCGCCTGGTCGTAGGCCTGCAGTCGCTTGCTGGTCACCACCACGCTGACGCCACCGAGCGTGAGCAGGGCCATGGGTCCGACGTCGATCTTGCGGCCGCCGGACACTGCGCCGTCGGAATTGAACTTGCCATCGCCAAGCTTGGTGACGGTGAAGGTGGCCTCGAATGGCGTCACGCCTGCCGGTCCCGAGCGGCCGCCCAGCGCGATCTGGATCTTCGCGCCTTCGCCGGCCGCGTGCGCGGCCTTTGCGGCTTCGGCGTCGCAAAGGAATCCCACGACCGCGCCTTGCGCGTCCGCCGACACGAGCGCTTTCAGGAGGCCGGTCGCATCGGCCGTACCCCCGCAGCCGGGGTTGTCCTGCGTGTCGGCTAATACGACCGGGCGCTTCGCGGTTCGCGAGACTTCGATTGCCCGCGCCACGCCTTCGTCCGGAGAGACCATGACCTCGGCGAAGTTCGCCTCTTCGGCGACGATAGCGCGCAGCATTTCATCGGCTGCGCGTTCGGCATCGGCCTGCGTCCACGCATGTGCGACGACCGAAGGGCCGCACCAGTGCAGGTCCGAAGGCGGGAATCCCGCGAGATACGAGAGGTTGACCAGGCCTTCTTCGGCGACGCGCGAGAGTTCCACGACGCCCTTCGAAGGCTCGACCAGGGTGCACTGGCCGTTCAGCGGGATCAGGAAAGGCGCCTTGCGCAATGCGCGGCCTGAGGGGCGGCCACGACTTAACAGGACTTCCATGGCCTTCGCAGCAAACTGCCCGGTCTCCACCCGATCGACGTGGGGATAGGTGCGGTAAGCGATCATCGCATCCGAAAAGTCCACCATCTGGGGAGTCACGTTGGAGTGATAGTCCAGGCTGACGGCTACCGGGGTGTGAGGACCGACCACGGCGCGCACGCGGCGCAGCAATTCGCCTTCGCCGTCTTCAAAATCCTCCGTAACCATCGCGCCATGCAGGTCTAGATAGACGGCGTCCACGGGCATGGCTTCCGACAGCCGGCCGACCAGGCTGCCGACGATGCGCTCGAAGGCATCGCGGGTCACCATCGCGCCCGCGCCGCCGCTGGTCCACAGGAGCGGCACCAGATCGTGGCGCGCATTCATGTCGCTCATGAAGCCGGCGATTGCGAAAGTCGTGCCGGTGAGCCATTGCACGACATCATCCCCGTACACGAGAGGAGGGCGGTCGCGGTGAGAGGCGAAATAGGCGAAGTCCGTGCGCGAGTCCACGAAGCAGTTGGTTTCATGGTGGAAGCCGCCGATTGCGATGCGTGCCATGGGGATCTCTCTCGTAGAGGCCCGGCAGGGCTAGGCCTTGGGTGGCAATCCCGGAGTGTGCGCGTCCGAAGTCAGGACCTTCGACATTCGGATCAGCGTGCCTTCGCGGCCGGTCTCCACGAAACCGCATCGCCGATAGCAACTGAGCGCCCTGGGGTTGTAGTCCCGGGCGACCAGGACCAGTTCTGCCGCGGCGAGGCGCGTTCGCGCATAGTCCTCGAGCAAGGCGACCATTTGCCGACCCAGGCCCCGCGAACGGTACTCGGGCGCCAGGTAGAGGTAGCTCACGGAGTAGACGTCGCGGCGCTCGGTCTTGCGGAGGGCCGCGTGACCGGCCAGGACCGCGCCCACATGAATCCCGAACGAGACGTGGCCGCTGTCCGGGTTCAGCACCTCCCGCCATTGATCGTGATCGAACGGATACCGCGCGAGCGGCCAGACCAGGTGAAGGTCTGCGCGGTCCGTGACCAGATCGGCAATCAGGTGGGTGCTTAGCGGAACGTTCTCGATCAGTCGCATGGGTTGATTCCGGTCGGCATCCCGCATCCGAACATCCGGTGCTCGCGAGGAGGCCGGAAGATATTGTCAATTTAAAAAATCAAATTAGCTCGAGACCCGCCAGTCCATTGACTCTACGAAAACGAAAGTTCGACTTTCCGGGCGCCCTCAGGCGATGTCCGCGGTCCCGTGCGAGAGCACGACGATATCCCGCTGCAGGGCCTTGGCGCGGAAGCGCACGCGATTGCCTTCCTTCCACATCTCGGTGCGGATCGTCTCGCCCGGGAACACCGGTGCGGAAAATCGCAGCGACAGCGATTTCAGCTTCGCGGGGTCGTAGCCGCAGAAAGTCTTGAGGATCGCGTGGCCGGCGACGCCATAGGTGGCAAGGCCGTGCAGGATCGGCTGCGGGAAGCCGGCCGCCTTTGCGACCGCCGGCTCGGCGTGCAGCGGGTTGTCGTCGGCGCAAAGGCGATAGATCAAAGCGGCCTGAGGCAGGGTGGGCAGGTCGCAGACCTTGTCGGGCGCGGTGTCGGGCACCGCGGGCTTCGGTGGTGGCGGAGCGTCTCCGCCTTTGGGGCCATTGCCTTCCTTTTCACTGAATCCGCCATCGGCGCGGCAGAAGGTCACGTGGTCCAGCGTCGCAAGCAGGTCGCCGGTGGCCTTATCGTGGATCGTGCGCTCCTGGAACAGCAGCGCGCCCTTGCCCTGGCCCTTGTCGACGACGGCCTTGATGCGGCTGATGCCGACGACGGTGCCGGCCGCCGGCAGGGGCTTGTGAACGGTGAGGGATTGCTCGCCGTGGACGATGCGCACCCAATCGATGCCCGAGTCCGGGTTCTTCACCCAGAAGCCGGGATAGCCGAGCACCACGGCCATGGTCGGCAGGGCCTTGAGGTTCTTCTCGTAGACGAACTGCAGCTGGCTCTCGTCCTTGGGGTCGTAGCCGTAGCCCAGGCCGAGCGCATAGAGCATCGTGTCCTTGGCGGTGTACGTCTGCTCGACCTCCGGGAACTTGCGCGCGCGCAGCTTCGCGTAGTCGATCATGCCGGGTCCCAGCTGAACACGTCCTGCGAGCGGTCGAGCTTGTAGAAATGCGCCTGCATCGCGGGGATCGCGTGGTCGGCGATGGTCTCGGGCGTCCAGCCTTCGGACCGGTGCACCGAGCGCAAGGGTCGGCTCTGGCTCATGAGGAAGATTTCATTCGCGCGCACGCCGAAGATCTGGCCGGTGACCGACTGGGATGCATCGCTTGCGAGGTACACCGCGAGCGGGGCGATCTTGGCCGTTTCCATGGACTTCAGCTTTTCGACGCGCGCTTTCTGGTCTGGCGTCTCGGCAGGGATGGTGCCGATCATGCGGCTCCAGGCGAACGGCGAGATGCAGTTGGAAGTCACGTTGTATTTGGCCATGTCGAGCGCCATCGATTTGGAGAGGCCCACGATGCCGAGCTTGGCGGCGGCGTAGTTGGCCTGGCCGAAATTGCCGATCAGCCCTGAGGTCGAGGTCATGTTGATGTAGCGGCCCGAAGCCTGGCTCTTGAAGTACGTCGCGGCGGCGCGCGCCACGTAGAAGCTGCCGTTGAGGTGCACGTCGATCACGGCTTTCCATTCCTCGATCGACATGTTGAAGAAGAACCGGTCGCGCAGGATGCCGGCGTTGTTGACGACCACGTCGATGCGCCCGAACGAATCGATGGCGGTCTTGATGATGCGGTTGGCGGCCTCCCACTCGGCGACGCTGTCGGTGTTGGCAACGGCCTGGCCACCGTTGGCCTTGATCTCTTCGACCACTTTCTGCGCCGGGCCGGTGTCCTTGCCCTCGCCGGACACCGATGCGCCGACGTCGTTGACGACGACCTTGGCGCCCTTGGCCGCCATGGCGTGCGCGAAGTCGCGCCCGATGCCGCCACCCGCGCCGGTCACGACGACGACTTTTCCTTCGAGGCTGAGGTTCGCCATTTCTAGTCCCTGTAAGAAGGATCGCGGCGGTCGAGCATGCGCAGCATCGCCGGCCATTCGAGCTCCGTGATCTTGCGGCGCTGCCCGGGGGCGTAGCGGTCGTTGGTGAGCTTGACGACTTTTTCGGGCACTTTGTTCATCGGCGTCTGGCAGGACATCGCCATGATCTGCGCTTGGCATGCTTTCTCCAGCCAGTGCATGACGACGAACGCCTCGCAGACGGTGCGCCCGGCCGTGAGCAGGCCGTGGTTGCGCAGGATCAGCGCCGCCGCGCCGCCGAGGTCCTTCACGAGCCGCTTCTGCTCGTCGAGGTCGATCGCCGGGCCTTCATAGTCGTGGTAGCCGACCTGGCCGAAGAACATCGCGTTCTGGGTGAGCGGCAGCAACCCGCATTCGAGCGCCGACACGGCCATGCCGGCGGGCGAGTGCGTGTGGATCACGCACCCCACATCCTTGCGGGCGCGGTGGACCGCGCTGTGGATCACGAATCCGGCCTGGTTGATGCCGTAGCCGGTGCCCGAGTCGTGCACGGTGTTACCGTCGAAGTCGATCTTGACCAGCGACGAAGCCGTGACTTCCTCATAGGCGTAGCCGTAGGCGTTGATGAGGAAATGGCCTTCTTCGTCCGGCACGCGCGCGGTGGCATGGTTGTAGATCAGGTCGTTCATGCCGAACAGCGCGATCAGCCGGTAGCAGGCGGCGAGGTCGACGCGGGCCTGCCACTCGGTGTCGCTCACCTTGGAGCGAAGCGAGGGAATATTGACGCTGGAAAGGTCGGTCATAGCGTGGCCTCCGTGCCCAACAGGGCGGTGATCTGGCTGGAAAGGACGCCGCCGTTGCCATGGGCAAGGGCGACCTCCGCATTGTCGATTTGGCGCTCGCCGGCCTCGCCGCGCAGTTGGCGCACGGCCTCCACGATGAGGAACATGCCGTACATGCCCGGATGCACGCACGAGAGCCCGCCGCCGTTGGTGTTCACCGGCAGGCTGCCGCCGGGCGCGATGCGGCCGCCCGAAACGAAGGCGCCGCCTTCGCCCTTCTTGCAGAAGCCCAGGTCCTCGAGGAACAGGATCGTGTTGATCGTGAACGCGTCGTAAAGCTCGAGCACATCGACGTCCGAGGGTTTGAGCCCGGCCATCTCGAATGCGCGCGGGCCGGATTCGGAGGCCGCGGTCACCGTGAGGTCGGGCATGGAAGAGATTTGGCGATGCCAGTGCGCCGTGCCGCAACCCAGCATGTAGACGGGCTTCTTCTTGAGGGTCTTCGCGCGGTCGGCGCGCACGAGGACGTAGGCGCCGCCGCCGTCCGTGACGAGGCAGGCATCGCGCACGCTCAACGGGTCGGACACCAGGCGCGCCTTGAGAACGTCCTCGATCGAGAGGGGTTCCCGCGTGAAAGCTTCCGGATTCAGCTGCGCCCACTTGCGCGCGGCCACCGCCACTTCGGCCAGGTGCGTGCGTGTCGTGCCGTACTCGTGCATGTGCCGCGCGGCGGAAAGTGCGTATGAGGACATCGGGTTGAACGGCTTATACGGCGCCTCGAATGCCTGCGGGTCGAGCATCGCCTTGAACTTGCCGCCTTCGGCCCGGCCGACGCCGGTGCGCTGGTTCGATCCGTAGGTCACGAGCACCACGTCGCACAAGCCGTAGTTGAGCGCCATCGCCGCTGGCAGCAGGTGCCCGACGAAGGATGATCCGCCCACACAGGTCGAGTCGGTGAACTTCGGGTGGATGCCGAGCTGCTCGGCCACAGACAGGCCAGTGAGAAACGCATTGACGCTTGCGCAGACGAGGCCGTCCACGTCGCGGGTGGTCAGGCCTGCATCGGCAAGCGCATTCTTCGCCGCCGCGGCCATGATTTCGTTCTCGGTCCAGCCGGGCGCTTCGCCGCAGCCGGCGAGTCCCACGCCGGCGATCGCCACCGATCCGCGTAAATCCTTGGTGTTGGGCATGTGGGCTAGTCCGGGGTGAATTCGACGATCGGGGCTTCGCCCTTGGCTGGGTCCCCTTGCGCAATGCGGGCCTTGACCTTCATGCCGATCTTGACGCCTGTCGGCTCGATGCCGACCACGCGGCTCATCATGCGCGGGCCTTCGGCGAGGTCTACAAGCGCCACGTTGTAGTCGCCTCCGGCTTCCGGTTTGCGACGCACGACGGTGGAGGAGTAGACCACTCCCGCGCCGACAGCCGCCACCCAGTCGAGCTTGTCGGCGCCGCAATGCGGGCAGATCACGCGGGGGTAGAAGACATGCTTTCCGCAGGCGCCGCATATCTGGATTTCGAAGCGGCCTGCGGCGAGCTTTTGTTTGTAGTCGTGTTCAGGACCGGTCGTGGACATGGCTCGTGAGGAGAGTGAATCAGGGGTCACGGCACTATAATCGGATTTCCAGTGGGGGAGAACGCGGCGGATTCGAATGTGCGAATCAATGCGCGAACGTGCGCATTGGCCAAGCGTTTGACGGACCGCGTCGAGTCTCCTGGGCGGTATAATCTGCCGCCCGTTTTTCCCTTGCGGAATGTTTCAAACGGCAAGGCGTTTCCAGCAAGCCGGATCCAGCAACCCGATTAAAAAATTAGGGGCCTAAAACACCCATGAAAGTCCTCGTCAGCGTCAAGCGCGTGGTGGACTACAACGTCAAGGTGCGCGTCAAATCGGACGGCACCGGCGTCGAGACCGCGAACGTGAAAATGTCCATGAACCCTTTCGACGAAATCTCGGTCGAGGAGGCTGTCCGGCTCAGGGAGGCGGGCGTCGCGACCGAGATCGTCGTCGTGTCCTGCGGGCCGCTGGCGTGCCAGGAGACCCTGCGCACCGCGCTGGCCATCGGCGCCGACCGCGCGATCCTGGTCGAAACAGATGTGGAACTGCAGCCGCTGGCGGTGGCCAAGCTGCTCAAGGCCGTCTGCGCCAGGGAGTCGCCGCAACTGGTGCTTCTCGGCAAGCAGGCCATCGATGACGACTCCAACCAGACCGGGCAGATGCTTGCCGCGCTGATGGGCTGGCCGCAGGCGACCTTCGCATCCAAGCTCACGATCGCCGACGGGAAGGCGCAGGTCACCCGCGAGGTCGACGGCGGCCTGGAGACAATCACGGTCAAGCTTCCGACGATCGTCACCTCCGACCTGCGCCTCAACGAGCCCCGCTATGTGACGCTGCCGAACATCATGAAGGCGAAGAAGAAGACGCTCGAGAACCTCAAGCCCGACGCGCTCGGCGTCGATGTGACGCCGCGCATGAAGACCGTCAAGGTCGTCGAACCGCCCAAGCGCAAGGCCGGCATCAAGGTGCCGGACGCCGCCGCGCTGGTGGCCAAACTCAGGAACGAAGCAAAGGTGATCTCATGAGCTGCCTGGTCATTGCGGAACACGACAACAAGTCGATCAAGGTCGCCACGCTGAACACCGTGGCGGCGGCGGCGAAGATCGGCGGCGAAATCCACGTGCTGGTGGCCGGGAGCGGTTCAGGTGCGGCAGCCGAGGCGGCGGGCAAGATTGCCGGCGTCACCAAGGTGCTGCACG
Organism: Betaproteobacteria bacterium; assembly: GCA_947482825.1. Lineage (GTDB taxonomy): Bacteria > Pseudomonadota > Gammaproteobacteria > Burkholderiales > SG8-39 > SZAS-79. The sequence continues at coordinate 1,067 of CANKMT010000023.1, read as the reverse complement.
CCGATGCGCCGCACCTGGCCGATTTCCTGGCCGAGAACGTGGCGGCATTGGTGGTAGGTGTCGCGAAAAACTACACGCACATCCTTGCGCCGGCCACCTCCAACGGCAAGAACGTCACGCCGCGCGTCGCCGCGTTGCTCGACATGCAGCAGATCTCGGAGATCGTCTCGGTCGAGTCGCCTGACACTTTCGTGCGTCCGATCTACGCGGGCAATGCACTGGCGACCGTGCAGTCCTCCGACGCGATCAAGGTCATCACCGTGCGCACCACAGGGTTCGATGCGGTGGCGGCCACCGGCGGGAGCGGAGCGGTCGAAAGCGTTGCCGCGCCCGCGGACAGCGGGTTGTCGTCCTTCATCAGCCGCGAAGTCTCGAAATCCGAGCGTCCTGAACTGACCGCGGCGAAAATCATCGTGTCCGGCGGCCGCGGCATGGGCTCGGGGGACAACTTCAAGATCCTCGAACCGCTGGCCGACAAGCTGGGCGCCGCGATGGGCGCCTCGCGCGCCGCGGTTGACGCCGGGTTCGTGCCGAACGACTGGCAGGTCGGGCAGACCGGCAAGATCGTCGCGCCCGACCTCTATATCGCCATCGGCATTTCGGGTGCGATCCAGCACCTGGCCGGCATGAAGGATAGCCGCGTGATCGTCTGCGTGAACAAAGACGAGGAAGCGCCGATCTTTTCAGTGGCGGACTACGGCATCGTCGGCGACCTGTTCCAGGTCGTCCCCCAGATCGTCGAGGAACTGAAGAAGTAAGGAGCAGAGACATGAGCGCCTATACCGCCCCCCTCAGGGACATGAAGTTCGTCCTCAACGAACTGGCCGGCATGAGCGAGGTTGCCAAGCTCCCAGGTTGCGAGGACGCCACGCCAGACACGGTCGAGGCCATTCTCGAAGAGGCCGCCAAGTTCACATCCGGCGTGCTCGACCCGCTCAACTACTCCGGCGACCAGGAAGGTTCGCAGTGGAAGGACGGCGCGGTAAAGACGCCCAAAGGCTTCAAGGAGGCGTACAACCAGTTCGTCGCGGGCGGATGGAACGGCCTGCCCCTCGATCCGGAATGGG
>CANKMT010000022.1 GCA_947482825.1 Betaproteobacteria bacterium | reverse complement strand
GGTGGAGAGGCGATAAGCTGAAGAATGGCTGTGGGCGCGGCATTTGGCGCCCACAGCCATGTTGACTGCCTGTTATTTCCTATGCAGACATCCCCGAATGCCATCGATTTGCGTGAACATCGTGCCATCAAAAAAGGTGGCGCCACTCAAATCACAAGCATCAGACGATAAAGCTGGGGCCAGAGCATTTCACTCATGATGGAGAAAACGTAACCCCCGCCCTTATTCAAAAAATCGAGTCCATAGCCCCAGTTGGAAAGTTAAAAACGCAGAGCCAGTGTTTGAAGAAGCTGCGACAAAGAAACGTATCAAGATCAGCGAGCACACGCCTGGTCATATTGACATCCAGGCGATGTTTGACAATATCAACAACCCCGTGAGCTCACCTTCTACTCAGTGATGGATGAAGTCCTGTGGAAAACGCTAACCCGGCAGTCAAGCGGGACGGCGCAAAAGCGCGCCGCCCCTTACTTTTACGTGAGAGGTCGAAAAGTAAGCCACGCAGCACTATGGACGAAACACAAATCACCAAGGTCGCGGCGGTACTTGCAGAATGGAACCCTCTTGGGGACAAGGCGCACAATATTCCAGATCTCGATGGCTACCGCACAGAAGCAATCGACATCATTGCTACGTTTCATTTACCCTTTGGTGGCAACACAGAAAGATCGAGAGTAATGAGCGTACTGAACCAAGCCTTTGATCTGTCATTGAGCGAGAAAGACTGCGCGGAACCGGCGAGCAAAATTGCATCGATTCTCAAACAACATAGGAAGTGAGGCTAAACGCGTGTAGCTATCGACCTCTAACTTTAAATGCAACGGACGGGCGAAAGCGGGCTTGAGCTTCTTCGGAACCACCACGGGCGCCCGCCGTTGACTATGTCGTTAGCCCGCTCGAGGCGCTCATTCCGGTAAAGTGTCGAATGGCTCCCACGGTTGTACGCGACGGGCAATTCCGCTTATTCTTCTTTTCTCGCGAAGAGAAGCGAATTCACGTTCACGTCGCGCATCCCGACGGCGAGGCAAAATTCTGGCTTTCCCCAGTGGTGGCGCTGGCAAACCACACCGGACTCTCGGAACGTCAGCTACGAGAGCCCAGACAGTGGTCGAGGCGCATATTGAGGAGCTTAACGATGCTTGGAACCAGCACTTCAAGACCTGAAGTCACGCACGTCTCGAAACATGGCTTTGGGATGCTTCTCGACACTGAGGAGCTACTGGTTCCGTTTGAGCATTTTCCGTGGTTCAAGAAAGCCACGATCGAACAACTGTCAGACGTGCAATGGCCAACTGCGAATCACCTGTACTGGCCACAACTCGACATCGATCTCTCGATCGAATCCATTCGGGATCCCTCGGCTTTTCCACTTGTCGCGAAAGCAGGTGACTAACTTTAGGTCGAACGGACGGGCCGGGAGCGCCGCGCCGTGTAATAGGCCTGCAGCCGCCCGCCGTTCACCAAAACGTAAAGCACTCGCGGCCGGACTCCGAAGGCCCTTGAAAGCAACTGAATTCGCTTAGAATCAGCCTCCCACGAACCACCGGATTCGCCAATCGATGAATACCCCGCCCACCTCGCCAACACTGCGCGCCCTGCCGCGCTGGATTTTCATGAGCCGCTGGCTGCAGGCGCCGCTCTATATCGGTCTGATCGTCGCACAAGGCGTCTATGTCTGGCAGTTCTGGCTCGAACTCGTGCACCTGATCGGGACGACCGCGACCAAGGGCGTGACGGAAGCGGAAATCATGCTGATCGTGCTGGGGCTCATCGACGTCGTCATGATCTCGAACCTGCTCGTGATGGTGATCGTCGGCGGCTGGGAGACTTTCGTCTCGCGAATGGAACTCGAGAACCATCCCGACCAGCCGGAATGGCTTTCGCACGTGAATGCGGGCGTGCTCAAAGTCAAGCTCGCAACGGCGATCATCGGCATCTCGTCGATCCACCTGTTGAAGACCTTCATCAACGCGGAGAACTATGAGGAAAAGGTCCTGCTGTGGCAGACGGTCATCCACCTTACGTTCGTCTTTTCCGCAGTCGCGATCGCATGGACCGAGCGCCTTACCCACCCGCCGCACTCTGCGCCCGCCCACTGAGGCCCCCATGTCCACGACCATCAAGATGGAAGACCTGGTGCAGAGCATCGCCGATGCCCTGCAGTACATCAGCTACTACCACCCAAAGGACTACATCCAGGCCCTCGGGCGCGCTTACGAGCGCGAGCAATCGCCCGCCGCCAAGGACGCCATCGCGCAGATTCTCACCAATTCGCGCCTGTGCGCCGAAGGCCACCGCCCGATTTGCCAGGACACCGGGATCGTGAACGCCTTCCTCAAGGTCGGCATGGAAGTGCGCTGGGAATCCGGCGCGAACCTGGCCGACATGGTCAATGAGGGCGTGCGGCGCGCCTACAACCACCCGGACAACAAGCTGCGCGCCTCCGTGCTGGCCGACCCGATGTTCACGCGCAAGAGCACCGGCGACAATACGCCTGCCGTCATCAACGTCGAGTTGGTGCCCGGCGACAAGGTCGAAGTGACCGTCGCTGCCAAAGGCGGGGGCTCAGAGGCCAAGTCCAAGTTCGCGATGCTCAATCCCTCGGATTCCATCATCGACTGGGTGCTGAAGACCGTGCCGACCATGGGTGCCGGCTGGTGCCCGCCGGGGATGCTGGGTATCGGCGTCGGGGGCACCGCCGAGAAGGCGATGCTGATGGCCAAGGAGTCGCTCATGGACCCGCTCGACATGTCCGACCTCAAGGCGCGCGGGCCGAAGAACAAGCTAGAGGAAATGCGCATCGAGCTGTACGACAAGGTCAACGCACTGGGGATCGGCGCCCAGGGTCTCGGCGGCCTGTCCACGGTCCTCGATGTGAAGATCATGGACTACCCCACGCACGCGGCCAACAAGCCGATCGCGATGATCCCCAACTGCGCCGCCACGCGGCACGCGCACTTCGTCCTCGACGGATCGGGTCCCGCCGTGCTCAAGCCGCCCTCGCTGGAGGATTGGCCCAAGGTCACGTGGAGCGCGTCGGCCTCGGCCACGCGCGTGAACCTCGACAAGCTCACTCCCGCCGAAGTCGCCTCTTGGAAACCCGGCCAGACGCTGCTGCTCTCGGGCAAGCTGCTCACGGGGCGCGATGCCGCGCACAAGCGCATCCAGGACATGCTCGAAAAAGGCGAGAAACTCCCGACTGACTTCACCAACCGATTGATTTATTACGTCGGCCCGGTTGACCCGGTCAGGAACGAAGTTGTCGGCCCAGCGGGCCCCACCACTTCGACGCGCATGGACAAGTTCACCGAGATGATGCTCGCCAAGACGGGCCTGATCGGCATGGTCGGCAAGGCTGAGCGCGGGCCGGTCGCGATCGAGGCGATCAGGAAGCACAAGGCCGCATACCTCATGGCGGTGGGCGGCGCGGCCTATCTGGTCGCAAAAGCGATCCGCAAGTCGCGCGTGGTCGGTTTTGCCGATCTTGGCATGGAGGCGATCTATGAATTCGAGGTCGAGGACATGCCTGTCACCGTCGCGGTGGACTCGAACGGCACTTCGGTGCACAACACCGGCCCGGCCGAGTGGGAAAAGAAGATCAGGGAATTCAAGTTGCCTGTCTATGCCGCCTGACTTCCGCTGAATGAACCCCTGGTGAGCGATCACCGCACCGCCTGGGCTAGTGTCTGGGTCGTGTTCGCTGCGGGCCTCGCCGCCGGTGCGCATATCTGCAAGGTTCCGCCGGCGCTTCCGCTGTTGCGCGCGGACCTCGGTATCACGCTGGTCCAGTCCGGGTTCATAGCCACCATGTTCTACGCAATGGGCGGCGTAGTCGGCGTCTTTGTCGGCGCCGTGGTGGACCGTTACGGTCAGAAGCGATTTGCACTGATCGGCCTTGCGTGCCTGTGCGCGGGCGGCGTCCTTGGCGTGTTCGTGCAGGACTACCAGGGCCTCCTGCTTTCCCGCTTCATCGAAGGCGTCGGCTTCATGCTCTTCACGGTGGCGGGCGTGCCGCTCCTGGCCGGCGTGACTCAGCCGGCCGAGCGGCCGGTCGCCCTGTCCCTCTGGAGCGCCTACATGCCAACCGGGGGCGCCCTTGCCCTCATCGCGGCGCCGATCGCATTGGCCACTCTCGGCTGGCGCAGCCTGTGGCTCGGGATCGCGATCTACACAGCGTTCGTCGCCTTTCTGCTTGCGCGCGTGGTTCCAGCACCGCGCTTCGGTGGAGGCATCGGGTCGCTGCGCCTGGTGGCCGAATCGGTCGGCCGCCCGGGCAGCCTTGCGCTGTGCTTCGTGTTCTTTTTCTATGTCGCCCAGTGGACCTCGCTGATGATCTGGCTGCCCACGTTCCTGGTGGACGAGCGCGGCGCCAGCCCGGCGAACGCTTCACTGCTTACGGCGCTCTACGTGGCGATGAACATCCCGGGCAATCTCGCCGGCGGTTGGGTCCTCAAAGGCGGCATGGCGCGCTGGCAGGTCATCACCCTCGCCAGCGCGACGATGGCCTTGACCGCGGCATGCGGGCTGTCGGCAGGCCTTCCGGATCCGGCGCGATTGGCCAGCGTGCTGGTGTTTTCACTGGTCGGCGGCATGATCCCGGCCGCGGTGCTCGCCGGCGGCCCCGTGCACGCGCGCAGCCCCCAGCACATCGGCACGACGCAGGGCATGATCATGCAAGGGGCGCAACTCGGCCAGTTCTTCGGACCGCTGCTCGTTGCACTGGCCGCGCAAGGACTCGGGGGATGGTCGGCATCGCTTGGCGTCATGCTTTCGTTTGCGGCGCTTGCCGCGCTCGCGGGCCTCGTCGTCGGGTGGTTCGAGTCGCGGCTTGCGGCGCCCGACCCGGCGACAGCGCGCTAGAATCCGCCCTTCCCACGAGGAGCGTGCCATGTCCGGAGTCGACGTCCACATCTGCGAAGTAGGCCCGCGCGACGGCCTGCAGAACGCCCATCACCTGATGCCCACTGCCGCCAAGAAGGCGTGGATCAGCGCGCTTGCAGCCGCCGGGCTCAGGGAAATCGAAGTCGGCTCCTTCGTGCCCCCCAAGCTGATACCGGCCATGGCGGACACCGGCGAGATCGTCGCGCATGCCCGCACGATTCCGGGGCTCAAGGTCGTGGCGCTGGCGCCGAATGTCAAAGGTTTCCAGCGCGCAGTCGAAGCCGGCGCCCACAAGATCGGATTTCCGGTTTCGGCCAGCCACATGCACAGCGTGTCGAACGTGCGCATGACGCCGGATGAAATGGTCGCACAGGTGAAGGAGTGCTGCGAACTGCGCGCAGCGCTTCCTGCCGACAAGCGCCCGGAAATCGAAGGCGCGGTCGCGACTGCATTCGGTTGCACGTTGCAGGGCGAAGTGTCTGAAAGCGAAGTCGTGCGTATCGCCGGGCTGCTCGTGGAAGCAGGCGTGGACTGCATCGCGCTGGCCGACACCGTGGGCTACGCGAATCCAGCGCAAATGCGGCGGCTCTATCGCAAAGTGCGCGATGCGATCGGCGCCAAGCTCGACGGCGTGCACCTGCACAACACACGAGGACTGGGCCTGGCCAACGCGCTTGCGGCCTACGAGGAGGGCGCGCGCGCGTTCGACTCTTCCATGGGGGGGCTGGGCGGCTGCCCGTTCGCCCCGGGCGCAAGCGGCAACGTGGTGACCGAAGACCTCGTGTTCATGTTCGAGAGCATGGGCCTGAACACCGGCATAGACTTCGACGCCCTGCTGCGCGCGCGGGAGATCCTGGTGAATGGCATCCCCGAAGAGCCCGTCTACGGGCACTTTGCCGGCGCCGGGCTGCCCAAGGGCTTTCGCCGGGGCGCGGCCGCCTAGATGGCGCAGTTTCCGCTGCGGGGAATCCGTGTAGTCGAGTTCGCGCACATGGTGATGGGCCCCTCCTGCGGGCTCGTGTTGGCCGACCTCGGCGCCGAAGTCATCAAGGTCGAGCCTCTCGAGGGCGACAACACCCGGCGCCTGCATGGCGCGGGCGCAGGCTTCTACCCGATCTTCAACCGCAACAAGAAGAGCATTGCCCTCGACCTCAAGCATCCCGAGGGCATGGAGGTCGTCCTCAGGCTGATCGATGGCGCCGACGCGTTGACCGAGAATTTCCGGCCCGGGGCGCTCGACAAGCTCGGGCTGGGCTATGCGTCCGTTGCAAAGCGCAACCCGCGTCTCGTCTACTGCACGCTCAAAGGGTTCCTGAGCGGGCCCTATGAGGACCGGCCGGCGCTCGACGAAGTGGTGCAGATGATGGGCGGCCTTGCGTACATGACCGGGCTGCCCGAGCGCCCGCTGCGCGTGGGGTCCTCGGTCAACGACATCATGGGCGGGATGTTCGCCGCCATTGGCATCCTCGCGGCGCTGCGCGAACGCGAGAGCACCGGCCGCGGCAAGCTGGTGAAGAGCGCCCTGTTCGAGAACACCGCTTTCCTCGTCGCTCAGCACATGGCGCAATACGCGATCACCGGCGAAGCCCCGCCGCCGATGTCGGTGAAGAAGCCGGCCTGGGGCGTGTATGACATCTTCGAGACGAAAGCCACCGGAGCAGGCGACGCCCGGCTTTTCGTCGGCGTCGTGACCGATACACAGTGGGAAGTCTTCTGCCGGGAGTTCGGGCAGGAAGAACTCGCCGCGAATCCGGAAATCCGCACCAACGGCCAGCGCGTGAAGAACCGCGACTGGCTGATTCCCAAGATCGGCGAAGTGTTCAGGGCTTGGGAGCGCGAAGCCCTGGAGAAGAAACTCGAATCCATCGGCCTGCCTTACGCGCCGATCTCGAAGCCGTGGGACCTTTTCGACGATCCTCACCTGAACGCGTCGGGTGGACTGGTCGAGATGCGCGTCGCGCCGGGAAAGTCGATCAAGGTCCCGACCCTGCCGCTGGAACTCGACGGCGAGCGCCTGGGCAAGCGCCTTGAACCGCCCCTGGTTTCGGAAAACGCGCGGGAAGTCCTCGCCGGGGCGGGCTATTCGGCGGCGGAGATCGCCAATCTGCTCGAACGTGGAATCGTCACGTCGCCGCCGTAGAGTTTTTCAAAACTGAAAAACAAACTGGTCTGAGAGCCGCTCTGCCGTTAGGTCTACGTGAACCGATGTCGGTAATTTAGACCCGGAAAGCGGGCCTTCTACCGGACCGCTGTGGCACGGCGCTCGCCTCTCTTGCGCCGCTCGGGCCCTTTGTACGCCGGGTTCGATCCCCGGCGGCGATCCGGACCGCGCTTGGCAGCCGAGATGACCGGTGCGCTGTCATTCACCTTGCGCGCCGCCAGCTCGCGCAGTGTGTCGGCCGCCGCGAACATCGTAAGCGGCCCCGGATCTCGGCCGGTGCGGCGTTGCGCGATGCTCATGGCCAGCCAGAACGCGCAGGCGTTCGTCAGCACGTAGAGCACTTCCATGTAGAGCAGCGGCACGAAGATCGAGCGCCGCGCCTTGTCGCCAAAAGCGAAATAGAAGCCGTCGAAACTGCCTACGGTGATGCGCTGGGCGAACGGGAAAGCCTCCATCGGCGGGAACAGCAGGACGACGATGAGGTTGAAGATGCCGAACACGACCACCACCGTCTGCGGATCGACCCGCGGCTCGCCGGGTGAGGACTTGGAACCCATGAGCAACAGCCACCCCAGGGCGGTGTTGATCAGCACGCCGAACACCAGCAGGTAGAGCACGTCGCCGTTGACGGTCCTGTTCACCGGCACTGAAAACACCGGGTAGAACGCATCGAACATCGCTGCGCCCCGGCCGACGCCGATCAGGTCGTAAGGCGGGAACAAAAACAGGACCATCACATTGATGATGGCGCCATACAAGACGATTTTCTGGAAACGGTTCACACAGCCCCCGGGGTTTTCTGTTCTTCCCGCTGGCGCAGGACCTTCCTTTGCACCTTGCCGGTCGTGGTCATCGGCAGCTCGGCAATGAACTCGATCTCGCGCGGGTATTCGTAGGGGGCGAGCCGCCCGCGCACATGCTGGCGGATCTCGTCTTCGAGCGCCGGCGACGGGTTGGTCCCGGGCTGCAGCACGATGAACGCCTTGACGATCGCGCCGCGCGTCGCATCGGGCTTGCCGATCACGGCCGCGTTCTGCACCGACGGATGTTTGACGAGGCAGCTTTCGATCTCCGCCGGCCCGATGCGGTAGCCGGAACTCTTGATCACATCATCCGAGCGCCCCTGGTACCAGATGTAGCCATCCTCATCCATGCGACCCTGATCGCCGGTGCAGCCCCAGTCGCCGATGAACTTGTCCTTGGTGGCCTGCGGGTTCTTCCAGTACTCGAGAAAGAAAACAGCGTCGGCCACGCCGTTGCAGGTCCGGTTCACCGCAATCTCCCCGAGTTCGCCGCGCGGGCGCTCATTGCCGCTCTCATCGATGATCGCAACCCGGTGTCCCGGGTACGGACGCCCGATCGAGCCGGGCTTGACCGGCCAGGCGGCCTGGCAATTGCCCACGACGTAGTTGATCTCGGTCTGGCCGAACATTTCGTTGATCGTGACTCCGAGGTGCTCCCTGGCCCATTCGATCACCGTGACGCCCACCGACTCGCCCGCGCTCATGACCGAACGCAGGTTGAGGTCGAAGCGCTTCCTTGGCTCCGGCACCGCTTTCATCATCAGCTTCAGCGCGGTCGGGAACAGAAACGTATTGCGCACCCCATACTTCTCGAGGAGGTAGTACGCCTTCTCGGCGTCGAACCGACCGCGGTAGCCGAGGATCGGCGTGCCGAAATGCCAGGCGGGCAACAGCCCGTCGAGCAGCCCCCCGGCCCAGGCCCAGTCCGCCGGCGTCCAGAACAAGTCGCCGGGTTGCGGATAGAAGTCGTGGGAATGCACGAAACCCGGGATATTCCCGATGATCGATCGATGCGGCTCGAGGGCGCCCTTGGGCGCGCCGGTGGTGCCGCTTGTGTAAATGATCAGGGCCGGATCTTCGCAAGCCGTGTCTGCGCACTCGAAGCGGGAACCGGCCTTCTCCAGCAGGGGCGCCCACTCGTGCACGCCGGATTCGCGCGCGCCGCCAACGCCGATCACGTGGCGAAGCAACGGCAGCTTGTCCCTGACGGACCACAGGTTTGCCAATGTCGTGGGTTCGACGATCGCGATACTCGCCTCGCTGTTCTGCAGCCGGTACTCGAGAGCATCGGGCCCGAACAGGTGCGACAAGGGCAACGCAATGGCGCCCATCTGGAAAATCGCGATATAGGCGATTGCCATTTCCGGGCGCTGCGGAAGCACGAGGGCGACGCGATCGCCCTTCTTGACGCCCAGCGCGGCAAGCGCGTTGGACATCCGGTTCGCCTGCTGCTGGATGTCCCAGAAAGTGAAGGCGGCCGTGGCGCCCGACTCGTCCTCCCAGTAGAGGGCAAACCGGTTTCGGTCCGCCGCCCACTGCCCACAGCAATCCCAGCCCATGTTGAACCGCGCCGGAACCTGCCAGCGAAATGCGGAATGGAGTTCGTCGTAGCGATCGACCGAAGGCTTCAACGCGGAGTTCAATTCGCAATTTCCAGGAGGTTCATCAACGCGCGGATCTCCCCACTTCCCCCGTGCCGCGCTCCTCTTCTTGACCACGCGGATCATACCACCGCGCGTTTATCGCATTGGACGCGTGGATAAAACCCGATCGACAGGTATCATCGCAGCCATGCCAAGTCCCGTGCTCAAGTTTTGCTCCAACTGCGCCGCGCCGGTCGCGCATCGCGTTCCGCCCGGCGATTCGAAGCTGCGCTACCTGTGCGACAACTGCGGCGAAATTCACTACCAGAATCCCAGGCTCGTGGTCGGATGCGTCCCTGTTTGGGAAGAGCGCGTGCTGCTCTGCCGCCGCGCAATCGAACCCCGTTACGGATACTGGACGCTGCCGGCGGGCTTCATGGAAAACGAAGAAACCACCGCCGAAGGCGCGCTGCGCGAAACGCTCGAAGAAGCCGGTGCGCGCGTGGAGCTTGGTGAACCGTTTACGATGCTATCGGTACCCCACGTGAACCAGGTACACCTCTTCTACCGGGCAAAGCTCGTCGACCTTTCGTTCGCGCCCGGCGAGGAAAGCCTCGAGGTCGCGCTTTTCGAGGAAGCTGCAATTCCCTGGAAGGAAATCGCGTTCCGCACCGTCGGCCTGACGCTCAAGCACTGGTTCGCGGACCGCAAGCTCGGCGCCTTCGGCTTTCACGCCGGGGACGTGGTCCCGCCGGTGGTCCGCTGACCGTCAGCCCCGCTCCGACTGGGCCGAAATCTTGTGGATCGAAAGATCCGCGCCGTTGAATTCCTCTTCCTCGTCAAGGCGCAGCCCCACCATCGCTTTCAGCCCGCCGTAGACGATCAGCCCACCCACCACGGCAACAGCGATGCCCATCGTTGTGCCGATGAGTTGGGACATGAAGGCCACGCCCCCCAGCCCGCCGAGGGCCTTTGAGCCGAAGATGCCGCAGGCGATCCCGCCCCACGCCCCGCACAGGCCGTGCAGCGGCCAGACTCCGAGCACATCGTCGATCTTCCAGCGATTCTGCGTCAGCGTGAACATGTAGACGAAAAGTGCCCCGGCCACCGCGCCGACGACGAAGGAACCCGCCGGGTGCATGACGTCGGACCCCGCGCACACTGCGACCAGTCCCGCCAGCGGACCGTTGTGCACGAAGCCCGGGTCGTTCCTTCCGGCAATCATCGCCGCCAGGGTACCCCCCACCATGGCCATCAAGGAGTTCACCGCCACCAGCCCCGACAGCTTGCCGATTTCCTGCGCGGACATCACGTTAAACCCGAACCAACCCACCGAGAGGATCCATGCACCGAGGGCAAGGAACGGAATCGATGAGGGCGGATGCGCAGCCGCGGTGCTACCGTCCCTGAGGTAGCGCCCGCGCCGCGCGCCCAGCAGCACGACCGCCACCAGGCCGATCCAGCCGCCGACCGCGTGCACGACGATGGAACCGGCGAAATCATGGAACTCCGCGCCGAACGCGCCTTTCAGCCAGGCCTGTACGCCGAGGTGCTGGTTCCAGGCGATGCCTTCGAAAAACGGGTAGACGAATGCCACCAGCAGCATCGATGCTGCGAGCTGGGGGTAAAACCGCGCCCTCTCCGCGATGCCACCCGACACGATGGCCGGAATGGCAGCGGCAAAAGTCAGCAGGAAGAAGAATTTCACCAGCTCGTAGCCGTTGCGCTCGGCCAGGACTTCTGCACCGACGAAGAAACTGACCCCGTAGGCGATGCCGTAGCCGACGCAGAAATAGGCCACGGTCGAGACCGCGAAGTCGGTCAGGATCTTCACCAGCGCATTGACCTGGTTCTTCGAACGAACCGTACCGAGTTCCAGGAAAGCGAATCCGGCATGCATCGCCAGCACCATGATTGCGCCAAGCAATATGAATAGCGCGTCCGATCCGCCCTTGAGCGTCTCCATGCGGGTCCTCCCCGGGAAAGTTGAAGATGATCTTCTCGTCAGCCGGTGTCGTCCCGGCATGCGCCAATATAGTGCGTAATGGGTTTTGAAACAAAGGATGCACTCGCCTAGTGCGCGCTTCGGGGGCTTGATAGACTTCTTCTCCTTCACAAGACAGAGTCCCGCATGTCCGCATCTGACGAATCCCTGAATTTGCGCGCCTTCCTCGCGCAGGTCGAACGCAACAATCCCAAGGACATCCTGCGGTTCAAGGACCGGATCAACCTCGACTTCGATGCCACCGCGGTCGCGCTCGAACTCGAAAGGGGCCGCGCCTGGCAAGCGCCGGTGCTTTGGTTCGAGAATGTCGCGGACTCCGAATTTCCGGTGGTGACCAATGTGTTTGCGACCCGTGGACGCTATTCGTTGGCCCTGGGTGTGCCGGAAGAACGTCTGATCGAGGAATGGGCGTCGCGCGGCGACCGTGCGCTGGAACCAAAACTCCACGACAAGGGACCTGTGCAGGACGTGGTCTACAAGGGCGCAGACGTGGACCTCGCCCGCATCCCGATCAAGAAGCACTTCGAGCGCGACGGTGGCCGCTACATCACCAACGGCATCATCATCGCGAAGGATCCGGAAACCGGCGTTCGCAATGCGAGCCACCACCGCATGCAGGTCAAGGGAAAAACGCGCCTCGGCACCAGCCTGCACAGCCGCCGCCACCTGTGGGACTACGTGCGCCGCGCCGAGCAACTCGGCAAGGAAATCCCGATCGCGGTCGTGATCGGCGGGCATCCGCTGATGACGTTCGCGGGACTGTGGAAAGGCTCCATGACCGTCGATGAATATGCGGTCGCCGGCGGCCTGGCCGGCCGCGCGCTTGACATCTCGAAGTGCGTCACGGTGCCGATCGAAGTCCCCGCCGAAGGGGAGATCGTGCTCGAAGGGCATATCCTTCCCGGCGTTCGCGAGCCCGAGGGCCCGTTCGCTGAATTCACCGGGTACCACTCCGAACGCTCCACCGAAAACGTAATCGAGGTCACTGCGATCACGCACCGGAAAAATGCGATCTACCAGGACGTGGTCGGCGGCATGTCGGACGAGCACTGCAGCATGCTTGCCGTGCCGCAGGAAGCGAGGTTGTTGCGCGCCCTGCGCGGGACGTTTTCGAATGTGACGAAAGTTTCCTACCCAAAGTCCGGCACATGCCGCTTTCACGCCGTGATCGCAATGAAGAACCCGGTTGCCGGGCAGCAGAAAAATGCCGCAATGATCGCCTTCGCCGAAGACATCAGCCTCAAGCTGGTGATCATCGTCGACGAGGATGTCGACGTGTTCGACGACCAGGACGTGTTCTGGGCGATGGCCACGCGCATGCAGGCCGACGACGACATCGACGTGATCCGCAATGCTTTCGGCGCGATCCTCGATCCCTCGAACGACAATGGAAAGACGGCGAAGATGATCATCGACGCGACCAAGCCGCGGCCCGACTTCTCGCAGCGCCACCGGCTGCCGGCCGACGCGATCGAGCGCGCTCGCGCGCTGATCCGCAAGGTGCGGGGCTGACATGGCGGCGTCCCGGCTCATCATCGGTGTCAGCGGCGCCTCGGGCACGATTTACGCCATTCGGGCGCTCGAACTGCTGAAGAAGCTGGATGTCGAGACCCACCTGGTCATGAGCCGCTCGGCCCAGGTGACCCTCGCCTATGAAACTGACCTGAAAGTGCGCGACGTCGAAGCACTGGCCAGCGTCGTGTACAGGAACGAAGACATTGGCGCGGCCATTTCGAGCGGGTCATTCAAGACGCTCGGCATGCTGGTAGCGCCTTGCTCCATCCGAAGCCTGTCCGAAATCGCCACCGGGGTCACCGGCACGCTCCTGTCGCGAGCTGCTGACGTGGTGCTCAAGGAAAGGCGCCGGCTCGTGCTGATGGTGCGGGAGACGCCGAACCATCTTGGCCACCTGCGCAGCATGACCGCGGTCACCGAGATGGGCGCGATCGTCATGCCACCGGTGCCGGCCTTTTACACCAGGCCCGAGACCATCGACGACATCGTCAATCACTCGGTAGGGCGGGCTCTCGACTTGTTCGGCATCGACACCGGCACGGTCAAGCGATGGGGCGAGGATGTCGGGCCGAAGGGGTCGAGCGCGTAGGAAGCCTGAGTTTTGCTAAATTTAGAAATAATATTGACCCAGGTGCCCCGCCGATATTGACTCTACGGTATTTGAAACTTAACCTTTAGGGTCAGTTGGAGGAGAGATGATCGAAGATGAAAGACCGGGCACACGATGATTCGATGGCCGAACTCTTCCGCGAAGATCCGGCCTTTGCCACGCAGTACCTGAACGATGTGCTGGCTGATGGCGACCAGGCCGACCTACTGGTCGCGCTCCGCCAGATCGCGCAAGCCTTCGGCGGCGTGCCGGCAGTGGCCGAGAAATCGCACCTCAACGCGACCCAGCTTTATCGGGCCCTCTCAGCCGAAGGCAACCCCGAATTGCGCAGCCTTACGGCCGTGCTCAAAGCGCTCGGCATGCGCCTCGCGGTCCTGCCGATACGCCACGCCTGACCAATAGGCTCAAAGTTCCTACTCCTCCCCCGCCTCCAGCAGCGGGAACAGCGTGCCCACTCCCTCCTTCAGGGCGCGCTCGTAGATCCAGTTCCCCAGCACCACGTCGCTGACCGCGAAGCCGCGGTGCCAGAACACGATCGTGCCGTCACCCGCCTCGCGCCCGGGCTTCAGCCCCGCGACGATCTGGCCGATCTCTGCGTGCACGTTCTTCTCGCTCAGCCGCCCATCCACGATCATCGGATGCAGCGCGCCGCCGACCTTGCATTGCGCCCAGTCATCGACGACGACCTTGGACGCCCCGGTCACCACCTGAGGGTCCAGCGCCATCATCCAGCCGTAGGTCACGACCAGCGCTCCCTTCTTCACCGCGTAGTTCGGGATCAGCACCTCGGGTTTCTCCAGCCGCGTCGCCTCGATCACGATGTCGGCGCCGTCGATTGCCTCCGCAGCGCTCGCGTAAGCCTTTGCACGAACGCCGAGTTCCTCTTCGACGCGCGCGACGAGGCGCTCGCGTGATTCGGGCCGCGCGCTGTTGATGCGGATCTCCCGCAACTTGAATTTGCGCGAGAGCAACTGCAGGTTGGCGAAGGCGGTGCCGCGGGCGCCGATGTGCGCAACGATCGTTGAATCCTTGGCCGCCAGATGCATCGCACCTGCGCAGGTGACCGCGCCGGTACGCCGCCACGTCAGGCTGGTTGCATCCATGATGCACAAAGGCACCCCGATGGCCGGATCGTAGAGCGTGAGCATCCCGACCTCCGAAGGCAGCCCCTGGCGCCAGTTCTCGACATAGTCGCCGATCACCTTGATGCCGGCCCGGTTGATCGGGCCGACCCAGGCCGAAAGGATATTGAAATGCCCGTTCATCACATGGTCCAGGTGCAAGTGCCCCTTGGGCGGCTGCACGACCTCTTTGCGCCCGTGCGCGGCGAGGCCCGAGGCGACCACTTCGATGAGGTCATCCGGTCCGGGGCTGAGCGCTTCGACCTGGGCACGGCTCAACAGGCGCACGTTGATGGTTCGGCTTTGCATGTTCGCTCCGGGCGTGGACGGGCAGGAGCCGGGATGCTAACTTGCCCGCCACCAGCACGGACCACGCAGAGCGAAATCCCACCGAAAAAATGAATCAAATCCACCTGCACTACCTGAACGCGCCGGATATCGAGGCGCTGGCGATGACCGACCAGGAAATCCTCGATGCCGTCGAGGAGGGTCTGCGTGCGCAGGGGCTCGGCCAGACCGTGATCGAGCCGCGCATGCACCTCGTCCCGGACAAGACCTACCCGGGCCACTTCAACGTGCTGCGCGGGTACATCAATCCGCTTGGCATAGCGGGCGTAAAGGTCGTCGGCGATTTCTACGAGAATTACAAGATTGGCCTTCCCTCGGAGCTTGCGATGCTCTACCTCGCCGACCCGAAAAACGGTTCGCCGATCGCGATGATCGACGCTTCGGTGATCACCGACATGCGTACCGGCGCCGTCACCGCGCTCGGCGCCAAGTACCTTGCGCGCAAGTCGAGCCGAGTCCTCGGGCACGTCGGCGCGCGCGGCACGGCCTACTGGAACGTGCGCCTGCTCAACCACCTGTTTGACCTCAAGGAAATCCGCGTCCATTCGCGCCGCCCGGAAAGCCGCAATGCATTCGGCGCGCAACTGCGGAAGGACCTTGGCCGCGAAATCATCGTCACCGCCGATTGGGAATCCTGCGTACGCGGCGCCGATATAGTCGTCGAAGCCTCGCGCCTCACCAAGCCCGCGCCGATGTTGAAAACCTCGTGGATCAAGAAGGGCGCGCTCGTGATGCCTTACGGAACCATGAGCGCAATCGAGCTTTCGCTCACGGACATCATGGACAAGATGGTGATGGACGACTGGGGCCAGGCCCGCTCCGGGCCTTTCGGTTCGCTGCGCGCCCATGTCGATGCGGGAAAACTCTCGGAGCAAACCCTGCACGCCGAGCTTGGCCAGATCGTCGCCGGGAAAAAATCCGGGCGCGAAAACGACCGGGAAACCATCCTCTTCTGGCACCGGGGCCTGCCGCTATCCGACATCGCGCTGGGCGCGGCAATGCTGGAGAAAGCCAAGCGCCTGGGAATCGGCCAGCGGCTGCGTTACCGGTAGGCCCTTTCTGGTATGTTGATTGCGTGCGATTTCCGGCGTGCCAAAGCGCGCCGGCCGCCATCCACAAATGGAGAATTCGAATGAAGCTGTTGGCCGCCCTCATCCTTGCCTCTGCTTTCGCCGGGCAGAACGCCTTGGCGCAGCAGTGGCCGTCCAAACCGGTTCGCATCATCAATTGCTTCGCCGCCGGCGGCCCTTCGGACCTGCTGTCGCGCGCGGTCGGCGACAAGCTGCAGGCGACCTGGGGCCATCCGGTGATCGTCGAGGCCAAGCCCGGCGCCGACGGGCTGATCGGGATGGAGTTCGCCGCCAAAGCCCCGGCCGACGGCTATACGCTGGTCACGGTGCCGGTCGGCAACGCCGTGCTGCTGCCGAACCTCAAGTCCAAACTGCCTTACGACATCGCCAGGGACTTCGTGCCGGTCACCATGCTCGCCACCGTGCAAAACGTCCTCATTGTGGGGTCGTCGGTACCGGCCACAAACGTGAAGGACCTCATTGCCCTGTCCAAGGCGAATCCGGGCAAGCTCAGCTTTGCATCCCCGGGGCTGGGAAGCTCGCCGCACATCGCCGGCGAAATGCTCAAGGCCACGACCGGCCTGGACATGATCCACGTGGCCTACAAAGGCACCGGCCCCGCGGTGAATGATGTCATGGGAGGACAGGTCACCATGTTCTTCAGCCAGATGTCATCGGCGCTGCCGAACATCAAGCAAGGCAAGCTGAAAGCCATCGGCGTGGCAAGCCTGCAGCGCCACCCGGCCGCCCCCGATATCCCGACGATCGCCGAGCAAGGCTATCCCGGGTTCGAAGCGACAGCATGGTATGCGTTCTTCGCCCCTGCCGGAACGCCTCCCGACATCGTGCAAAGGATTGCGGCCGACACCAACAAGGCCCTGCAACTGGCCGACGTGAGGGAAAAGCTCTCCGCGCTCGGCGCCGATCCGGTCGGCGGAACACCCGAGGAATTTGCCAGGCGGCTGCGCGCCGAGAACACGCGTTGGGGTGACGCAATCCGCAAGTCCGGCGTCAAGATCGACAACTGACCCCGCGCAAGGCTGAATCGATGCCCTCAAAGGAACCCGCATGATCGTCAACGCAAGAATGTATTCGGTCGCCCCGGCGGCCAAAGCCGCGTGGCGCGAATTACTCGAGTGGATCCTCGAGCACGCCAATGTGCGCATGGAGTTCGTCGACCAGGACCCGCCCGCTACGCTCGCCGACCTCTGGGCCCGCGCAGACCTCGGGTGCGCGATGATGTGCGGGCTGCCCTACGCGCACCGCAAGCCGCGCCCGATCCTCCTCGCAGCGCCGGTGCCCTCCCCGGAACGCTACGCCGACCGCGCTGTCTATTTCTCCGACATCGCGGTCAGAGCGGACTCACCGTTCATGAAGCTCGAGGACACCTTCGGGCACGTGATCGGCTACACGCTCACCGATTCGATGTCCGGGTGCGTGGCGCTGCGCCGGCACCTGCTCAAGTTCCGCAAAGCCGATGGAGGGCCCTTGTACAGGAAAGTGGTCGGCGAGCTGGTCAACGCTCGAGGCATCATCCAGGCGCTGATCGATGGACGCATCGACGCCGGCCCGCTCGACGGTTACGTGTTCGACCTGCTTCGGCATAACGATCCGGCTTTCGCAGCCAACGTTCGCATCGTCGCTGTCACCGACGCCGCTCCGATGCCGCCGCTGATTGCCACCGCGGCACTCGACCCCGATACAGTCGGGCGCCTGCGCAAAGCTTTCATGGCGGTGGAACATGCAGGTGAGCTTGCGGACATCCGCGCCACCCTGCTCTTGCGCCGATTCGCCGTGCCCGAGCCCTCCTCCTACGAAGTGTTCCACGGGATTCAGGAAGAGGCCGAGCGCCACCCGGGCGTCTGGTGAGGCGTGGAACGCCGCGACTTCATCCGGCTTTGCGCCTCGGGACTCGCCGCCGGCGGTTTCCCTTCGGGCCTCGCCGCGCAGAGCCCCCAGGTTCGCATGTATGCGCGGGCCAGACTGCTTGACGCCGGCAACAAGCCGCTGCTGGCTTCGAAGCTGCCCGCGCGAAAGAACCTGATCTTCCACTATCCCTATGCGACGACACCCTGCTTCCTGATCAATCTGGGCAAGCCGGCGCGCACGAGGACGCAGCTCAAGACCGCCGGCAACGAGAGCTATGAATGGACCGGCGGTGTCGGCCGTGCCGGCTCGATCGTGGCCTATTCGGCGATCTGCGCCCACCAGCTCGCGTATCCGACCCGGCAGATCAGTTTCATCAGCTATCGCGCCGAAGCTGGCACGCAGAACAAGCAAGCCGAGGTCATCCACTGCTGCGCCGAGCACAGCCAATACGATCCGGCCGCCGGAGGGCGCGTCGTGGCCGGCCCTGCACCGCAGCCGCTGGCAGCCATCCTGCTGGAGCACGACCCGAAGACCGACGAGCTCGCCGCCGTTGGCACGCTCGGGGGCGAGATGTTCAACCAGTTCTTCGCCAAGTACGAGTTCAAGCTCGCCCTGGAGAACAATGGCGCGGTCCGCCGGCCGGTCACCGGCTCGGCCGTGGTCACCGAGCTCGACCACTACTGCCGCCAGCAGGTCCGCTGCTGACGTGCCTCCCCAGGGCCGCCGGTGATCCCCTGGCTGGAGCACGATTCGCCGTTCCCCAGCGTCGAGAAAGCGCTCAGGCATCCGAATGGCTTGCTTGCCGCCGGCGCCGACCTCTCGACCGAGCGCCTGCTGGCCGCCTATCGCCGGGGGATCTTCCCGTGGTTCTCGCAAGGCGATCCCCTTTTGTGGTGGTCGCCCGATCCTCGCATGGTGCTTTTCCCGGAGGAATTCAAGGTTTCGCGCTCCCTTGCAAAGAGCGTCCGCAACCGCGCCTACGAGGTACGCATCGACACGGCATTCGGACAGGTGCTCGAAGGCTGCGCCGGGCCGCGGCACAACCAGCCGGGCACATGGCTCGGGCCCGAGATGCAGGCCGCCTATCTCAGGCTGCACCAGCTCGGATTCGCGCACAGTTTCGAGACATGGCATGAAGGCAGGCTGGCCGGCGGCCTCTACGGCATGGCGATCGGCCGGATGTTCTTCGGCGAGTCGATGTTCTCGACCTCTACCGACGCATCGAAGGTAGCGCTGGCCGCCCTGGTCGGCGAGCTGCGCGCGAGGGGTTTCCCGATGATCGATTGCCAGATGAACACCGGCCACCTGGCCTCGCTTGGCGCGCGCGAAATAAAGCGCAGCGATTTTGTGCGCAGGCTCTTCGCGTTGGTAAACTATGCCGAGCCGCCGGGGTCCTGGGCGCATACCGACCGGAAAACGACGCGGCTTGACGAGGCCCAATGTCCCGACTGAACGACCTGCCGCACGCAGTACTGCAGTTCTACGTCACCGCGCCGTACCCGTGCAGCTACCTGCCCGAACGCATGGCACGCTCGCAGGTCGCCACGCCCTCGCACCTCATCAATACCGACCTTTACGGCGATCTTGTCCGTGCCGGTTTCCGGCGCAGCGGAATCTTCACCTACCGCCCGCATTGCGACAGCTGCCGCGCGTGCGTGCCCGTGCGCATCCCTGTGGCGGAGTACGTCCCCGCGCGCGCCCAGAAGCGCGCATGGAAACTGCACGAAGGCCTGACCTCGCAGACCCAGCCGCTCAAGTTCCGGCTCGAGCACTACGCCCTCTACCTGCGCTATCAGTCCAAGCGCCATTCGGGCGGCGGCATGGACAACGACAGCCGTGACCAGTATTCGCACTTCCTCCTGCAGAGCAGGGTCGACACCCGGCTGGTGGAGTTCCGCGACCAGGGCCAGCTCGTGATGGTCTCGATCGTCGACTTCCTGCCCGACGGGCTGTCTTCGGTCTACACTTTCTTCGAACCCGACCGACGCGGCGCGAGCTTCGGCACCTACAACATCCTCGCGCAGATCGAGGCGTGCAAGGCGCTTGGCCTGCCGTACCTGTACCTGGGCTACTGGATCCGCGAGAGCCCGAAGATGGCCTACAAGTCGCGCTTCCTGCCGATCGAGGGCTTCGTGGGCGGGATCTGGCGCCGCCTGGACGAGCGCGACACGACTTAGCCCGTTTTCTGGAAAGTCCGACATTTATGTCCAGAGACCCGCACCGATATTGACTCTTCGGGTAGTTTGTGTATCGACACCGATACATCTTCTGGCCAAGCCGATGGAATCTCGCCGCAGGCCCACGCAGCGGTAGAATGCGCCCATGCTCTATCGCCTGCTGCGCCCGCTCCTCTTTTCGCTCAACCCCGAAACCGCCCATCGACTGACGCTGAAGAGCGCCGACTGGTTCGCCGGCCTTACCGGTACGGCGGTGCCCCCGAAGCCGGTGCGCGTGATGGGAATAGAGTTCCCCAACCCGGTCGGCCTGGCCGCCGGCCTGGACAAGAATGCGGAGCACATCGACGCCATGGCGGCGCTTGGATTCGGTTTTGTCGAGGTCGGCACGGTGACGCCGCGCCCGCAGCCGGGCAATCCGAAGCCGCGCTTGTTCCGGCTGCCGCAGGCCGAGGCGATCATCAATCGCTTCGGCTTCAACAACGTCGGCGTGGACGCGTTTCTCGCCAATGTCGCGCGAGCGAAATGGCGAGGCATCCTCGGCATCAACATCGGCAAGAATTTCGACACGCCGCTGGACAAGGCGGCCGACGATTACGTGTTCTGCCTCGAAAAGGTCTACACCGCGGCAACGTACGTCACGGTCAACATCTCCTCTCCGAACACGAAGGGCCTGCGCGGACTGCAGGAAAAAACGGAACTCGACGCGCTGCTAGGACGGATCGCGGCAACGCGCGAACGGCTCGCCGACCAGCACGGCCGGCGCGTTCCGCTGACCCTCAAGGTCGCGCCGGACCTCGACGATGTCCAGATCGCGGATATCGCCGCGGCCGTACGGACGCATCGGATGGACGCGGTGATCGCCACCAACACATCGACCTCACGCGACGGCGTGGAGGGCCTGCAGCACGCGACCGAACAAGGCGGCCTGTCGGGCGCGCCGATCCGGGCACGCGCAACGCGCGTCCTCGCGGCGCTCGCAACGGCTCTGGGCGGAGAAATTCCCCTGATCGGCGCCGGCGGCATCCTCAGCGGCGCCGATGCGCAGGAAAAATTCGCGGCCGGCGCCTCGCTCGTCCAGCTCTACACCGGCCTCATCTACCGCGGCCCCGCGCTGGTTGGCGAATGCGCCGAGGCGGCTCGCGAGGGATGAAGCGCACCACGGTCGTTGAAATCGACGAGGAACGCTGCATTGGTTGTACGCTCTGCATCGCAGCCTGCCCGGTCGATGCCATCGTCGGTGCTCGCGCGCTGATGCACACCGTCATCGAGCGGTACTGCATCGGCTGCAACCTCTGCGTGCCTCCCTGCCCTGTCGATTGCATAGAGATCGTACCGTCGCATCGTGAATGGAGCCCGGCCGACGCAGCCGCAGCCCGTCGCCGCGCGCGCAACCGCAAGGCGAGGCTGCTCTCCGAGGCCCCGATCGCCCCAGCCGCGCCGGGCGAGCGCCGCGGCACCGTGCTCGCGGCCATCGCGCGTGTACGCGCCAAGCGCGCTGCCAGAAGCCGGAGCGCCGGATGAACGCCTCCAAGCGCCGGGAGATCTTCAGCCGCTTGCGCGCACTCGACCCTTCGCCGCGCACCGAACTCGAATACAGCTCGCCGTATGAACTGCTCGTGGCCGTGGTGCTGTCGGCGCAAGCGACCGACAAATCTGTCAACCTGGCCACCGCGAAGCTCTATCCCGTGGCGAATACGCCTGCGGCGATGGTAGAGCTCGGCGAGGAAAATCTCACCGGGTACGTCCGCACCATCGGACTTTTCCGGACCAAGGCGAAGAACGTCATCGCCCTGTCGAAGATCCTCATGGCGGAGCACGGCGCAAGAGTACCGGCGTCGCGCGAAGCGCTGGAGGCATTGCCGGGCGTGGGCCGCAAGACCGCCAACGTCGTGCTCAATATCGCGTTCGGCCAGCCGACCATCGCGGTGGACACGCACATCTTCCGGGTCTCCAACCGTACCGGCATCGCGCCGGGCAAGGACCCGCTCCGCGTCGAGGAAAAGCTCAACAAGTTCACGCCTGAAGAGTTCAAGCAGCACGCGCACCACTGGCTGATCCTGCTCGGGCGCTATGTCTGCATGGCACGCAAGCCCAACTGCCCGGAATGCGTGATCCGCGACCTGTGCGAGTACCGGCCGAAGACCAAGGCCTGACGGGGCGGCCGGCGATGTTCAACCCGACCCGCGACCAGGTTCGCGATTTCTTCTTCGCGACCTGGCGAAAGTACCGGGCATCGGAACCGCTCGAGGGGCTCGAGACGATCGCCCTCGAAGTGGCGCTTCAGCATCCCGAGTACCACCCGGTGCTGGATGACCCCGAACGCTACCGCGAGCAGGCGTACTTTCCGGAGCATGGCGAAACCAACCCTTTCCTGCACATGAGCCTGCACCTCGCTTTCGAGGAGCAGCTGTCGATCGATCAGCCCGCCGGCGTGGTGGCGCGCTTTGCCGGACTCCTGGAACGCGCCGGCGACCGGCACGCGGCGCTGCACCAGGCCGTCGACTGCCTTGCCGAGATGGTGTGGCGCGCGCAGCGGGATGCGGCCCCGCCGGATGCGAACGCCTATCTCGAGAACCTCGAAAAGCGGGGGCGCAAATGAAAAAGGCCCGCGAGCGGGCCTTTTTGCGTCGGCACGTGCACGCTTACCGGCGCGATACCAGTTTCGAAGGCTGGCTGGCGAACCAGGCTGAAAGGTCTTCCATATCTTGGTTGGACAAAGTGGCCGCGAAGCCTTTCATGATCGGGTTATTGCGCTTACCCGACTTGTAATCGACCAGAGCGCGCTTCAGGTAATCGGCGTGCTGCCCGGCGATGACGGGGAAATCCGGACCAGTCGGCTTGTTGCCGTCGGGTCCATGGCAGGCGGCGCAAACCTGCGCGGCCTTGGCCTTGCCGGATTCGGCGTTGCCCTTGGCGAGCGCGCTCGGGCCGGTCACCGAGATAGCGACTGCCGCCGCGGTAATAAGGATGGCTTTCATTTCTGCGCCCCCCCGTAATACGCGGCAAGGTCCGCCATGTCTGCGTCGGTCAGCCCGCGCGCGATACCGCGCATGCTCGGGTGGCTGCGTTCGCCGGTCTTGTACGCCTGCAGCGATTTCACGATGTAAGCCTGCTGCTGGCCGTAGATCTTGGGCACATGGTAGACGTCAGGATAAGCGGTGCGATAGCCCTCCACGCCATGACATCCGATGCACATTGCTATCTTGGCCTTGCCTGCTTCGGCGTTGCCTGGGGCGGGTGCAGCGGCTTGGGCCACTACGCTTTGCGAAAACACAGCCAAGGTCGCGCCTGCAAACAATGCCGCGAAAATTCTAGAATTACCCATGCGAAATGATCGTTTTGGTTTTAGAAACAAAATTCTATCTGAACGCGACGCTCATCTCAACCCGCCCGGCCGTGCGAGGCACGGATACCCCGCCCTCAGTCCACCCTTTCGCCCAGCAGGCTCTCGAACCGGAAACCCCGGTCGCCGCGCCCGTCGAGTTCACGCGCCCGGCGGCGCAATTCCTGGTCGTCGGGGCGGAGGCCCGACACTTGTGAAACGACAATGAGATTGCCTTGCGAAGCCGAACGAAACACGACGCCCTGACCGAAAACGGTTCGAATGGCCTGGATATCGGCGCCCGTGTGAGGCCCCTCCATGAGGTTGAACACGGCCACGCCGCCCGGGCGTACGCGTCCGCGCAGGCTCCCCAGGAACGCCGCCGTCTTGAGGCGCAACGGCTGGCCGCTCAGGTCGGTTCCCTCGCGCGGACGCAAATGGACATCCATGAAGACAATGTCGTAAGACTCGCGCGCGCCCCCAACGTAGTCGGAAGCATCCTCGACGAACATGCGCGTGCGCGGTCCGGGCGCTGTGCCGAAGTATTCC
The DNA here is from genome assembly GCA_947482825.1 of Betaproteobacteria bacterium. Classification (GTDB taxonomy): domain Bacteria; phylum Pseudomonadota; class Gammaproteobacteria; order Burkholderiales; family SG8-39; genus SZAS-79. The sequence continues at coordinate 35,617 of CANKMT010000022.1, read as the reverse complement.
CGGGCCAGCCGGACGATCATCGGGTCGATTTCGACCACGTCCAGGCGCATCGAGGGAAATTCGTGGTTCAGGAAGTGCACCACGGCCCCTCCGCCCAGACCCACGAGCAAACTCGCCGATGGGTTCGCAGGCGCCGGCAGATCAGGCCGCGACCGCCGCGGCCCCTTTCTTCGGAGCCCACGTCTCCACGCAGCGGAACTCCGCCACTTGGCTCGCGTCGGCGCGCGGCTGACCGAAGGCGATCCAGCCGTGGCCCATGAGCGTCATCTCCTCGCGATGGACTTTCATCTCCGGCTGGCCTTCGAGCGTCACGAAAGTGCCGTTGGAACTGTGGTCGGCAAGTACGAAGTGGTCACGGCGCCGCTCGATCATTGCATGCGCGCGCGAAACCACGGCAGTGTGGATGGTGAAGTCGGCCTCGTGGTCGCGCCCGAAAGTGACCTTGCGCCGGTCGGGTCCCATGTCGACGCGCGCGCCTTCCATTTCCAGTTCCAGCAGCGCGCGCCCCGAGGTGCGCATCGGCCCGGCGGTGATCGAAGTCATGTCCTGATTCGCGCCCTGCCAGACGATCTCGATCAGGTCGACTTCCTTTTCCTTGCCTTTGACCGGGATCGCAAACAACTTGCGCAGGTTGCCGGTGAACAGATTCGAGAGCATTTGCGCCGTCGGCTCATCGGTGACGATCTGGCCCTTGGAGGCGAGGTCGCACAAGCGCGAAGCGAGGTTCACGGCGTCGCCGAACACGTCGTTGTCGCGCTCGACCACCGGCCCGAAATGGAATCCGATCCTCAAGCCGAGCTTGGCCCCCATCGCGGTGCCGAGCTTGTCCACGCGCATTTGCATCTCAGCCGCTGCGTCGTCGGCTTCCTTGAACACCGCCATCACGGCATCGCCGATGGTCTTCACCACCCGGCCGTAGACTTCGGTCGTACAAACCGACATGGTTTCCAAGCAGCTTCCGACCAGCGCGAAAGCGCGCGTGTCGCCGAGAATTTCATACAGGGCGGTGCTGCCGGCAACGTCGGCGAAGAGGATCGCGCAATCCATAGGAATACTCCCTTGTCATGCACAGTCTGGCGCTGTTCAGGGCAAGGGCTTTGATCTCGGTCAAACCCGCATCCGGATTCGCGGACCCAACGATTCGTGAATTCGCTTAGTCCATATAGCCCAGCTTGCGCGGCAGCCAGAGCACGATCTCGGGGAAGATGATGCACAACGCGACGCCGAGCATCTGCAGGGCTACGAAGGGGATGATGCCCCGGTAGATGTGCGCCATGGTGACCGACGGCGGTACCGTGCCCTTCATGTAGAACAGCGCGAAACCGAATGGCGGCGTGAGGAACGCCGATTGCAGGTTGACCGCAATCAGGATCGTGAACCAGATCATGAAGTCCTTGTTGGCGGCCAGGTGCGGGGTGAAGTCGACCTTCAGGAGGATTGGGGCGAAGATCGGCAGCACGATCAGGCAGATCTCGATCCAGTCGAAGAAGAACCCCATGATGAACACCAGCACCATCAGGAAGATCAGGATCGACCAGCCGGTATTCAAGCCCATCGCAGCGAGGATTTCGAGCACGACATCGTCTCCGCCCAGCGCCCGGAAAACGTAGGAAAACAGGGTCGCGCCGAACACGATGAAAAACACCAGCGCATTGGTCAGCGCGGAGCTTTCGATTACTTCGCGCAGCATTTTCACGCTGAGGCGCTTGTTCCACGCCGCAAGGACCATCGCGCCCACGCTGCCCGCGGCCCCTGCCTCAGTTGGCGTGGCGAGACCGCCGAAGATTGAGCCAAGCACCACAGTGATCAGGAACGTGGGCGGCAGGAAACTCTTCAGCATCAGCTTCCAGAACTCGGCGCGTGTCTGCGGCCCGGCGGCCTTGCTTAGTGCCGGCGCCAGCTCGGGCCTGACTGCCGCAAGGATTCCCTGGTAGACGAGGTACAACACCGAAAGCAGCAAGCCGGGCAGAACGGCTGCGGTGAACAGGGTGCCCACGGAAATGGTGAGCAGGTCGCCCATGATCACCAACATGATGCTGGGCGGGATCAGGATCCCGAGCGTGCCCGCGGAGGCAATCGTGCCGACCGAGAGTTCCTTCTGGTACCCGCTTTCGAGCATCTTCGGCAGCGCGATCAGGGTCAGCATGATGACCGAAGCACCGACGATGCCGGTGGTCGCGGCCATGATGGTGCCCATCAGCGTCACTGACATCGCCAGCCCGCCGGGGATTCGGCGGGTGAGTACCTGTAACGCGTGCAGCAGGTCGTCCGCGACCCCCGAGCGTTCGAGCAGGGTGCCCATGAACACGAACATCGGGATTGCGATCAGTGCCGGGTTCTGCACCGCCTGGCCCCAGATGCGCGGGATCAGGCTGTAGAACTGCTGGGCACGAAACACGTCGAAAAATATGCCGAGCACGCCGAAGGCAAGGGCCACCCCACCCAGCACGAACGCCACGGGGTAGCCCACGAACATGATTACGGTGAGCACGAGAAACATCAGTATCGAAAGGTGGGCGCCGATCCAGTCGTACATGGCCGGGCTCCTTTAACGGCCGCCGGCCGCGGATGCGGCGGCGCGTGCGACAAGCTGCGGGGAACCAAACAGGACGACGAGCTTGCGAAACAGCACCGACACCACCGCCGCATCGAGCAGCAACAGGCCCGCGAACAGGCAGCCCTTGATGATCCAGCGGTACGACAAGCCGTTGGGCGCGTCGGAGCGCTCATTCTGCAGGAACGAGGTTTCGGCAAAGCCATACGCGAACCACGTCGCCATCAGAAGGTACGGGACCGCGAAAATAAACACCCCGATCACCTCAAGCCGCGCCTGTTTGCGCGCATCGAGGTGGCCGGTAAACACGTCTATGCGCACGTGCACGTTGCGAATGTAGGCATAACCCAGCCAGAACATGAACAGCATGCCGTGCAAATGCCATTCCAGTTCCTGGATCGGCGTCGAACCGAAGCCTGGAATCTGGAAACCGACCTTGCGGGTCAGAATATCCCAGCAGATGACGACGACCAGCACCACAAACAGCCAGCCGGACAATCGCGCGATGCGCTCGAGAACGCGGTCGATCGCGTCGCTGATGGTGAGTAACGAATCCATGCACTGCCCCCTTTTTGATGCCTTACGCGCAGCCCCCCCCTGCGGGAACGCATCGCGTGCGCCGGTTGGCGCCGCCATGCGATCCCGGTGCTGGTTTGACTGCCGGTTGGAAAGTCTTGCTAATCGCGCACGTAGCCGCGCACGCGCCAGACCGAGTACTCGTCGCGGAACTTCTTCAGCGAGGCCCAGGCCTTGGCGAACTCCGGGCTCTTCTTGGTCTGCTCTTCGGCGACCTCGTCCCAACCCTTGCGATAGGCATCCATGAACTCCTTGGGCCAGGTCTTCAGCGTCACGCCCTTGGCCTGGATTTCCTTCAGCGCCGCGGGCTGGGCAAACTCCGACAGCGCGTAGCCGCGCAACACGGCACTGTCACATGAAGCAGTGACCTGTGCCTTCTGCGTTGCCGAGAGCGTGTCCCACTTCTTCTTGTTCCACATCATGTCGCCGAAGGTGGACTGCTGGTGCCAGCCGGGAAAGTAGTAGAACTTGGCGACCTGGTGGAAACCCAGGCTCAGGTCCATCGCCGGCATCGAAAATTCGGTGGCGTCGATGGTCCCAAGCTGCAAGGCCTGGAAGATTTCGCCGGCCTGCAGCAACTGCGTCGACACGCCCAGCTTCTGCATGACTTCGGCACCAAGGCCGAAGAAACGCATCTTCAAGCCTTTCAGGTCCGCCAGGGTCTTGATCTCTTTCCTGAACCAGCCGGAGGCCTCCGGTGCGATCAGGTGACACAGCATCGAGTGGATGCCGTACTTGGCGTACAAGTCCTGCATCATCTTTTCACCGCCGCCGAACTTCATCCATGCAAGATACTCGCCGCCGTCCGGCCCGTAGGGGACGGTGGAGTACACCGCAAAGGCGATGTCCTTGCCGGTCCAGAAACCAGGGGTGGCCCACGCGGCATCGAGGGCCCCTGACGCCACGGAGTCGAAAGCCTGTCCTGGCGGAACCAGACTCCCAGGCTCGAAAAACTTGATGTCGATCGAGCCGCCCGACACTTTGCGTATGGTGTCGACCGCGTACTGCCCGCCGGGCCCGAGAATTGCGAGCGTAGATGCGAAGTTGGACTGCATTTGCACGCGCACGGTCTTGTCCTGCGCCGCGGCCGGCGCCGCGGCCATTGCGAAAGCCGTCGCCGCGGCCAAAGCAAAAATCTTCTTCGTCGTTGCCTTCATGTCGACTTGCCCCCTTGGTTTTTCTGCTTGTACTGCGTTGCACAGTTTCCCCGGCGCGCCGCCGAGCCTCTATGCTCCAAAACGGCGACCCGTCAGGCCACTGTTTCGAAACACCTGGGCTAGTTTCGCAATCTGCGTAAGAACGCGCAAGCAAATGAAATGTTGCGGCGAATCAATTGCGGCCCCGAAAAACGCCCGGACACCCGTATTGCGCGCCGCACAATCAGGTTTTCGCGCCGCAGTTATAATCGAGTTTTATTCTGGGATCCTGACCCATGCGCTTTTCCGGCTCGGAAGAATACGTCTCCACCGAAGACCTGACGCTAGCGGTCAATGCCGCCATCACGCTGGAGCGCCCGCTGCTGATCAAGGGCGAGCCCGGCACCGGCAAGACGATGCTGGCCGTCCAGGTGGCCAAGGCGCTCGGCCTGCCGCTGCTCGAGTGGCACATCAAGTCCACGACCAAGGCGCAGCAGGGCCTGTACGAATACGACGCCGTGAGCCGCTTGCGCGACTCCCAACTCGGCGACCCGCGCGTGCAGGACATCCACAACTACATTGTCAAGGGCATGCTCTGGCAGGCTTTCTCGCGGGACACGCCCTGCGTGCTGCTGATCGACGAGGTGGACAAGGCCGACATCGAGTTCCCGAACGACCTGCTGCGCGAGCTGGACCGCATGGAGTTCTACGTCTACGAAACCCGTGAGCTGGTCAAGGCGAGGCAGCGGCCGATCGTATTCATCACCTCGAACAACGAGAAGGAACTGCCTGACGCGTTCCTGCGCAGGTGCTTCTTTCACTACATCCGTTTCCCCGAGAAAGAAACGATGGAGAAGATCGTCGACGTGCATTACCCGAAGCTGAAGAAGAACCTGCTGCGCGAAGCCCTCGAAGTGTTCTTCGAGATCCGCGAGGTTCCCGGCCTGAAGAAGAAGCCCTCCACCTCCGAGCTGCTCGACTGGCTCAAGCTCCTGCTGTCCGAGGACATCCCGCCGGAGGCGCTGCGCTCCAAGGACAGGAAGACCATCATCCCGCCCCTGCATGGCGCGCTGTTGAAGAACGAGCAGGATGTGCATTTGTTCGAGCGGCTGGTTTTCATGACGCGCGCGAAGAACAACTGAGCATTTCTCCGTGCTGATCGATTTTTTCTTCAAGCTCAAGACCCACAAGCTGCCGGTCTCCATCAAGGAGTTCCTTACGCTGCTCGAGGCGCTGCAGAAGGGCGTGATCGGCTCGTCGGTCGACGACTTCTACTACCTTTCCCGCACCACGCTGGTCAAGGACGAGGCGAATTTCGACAAGTTCGACCGCGCCTTCGCCGAGTTCTGGGAGGGCGTGGAAGCGATTCCGGGCATCGAAGCGGAAATCCCCCTCGAGTGGCTGCTCAAGCAGGCGGAGCTCACGCTGACCGACGAGGAAAAGAAGCTGATCGAGTCCCTCGGCGGCTGGGAAAAGCTCATGGAGACGCTAAAAAAGCGTCTCGAGGAGCAGAAGGAGCGCCACCAGGGCGGCAACAAGTGGATCGGCACCGGCGGCACTTCGCCGTTCGGCGCCTACGGGTTCAATCCCGAAGGCATCCGCATCGGCCAGAAGACTTCGCGCAACCGCAGCGCGGTCAAGGTCTGGGACCAGCGCGAGTATCAGAACCTCGACGACTCGGTGGAGCTCGGCACGCGCAATATCAAGGTCGCCCTGCGGCGCCTGCGCAAGTTCGCGCGGCAGGGAGCGCCAGAGGAGTTCGACCTCGAGAACACTATCAACTCGACGGCGAAGAAGGCCTACCTCGACATCCACATGCGACCGGAACGCAGGAACACGGTCAAGGTGCTGCTGCTCCTGGACATCGGCGGCTCGATGGACGACCACGTCAAGCTCTGCCAGGAGATGTTTTCGGCAGCCAAGACCGAGTTCAAGCACCTGGAGCATTTCTACTTCCACAACTGCCTGTACGACTTCGTGTGGAAGGACAACCGGCGGCGCCATTCGGAGCGCACCCGCACATGGGACCTGCTGCACAAATACGGCCACGATTACAAGGTTATTTTCGTGGGTGACGCGACCATGAGCCCCTACGAGATCCTGCAGCCCGGCGGATCGATCGAATATTTCAATGAGGAAGCCGGCGCCGTGTGGGTCAAGCGCATGACGGATGTCTACCAGAAATGCGTGTGGCTCAACCCGGAGCCGGAAGAGATCTGGGGCTACCGCCAGTCGGTGCAGGTCATGAAGGAACTGATGGGCGGGCGCATGTTCCCGACCACGATCGGCGGACTCGAGAAGGCCATGAAGGTCCTGGCCAAATAGGGGTCGGCCTGACCTATCCGAGGACCACGCGGTTGCGTCCTTCGCTCTTGGCGCGGCGCAATGCCCTCTCTGCGATCTCGAAAAAATCGCCTTCCGGCTTGGCATCGGCCGCACGGCCGGCCACGCCAATGCTCAGCGTGATCGCGCGCCGCGCGCCTTGAGCCTCGCGCAAGGCCTTGCGCGCGCCGACTTCCACTTCGCGGCGCAACCTTTCGGCGACGGCCATCGCGGCCGCCGGCTCCGTATGCGTGGCAAGCTTCAGCATCGATTGTCCGCCCGCGATCCAGCACAGTCGATGCTCGGCGTCGGTCTCCCAGAACCAGTCGGCCGAAAGCGCCGTCAGGCTGCGGAAACGCTCTTCGCTCTCGGCCAGCGCTGCGCTCGCGCGCTCGCGGTCGTCCACGGCGCCCTGGAAGATGAAGAAGATGACCACGCCCACCAGCGCCGCGATGGCGAGCGCGTTGACGAAAGGCGACACGGGCGCGGCGGCCCCCTGGCCGATCATGTGCTCGATCGCCATTTCGCTCGCCAGGACGAGCCCGATCACGATCACGAGGTAGATCGTCAAAGAGCGGCGCACGCCGAACTGGCGCACCCGCCGCAGCAGGGTGCCGGACCACTTCATGCGGGGGACTTCTCCGGAGCGCGCAGCGCATCGCGCGCCGGCGGCGCGACCTTGGCCACCTCCTCGATCGTGGTAATGCCTGCGCCGACCTTCAACGCGCCGCTGAGGCGCAGGGAGCGCATGCCCTCCTTGATCGCGAGCTGGCGGATCTTGGCCTCGCTGCCGCTCTCGGAAACGAGTTCCTTGATCGCGGAAGTGGCGGCAAGCACTTCGTAAATGCCGACGCGCCCCTGGAAACCGGTCATGCGGCACTCCAGGCAGCCGACCGGCTTGTAGATGGACGAGGGGCGGTTGGTCTTCCACGGCGACACCAACGCGTCCCACGCCGCGACGTCCTCCACCCGCGCCAGTTCGACTTTGCTCTTGCAGGCCTTGCACAGGATGCGCACCAGGCGCTGGGCCATCACCCCGTTGAGCGTGGCAACCAGCAGGTAAGGCGCAACGCCCAATTCGAGCAAGCGCGTGATCGCGGTCGGCGCATCGTTCGTATGCAGCGTGGACAGCACGAGGTGGCCGGTGAGCGCTGCCTGCACGGCCATCTCGGCGGTTTCGAGATCGCGGATCTCGCCGACCATGATGATGTCCGGGTCCTGCCGCATCAGGGCGCGCAGGCCCTCGGCAAAGCCCAGGTCGATATTGGACTGCACCTGCATCTGGTTGAACGTGCCCTCGATCATCTCGATCGGGTCTTCCACGGTGCACACGTTGACTTCGGGCGTGGCCAGCGACTTGAGCGTCGAATACAGCGTCGTGGTTTTCCCGGACCCGGTGGGTCCGGTGACCAGCACGATGCCGTTGGGCCGCTCGGTCATTTCCTTCCAGCGGTTGTGGTCCTCGACCGAGAAGCCCAGCTCGGTGAAATCACGAACCAGCACGTCGGGATCGAAGATGCGCATGACCAGCTTTTCTCCGAACGCGGTGGGCAAGGTCGAGAGCCGCAGTTCGATCTCCTGCCCGTCGAGCGTGCGCGTCTTGATCCGCCCGTCCTGGGGCCGGCGCTTCTCGACCACATCCATGCGCCCGAGGATCTTGATCCGGCTGGTCATCGCCGCCTGGACCATCGCGGGAATCTGATAGACCTGGTGCAGCACGCCATCGATGCGAAACCGGACGATGCCGATTTCGCGCCGCGGCTCGATGTGGATGTCGCTTGCGCGCTGCTCGAAAGCGTATTGCCAGAGCCAGTCAACGATGCGGACGATGTGCGCGTCGTTGGCGTCGAACTGCTTATTGGCCGCGCCGAGCTCGACCAGCTGCTCGAAATTGCCGATGCCCGAGGACCCGCCGCCGGCCTTGTTGGCGCCCTTGATCGACTTGGCCAGGTTGTAGAACTCGACCTGGTAGCGCTCGATGTCGGCGGGATTGGCAATGACCCGGCGAATCTCGAGCTTGAGGATCTTGGCCAGTTCCCGTTCCCAATCGCGCATGAACGGCTCGGCGGTGGCGATCACCGCCTCCTTGGTGTTCACGCTCACCGGCAGCACGCGAAAGCGGGTTGCGTAAGCCGCAGACATCACTTCGGTGACAGCGGAAAAGTCGATCTTGAGCGGGTCGATATGCACATACTCGAGCCCGGCGCGCCCCGCCATCCATTCGGTCAGGGACTCGAGCGACAACAGGCGGTGCGGTGGATGCAGGCTCTTCCATTTCTGGTCGGCGACGATGGCGAGCGGATGCGAGGCGCCGCGGTAATAGCGGCGCTCTTTCTTGAGCAGTTCGGCCGCCTCGGGTTCGACGTACTTGTCCTCGACGAGCCAGTCGAGGAGCTCGGCGAGGGTGACGCGATGCTCGGTGGTCTTGGGCTGGACTGCGGCCATCAGGCGCGGCTTCCGGAGGAGTACGCATGACTATAACAGCGCCGCGCAGGAAGGCTCAACGCGCCCGCGTTCCGGACATACAATGATGGTATAACGCAAACGACCCTGACCACTTCCCGATGACCGCAACCGCATCCGGCCGCACCCTTGGTGCCGACGTCCGCCCCAGGGAGGTCTGGGCCTGGGCAATGTACGACTTCGCCAATTCGGGTTACACGACAGTCGTGATCACGGCGGTTTTCAGCGCCTATTTCGTCTCGGTGGTGGCCGAAAAGGCCGTATGGGCGACCTTCGCGTGGACGGCCGCGCTGTCCGCATCCTATGCATTGATCATGCTCACCGCGCCGCTGGTCGGGGCCTGGGCCGACGCGCATGCGGCGAAGAAGAAACTCCTTGCGCTCTGCACGGTCGGCTGCGTGGTCTCGACGGCGCTGCTTTGGTACGCGGGTCCCGGAACGCTAGTCGCCACTCTCGTGCTTATTGTCGTGTCCAACTATTTCTTCGGCAGCGGCGAGAGCTTGATCGCGGCTTTCCTGCCCGAGCTTGCGGATTCGGAGGCGATGGGCCGCGTTTCGGGTTGGGGCTGGAGCATCGGCTACCTCGGCGGGCTGCTGTCCCTTGGGATTTGCCTTGCGTACATCACCTGGGCTCAGGGCAAGGGCATTCCCGCCGCGAGCTTCGTGCCGGACACCATGCTGATCACCGCAGCCTTGTTCGCGTTGGTGAGCCTCCCGACTTTTCTCTTCCTGCGCGAACGCGCGGTTCCGCATCGGCTTCGTGAGGGTACGATGTCCAACGCCTGGGGCCGCGTGCTCGAGACGATGCGCGAGGCCCAGCGCTATCGCGACCTGCGCAGGTTCCTGCTGTGCGTCGTGTTCTACCAGGCCGGCATCCAGGCCGTGATCGCGCTGGCTGCGATCTACGCCCAGGAAGCGATGAAGTTCACCACCCAGCAGACCATCGTCCTGATCCTCGTGGTCAACGTCACCGCGGCTGCCGGTGCTTTCGCCTTCGGCTATGTGCAGGACGCCATCGGGCACGTGAAAGCCGTCGGGCTGACGCTGGTCGGCTGGATCGCCATGGTTTCGATAGCGGGCATGGCGCAAGGGACCACCGCGTTCTGGGTGGCAGCGAACATTGCCGGCTTGTGCATGGGCGCCTCGCAAGCCGCGGGGCGCGCGATCGTCGGGGTGCTCGCCCCGCCGGCCCGGTTGGGCGAGTTCTTCGGCCTGTGGGGCCTGGCGGTCAAGCTGGCGTCGATCTTCGGACCGCTTTCGTATGGGCTCATGACCTGGATCTTCGCCGGCGACCACCGCACCGCCATCATGGTCCTGGGTGTGTACTTTGCCATCGGGCTTGCGATCCTGCGCGGCGTGGACATGAGCAGGGGACGCGCCGCCGCGCTCGCGCCCTGAGGTATTATTCCGCCTCGCATTTCCAACCAGAATTCCCTTTCGCTACCAAGGAGAACCCAGATGACCATCAAAGTCGGCGATCGCCTGCCGGAGGGCAAGCTTTCCGAATCCGTCGAATTCGACGCAGCCTGCCCGATGCCTCCCAAGGAAGTGAGCGTGTCCGAAGCGGCCAAAGGCAAGAAGATCGTGGTCTTCGCCTTGCCCGGCGCCTTCACGCCGACCTGCTCGGCCAAGCACGTGCCCGGCTACGTTTCGAACATCGACCAGCTCAAGGCCAAGAAGGTCGATGAGGTCTGGTGTGTGGCGACCAACGACGGCTTCGTGATGGCGGCGTGGGGCCGCGACCAGAAAGCGATCGGCAAGGTTCGCATGATGGGCGACGGCTCCGCACTGTGGACCAAGGCGCTCGGACTCGAACTCGACCTCACTGCCCGCGGCATGGGCGTGCGCTCGCAGCGCTACTCCATGTTGGTCGAGGACGGCGTGGTCAACTCGCTGAACGTCGAAGGACCGGGAAAGTTCGAAGTCAGCGATGCCGACACGATGCTGAAGCAGCTGGGTTAGGGCTCTGTCCTGCGAGAGGGGTGCGTGCCGCCCCTCTCCCTCCGCCCCGCGCCCGCGGTTACAAGCGGATACAAAACCTTACAGCACTGTCGGACTTGCCTCCGTACTCTGGTTACGTCCTTCAACCACCGGAGAACCTCATGAATGCGAGACTCATTATCGGCTCCCTGCTGCTGGCCGCGAGCACCACGCTTCTGGCCCAGTCCCCGACCCAACCATCACCGCCGCAAGGCAAGCGCGAAGGCGCGCGCCCCTGCGCGCAGGAACCGGACCCCGCCAAGTGCGAAGCGCGCCGCAAGGAAAAGCGCGAGCACATGAAAGCGGCCCGCGAAGCCTGCAAGGGCAAGAACGGCCCTGAGCGAGGCGCATGCATGTCCCAGCAGATGTGCGCCAAAGCCTCAGACCCGGCCGCCTGTCAGGCGCGCGGCAAGGCGCGCATGGAAAAGCGGCACGAAATGCGTGAAAAAGGCGGCTCGAAGACTTAAGACGTCAGTCGGAAAGCTCGAGCAGCAGGCCGTTCAGGCGCTTGACGAAGCCGGCGGGGTCTTCGAGCTCCCCTCCCTCGGCAAGCATCGCCTGTTCGAAGAGTAACGCAGCCCAGTCGTCGAAACGCTTCTCTTCGTGCCTGAGGCGCAGCACGATCGGGTGCGTAGGGTTGATCTCGAGGATCGGCGGTGATTCGGGCGCCTTTTGCCCGGCGGCGCGCAGGATGCGCGCGAGGTTGCCGCCCATATCGTTTTCATCTGCCACGAGGCAGGCGGGTGATTCGGTCAAGCGCATCGTGACCCGCACGTCCTTGACGCGGGCGTCCAACGACTTCTTGATCTTCGCGGTGAGCTCTCCGAACTCCTTGCCCTTTTCCTCCGCTTCCTTTTTCTCGGCTTCATCGCCGAGATCGAGCCCTCCGCGGGCGACCGACGCGAGCGGCTTGCCGTCGATTTCAGGCAGGTTGCCGACCAGCCATTCGTCGACGCGGTCGTGCATCAGCAGCACTTCGATGCCCTTCTTGCGGAAGACTTCGAGGTGCGGGCTCGAGCGGGCGGCCGAGAATCCCTCCGCCGTCACATAGTAGATCTTGTCCTGCCCGGGCTTCATGCGCGACACGTAGTCGGCGAGCGAAACGGTCTCGTCCGCGGTGTCCGCGTGCGAGGACGCGAACCGAAGGAGTTTCGCGACCCGCTCGCGATTGGCAAAGTCCTCGCCGACGCCCTCCTTCATCACACGGCCGAATTCCTTCCAGAAGGTGGCGAATTTCTCTTTCTGGTTTTCCGCGAGGTCTTCGAGCAGCGCCAGGACCCGGCGCGTCGCTCCCGCGCGAATCGATTCGACGTCCTTGCTTTCCTGCAGGATTTCGCGCGAAACGTTGAGCGGCAGGTCGTTCGAATCGATCACGCCGCGCACGAAGCGCAGGTACCCCGGCATGAGGTGCTCGGCATCTTCCATGATGAAGACCCGGCGCACGTAGAGCTTCACGCCGCGCCGCTGTTGCCGGTCCCACAGGTCGAACGGCGCGCGCGAAGGAACATAAAGCAGCTGCGTGTATTCCTGGCGCCCCTCCACGCGGCCGTGCGTCCAGGCCAGCGGCGGCTCCGGATCATGGCCTACGTGGGTATAGAACTCCTTGTACTCGTCTCCAGTGACCTCGGCCTTTGGGCGCGCCCACAGCGCGCTCGCCTTGTTGATCGGCGCATCCTCCCCGGCCAGGAGGATGGGCAGGCTGATATGGTCGGAATACTTGCGCACGATGCTCTTGACCTTCCACGGCTCCAGGAGGTCGTCCTCCCCCTCCCTCAGGTGCAGGACGATCTCGGTGCCACGCTCGGTTCGCTCTAGCTGCTCGAGCACATACTCGCCGCCGCCGTCGGATTCCCAGCGCACGCCTGCCTCCGCGGCGAGGCCGGCCCGCCGCGTGGTGAGCGTGACCTTGTCGGCGACGATGAACGACGAATAGAAGCCGACCCCGAACTGGCCGATGAGGTTGGCGTCCTTCTTCTGGTCGCCGGTCAGCTTGTCGAGGAATTCGCGCGTGCCGGAGCGAGCGATCGTGCCGATGTTGGCGACGACCTCCTCGCGTGACATCCCCACGCCGTTGTCCGCAATCGTGATTGTGCGGGCGTCCTTGTCGACACTCACCCGGATCTTCAGGTCGGAGTCGGCCCCGTAGAGGGCGTTGTCGGCGAGTGCTTCGAAGCGCAGCTTGTCTGCCGCGTCCGACGCGTTGGAGATGAGTTCCCGGAGGAAGATCTCCTTGTTGCTGTAGAGCGAATGGATCATCAGCTTGAGCAGCTGCTTGACCTCGGCCTGGAATCCGAGGGTCTCCCGGGTGGCGGTCTGGGACATTTCTTTCAGCCTCTTTTCGAATGGATACGGCCCGTACGGGGCGGGTGACAGCGAACTTGGGGCGAACTCGTGCGTTTTCAAGGGCTTTTGCCGGCCCGCCGGTACAATTGCGGCTCCCGTGAGTCCCCAAGCCTTCGCCAGTCGCGCCGGATTGCGCGCCGCAGCACCAGCATTGCTCGGTGTGTTCCCGTTCGGCCTCGTGACCGGGGTGGCGATGGCCGCCGGCGGGATTCCGCCCCTCGAAGCAATCCTGATGTCGTTCATCGTGTTTGCCGGCGCCTCGCAGTTGGCAGCGACCCAGTTGCTGGGCACTGCGGCCCCGGTTGCAGTCATCCTCTTGACGGCCTTCTTCATCAACCTTCGCTTTGTGATGTACAGCGCCTCCATGCGCACCCATCTCGCGGGCCTGGACCTGCGCTGGCGCCTTGGACTGGGCTACATCCTTTCGGACAACGCCTACGCGATCTGCATTACCCGCTATACGCAGCACCCGGGCGAGGCGCACCGTCACTGGTACTGCCTGGGCGCCGCGCTGCCGATCTGGTTCACCTGGCAGGTCGCAACCATTCTCGGGGTGATCGCGGGCGCTTCGGTGCCACAGGCCTGGAAGCTCGATTTCGCCGCGCCGCTGGCCTTCGTCGCGATGTCGGTGCCATTGCTGAGGGATCGCGCCATGGTTGCAGCGGCGCTGGCCGCCGGCGCGACAGTCGTCCTGGCCGGGTCTTTGCCAATGCGCCTCGGGCTGGTCCTGGCGGCAGTGGCCGGAATTTCCGCCGGCCTGCTCGTCGAGCGTAGGGCCGCATGAGCGCGACCTCCATCTGGCTGGCGATGCTCGGCATGGGGTTGATTACCCTGGTGCTGCGCTCTTCGTTCCTGCTCCTTCCCAACGGCGTCCGCATGCCCTCGCTCTTGCGCCGGGCATTGCGTTTCGTCCCGGCTGCGGTGCTTACAGCCATCTATGCCCCGGAAATGCTGCTCCAATCGGGCGTAATCCATTTCTCCCCCGACAACGCCCGCCTGCTCGCCGGGTTGGTCGCCATTGGGGTGGCATGGCGGCTGCGCCGCACGTTCCTCACGATCTTTGCCGGGATGGTGGCCCTGCACGTGTTCGGTGCGATCATTGGCCGGTTTTCGAATTGAACCTCCGCCCCAAGTCCCGATCCAACCCCCGTCCCGAAACGAACCCGCGCCCCTTCATGTCCCCTGCCCGCTTCATTGCCCGCCTCTGCCTCGCATTCCTGCTCGCTTCCGGCTTCGGCCCCGCGTTCGCCGCGACCCTCCAGAAGGTCACGGCAATCGAAGGCGTCACCGAATACCGCCTGGACAACGGTTTGCGTGTCCTTCTCGTTCCCGACGGCTCGATCGACTCGGTCATGGTGCACATCACTTACATGGTGGGTTCGCGCCACGAGGGCTATGGCGAGAAAGGCATGGCGCATTTGCTCGAGCACATGCTGTTCAAGGGCACGGAGAAGCATCCGAAACTCAAGGAGGAGTTCTCCAGCCGCGGCGTGCGTTTCAACGGGACGACTTCGTTCGACCGCACGAACTATTTCGGGACGATGGCTGCGACGCGCGAAAACCTCGACTGGGCGCTGGGGATCGAAGCCGACCGGATGGTCAATGCTTTCGTGCGCAAATCCGACCTCGACAGCGAAATGACGGTGGTGCGGAACGAATTCGAGTCGGGCGAAAACAGCCCGGGCCGCGTCCTTCGCCAGCGCATGCTGCAAATCGCGTTTCCGTGGCACAACTACGGCAACTCGGTCATCGGGGCGCGCTCGGATATCGAGAACGTACCCATCGAACGGCTGCGCGCCTTCTATCGGACTTACTACCAGCCTGACAATGCAGTGCTCATCATCGGCGGCAAGTTCGACGAGCAGCAGGCGCTCGATTCGGTCTCCAAGCATTTCGGCGCCATTGCGAAGCCGGAACGCAAGCTGCCAGAGTTTTACACCTCGGAACCCACCCAGGACGGCGAGCGTAGTGTCGTGCTGCGGCGCGCCGGCGATACGCAGATGGTCGCCGCCCTGTACCGCGTCGCGTCAGGGGGCCATGAGGACTACCCGGCGATCGACGTGCTGGTCCACCTGCTGGCCACCCAACCCACGGGGCGCCTGCATCGCGCCCTGGTCCAGACGGGCATTGCAAGTTCCATATGGGGTGGTGAATCCCAGTTGCGCGACCCGGGCTTCATGTATTTCGGCGCGGGGATGCTGAAGTCGGCGCCTGCGGAACCGGTCAGGGACGCCCTGCTGACCACCCTCGAGAAAGCGGCGGCCGATCCGGCGCGCGCAGAGGAGGTCGAGCGCGCGAAGACCGCGCTGCTGAACGACTTCGAAAAGACGCAGAATGATGCGCTCGCCCTGGTCTCCACGCTCGGTGAGTTCAGCGCGACCGGCGACTGGCGCCTGTACTACCTCTACCGCGACAGGCTGCGCGCAGTCACGGTCGGCGACGTGCAACGGGTTGTCTCTACTTACCTGAAGCCGGCAAACCGTGTCCTGGGTTCCTTCGTTCCCACCGACAAGCCCGACCGCGCCGAAATCCCTCCCCCCCCGGACCTGAGCACCGCGCTTGCCGGCTACGTCGGCGGCAAGGCCCCGGAACAAGGTGACGTTTTCGACCCTTCGCCCGAAAATATCGAGGCCCGGCTCATCCGGCGCACGCTCCCGAACGGAATTCGTGTCGCGCTCCTGCCGAAGAAGACCCGCGGTGCAAACGTGATCGCGCGCCTGTCGTTGCACTGGGGCGACGAGGGCTCCAAGGCGAACCGCAGCACTTCGTGCGCGCTCGCGGGCGCGATGCTGATGCGGGGCACGAACAAGCACACCCGCGCCGAGCTTCAGCAGGCGTTCGAGAAGCTGAACGCAAATGTCTCGATCAACGGCGAAGGCGCGGGAATCGACACCCGGCGCCCCCAGTTGGCGCAAGCATTGCGCCTTGCGGCGGAGGTCCTCAAGGATCCCTCGTTCCCGTCCGCCGAATTCGAACAGCTGCGGCAGGCGACGATCACCGGCGCAGAAAGCGCGCGCGGAGACCCCTCGACGATCGCGAGCAAGGACCTGCAACGCTACCTGACGCCCTATCCCAAGGGCCACTGGTACTACCGACCTACGACGGACGAGGAAGTCGAGGCCCTGAAATCCACGACGCTTGCGGACGCACGGAGTTGCCACAAGGACTTCTTCGGCGCCACGCAGGCCGAATTCGCCGCGATCGGCGACTTCGATCCCGAAGAGGTCATGAAACTCGTCGAGGAACTGTTCGGCGCATGGCAATCACCCCGCGGGTACCAGCGCATCCAGTCGCGCTTTTTCGATATCCGGCCGGCGAAGATCCATGTGCGCACTCCCGACAAGGCGAATGCGGTGCTGCGGGTCGGCTACAACATCAAGCTGCGAGACGACGATCCCGACTTTCCCGCCCTGGTCCTGGGCAACTACCTGCTCGGCGGAAACTCGACCTCGAGACTTTCGACTCGGGTGCGCGAGAAAGAAGGGCTGTCTTATGGCACTTACGCCTCGTTCACCGCATCGCAACTCGACCCCGTCGCAAGCTTCACGGCCTCGTCGATTTACGCGCCGCAAAACCGCGCGAAGGTCGAAGCCGCGGTGCGCGAGGAGATCGAGCGTGTGCTCAGGGACGGCTACACGGCCGAAGAACTCGCGGACGCAAAGAGCGGGCTCCTGCAATCGCGCAGGACAGCGAGGACTCAGGACCGCACACTGCTCGGGCGCCTGAGCCTCTACCTCTTCGTCGGACGCACTTTCGCCTGGGATACCGATTTCGAAAAGCAGATTGCGGCGCTCACGCCGGCCCAGGTTCGCGACGCGATGCGCCGGCACATGGACCTGTCCCGGATGACTTTCCTCGCTGCGGGAGACTTCAAGGACTGAGGTTCAGCTTGCGCGGCTCTTCAGCAGGTCGCGGATTTCCTCGAGGAGCACTTCCTGCCTCGGGGGCGGCGGCGGTGCCGCGGGGGCCGCAAGCTGGTCGCGCTTCACCCGGTTGATCAGCTTGACGACGAGGAAGATCGCCCACGCGATGATCAGGAAATCGAAGCAGGTCTGCAGGAACTTGCCGTATTTGACGGTCGCCGCTCCCACCGTGAGCACCAGCCCGGCAAAATTCACGCCGCCGACCAGCGTGCCCACCAACGGCATGATCATGTCCTCGACGACCGAAGACACGATTTTTCCGAACGCCGCGCCGATGATCACGCCCACCGCCAGGTCGATGACGTTGCCCTTGATCGCGAATTCCTTGAACTCCTTTGCAAAACTCATGGCCTCTCCCTCTTTCTTGTTTCAGTCGATCGGTAAATAGCGTACTTCCAGGATTGCGAGTTCTTCTGTTCCGCCCGGAGTACGAAGCGTAACCACGTCGCCTTCGCGCGCCTTGATGAGCGCCTTTGCGATCGGCGAGATCCATGATACCCGGCCGCGCGCCGTGTCCACTTCGTCCAGCCCGACGATTGTCACCGTGCGCTCGGCGCCGTGCTTTGCGCGCACCGTAACTGTCGCGCCGAAGAAGACCTGGTCCGCATCACGCCCGGCCGAGTCGACGACTTCCGAATTCTCCAGCCGCCGGATCAGGAACCGCACTCGCCGGTCGATTTCACGCAGGCGGCGCTTTCCGTAGATGTAATCGCCGTTCTCGGAGCGGTCGCCATTGGAGGCGGCCCAGGAAACCGTGCGCACGACTTCGGGCCGCTCCACCTCCACCAATTGCTTGAGTTCGCTTCTGAGCCGCGCGTACCCCGCTGGGGTCATGTAGTACCGGGAAACGGCCAGCCCGGGCGCTTCGGCGGGCTCGTCCCCTTCCGCATCGTCGATTTCGCGTGTGAAGGCCTTGGACATCGCCTGATTCTACCCTGCACCTGCCTGACGCCCCCCTTACCCGGCACTGGCCGGTCGTCATACTCATACTTGCCACAGGAGCAAGGCTTGCCCAAAATGGCTGTCTACGAAAATAACAGGGGAGCCCAGATGGCTAGAGATAAGGATGATCTTCTTAGCCGAGTGCGGCTGCAGGAATGGTTGCTGATGCTGCTGATCACGCTGACCGCCATACTCGCGAACCTGCCGAGCGAATTTCTCGAGAGGTACGACCTCAACCCGAACTACCTGGTCGCTGCGCTCAGTTGCGCGGTGATTTTCGGCCTGTTCCTGTACCTGCGTTTCTTCTTCTTCCTCGCCGTCGTCCTTCTGATCGCGGGCGCCAACATGCCCGAGCAGATTGCCGAGCGGTTCAACGTCTCCAAGGTGCCCCTGATCCTCGCCCTGCTGTTGCTCGTCGGCATTTCGCTCATCAACTACGTGGTCAGGCTCCTTCCCACCGGCCTCGAGCCCAAGCCCAAGACTCCAAGCCCGGAAGGCGTTCGCGCGATGTTCTATGCGATCGAGAAAGGCAACCTGGTGTATGCGCAGAAAGTCATCGGCATGGGCTTCGACCCGAACCTGCACCACGACAACGGGTATACGCCGTTGGCCTATGCCGCAATGAAGGGCAATCCCCATATGGTCGAGCTCTTCCTGCGCAATGGGGCGAACCCGGGAATGACGACCAAGGAAGGCGACACCCCGGTGGAATTGGCATTGCGCTTCGGTCACGCCGAGGTCGCCGATGTGCTGAAGAAAGCGCGCCAGGAAATGGAAGCGCGCAACGCCGGAGGCGGTGCCCCTGCAGCCCCGCAGCAATCGGCTGCAGCTTGAACTGACGGGCGCGATGCGCATGCCTTTGCGCATCGCCGCCCTAGTTACCGCCTTCCTCGTCGCGCACGCCTACGCGGCTGCGGCGCTTGCGCAGCGCCTGCCGCTCGAAAGGATCAGGCTTCCGCCGGGGTTCACCATCGAGCTCTTTGCGCGCGTACCGAACGCGCGAGCCATGGCGATCGGCAAGCAAACCCTATTCGTCGGCTCTCGCTCGTCCGGCAAGGTGCATGCGCTCAGGCTGCGCGGCGAAGGGGCAAGCCTTGCCGTTGAGCGAGTTTCAGTAGTCGCGGAAAATCTTCACATGCCGACCGGCGTTGCCTTCCGCGACGGCTCGCTCTACGTCGCCGAGGTCAGCCGAATCCTGCGATTCGACGGGATCGAGGCGAAGCTCGACGCACCACCCGCGCCCGTCACCGTAACGGACAAACTTCCGACCGAAACGCACCACGGCTGGAAGTTCATCGCTTTCGGCCCCGACGGCGACCTCTATGTCCCGGTCGGCGGGCCGTGCAACGTCTGTGAACGCGATCCCGACCGCTACGCCCTGATCCAACGCATGGCGCCTGACGGTTCCCGGTCCGAAGTTTTTGCGCGTGGCGTGCGAAATTCGGTCGGGTTCGATTGGCACCCGGAAACGAAGGAGCTTTGGTTCACCGACAACGGCCGCGACATGCTCGGCGACGACCTGCCCGCCGACGAACTCAATCACGCGCCCCGGGCCGGCATGCATTTCGGTTTTCCGTATTGCCACCAGGGCGACACACCGGATCCGGAATATGGCGGCAAACGAAAGTGCGCCGAGTTCACGCCCCCGGCCCGGAAGCTCGGCCCTCACGTTGCGGCGCTCGGCATGCGTTTCTATCGTGGAGAACAGTTCCCTCCGGCGTACCGAAACCAGATTTTCATTGCCGAACATGGTTCCTGGAATCGCTCGAAAAAGATCGGTTACCGCGTTTCCATCGTCCGCCTCGAAGGCGGCCGGGCGGTCTCCTACCAAGCATTCGCCGAAGGCTGGCTGCAGGGCGAATCCGCGTGGGGGCGGCCGGCGGACGTCCTGGAACTGCCGGACGGATCGTTGCTCGTGTCAGACGACCACGCCGGCGCCATTTACAGGATCAGATATTCCAATTAATTCATAGGGATATTGGCAACTTTCGAATGGCATGAAAGTAGCCCGAACGGCTGCGCGAAATGCGCCTAAAATCCGTTCCAAGACCGTCTTTACTGTATATAACCCCAGCCCCATGAATGACACCGACGCCCCCTTTCCCGCCGCCGTTTTGCCTCCTCCCGAACAGGAAGTCTGCCGGGACGTCCTGGTCGAAAAGTACGCCAAAGACAAGGAATGCACGATCGGCGAGGTGCGCGCCCGTGTAGCGCGCGCGCTGGCCCGGATTGAACCCGAAGACCGACGCAGCCAGTGGGAGAAGCGATTCCAGCAGGCTTTGGACAACGGTTTCATTCCCGCCGGGCGAATCAACTCTGCCGCCGGCATCGAAATGCAGGCGACCCTCATCAATTGCTTCGTGCAACCCGTCGGCGATTCGATCTCTGAACTGGTCGACGGCCGGCCCGGCATCTACACGGCGCTGCAGGAAGCTGCGGAAACCATGCGCAGGGGCGGCGGCGTCGGCTACGACTTTTCGGCGATCCGGCCCAAGGGCGCCGAAGTCAAGGGAACCCAGTCGCGGGCGAGCGGCCCGGTGTCGTACATGCGCGTGTTCGACCGCTCGTGCGAAACGGTCGAATCGGCCGGCGCGCGGCGCGGTGCGCAAATGGGCGTGCTGCGTTGCGACCACCCGGATGTCGAAGAATTCATCCATGCGAAGGACCAGGGTGAACTCACCAATTTCAACATTTCGGTCGGCGTCACCGATGGCTTCATGGCTGCAGTCGAGAACGACGCCTATGTCGAACTGATGCACAAGGCGGCGCCGGGCGCCGACCAGCTCGCTGCCGGCGCCTACCAGCGCGAGGATGGAAGCTGGGTCTACCGCAAAGTGCGCGCCCGCGACCTGTGGGACCAGGTCATGCGCTCAACCTACGACCATGCCGAGCCGGGAATCCTCTTTCTCGACCGCATGAACCGCGACAACAACCTCAACTATTGCGAGACCATCGAGGCGACCAACCCCTGCGCCGAGCAACCGCTGCCGCCGTATGGCTGCTGCTGCCTGGGTTCGATCGACCTCACGCGCTTCGTGACCGATCCGTTCGCAAAGGAATCGGCATTCGATTTTTCCGCATTCGGCAAGGTGGTCGAAGTCTCGATCCGCATGCTCGACAACGTGCTCGAAGCCACTGCATGGCCGCTCGAGCAGCAGCGCCAGGAGGCAATGGCCAAGCGCCGCGTCGGCCTGGGCTTCACGGGACTGGGCGATGCGCTCATCATGCTGCGCCTTCGCTACGACAGCGCGGAGGCCCGCGCGATGGCATCGAGAATCTCCGAGGCGATGCGGGACTGCGCCTACCGCGCCTCGGTCGAGCTCGCCCGCGAGCGCGGCGCGTTCCCGCTTTTCAATGCCGACCTCTACCTTTCGGGCACCAGCTTCGCCACCCGGTTGCCGGACGATCTCAAGGCGCTGATCCGCCGCCACGGCTTACGCAACTCGCACCTGCTGTCGATCGCCCCGACCGGAACCATCAGCCTCGCCTTCGCGGACAACGCGTCCAACGGGATCGAGCCGCCGTTTTCGTGGACCTACACACGCAAGAAACGCATGCCCGACGGGACGCTCAAGGAATTCCCGGTCGAGGACCACGCATGGCGCCAGTACAAGGCCCGAGGCGGCAACATGGGCAACCTGCCTCCATGGTTTGTCACTGCGCTCGAGCTCACGGCCGCAGCCCATGAGGAAATGGTGGCTGCGGTAGCCCCTTACGTGGACACGAGCATCTCCAAGACCGTAAACGTGCCTGAGGACTATCCCTACGGCGAATTCCAGGACCTGTACTTCAAGGCTTGGAAATCCGGCCTCAAGGGCCTGGCGACGTACCGTCCCAACAGCGTGCTGGGCTCGATCCTCTCGGTGGACAAGTCCGTCGAAAAGGAAAAGCCCCAGGACTTCCGCCACGACGACCGCAATCGCAGGATCGAGATCAAGTCGGTGTCCGCTCCGGTGCTCTCGAGCCTCGCCTGGCCGGGCCGCCCCAGCCTCACCGGCGGCAACCCGGCGTGGACGTACATGATCGAGCACCCGCACGGCACGTTCGCGGTGTTCGTCGGCCACGTGGAGAACGACGGATCCGAATCCCGCAAGCCGCACGCATTCGAGGTCTGGGTCAACGGCGCAGAGCAGCCGCGCGGCATCGGGGCGCTGGCCAAAACACTGTCCATGGACATGCGCGCCAACGACGCCGGCTGGCTCAGGCTCAAGCTCGATTCACTGGCCAAGGCCGCCGGGGACGACGCGTTCGACATGGCCTTCCCACCCCACGGCGAGATGAAGCGCATGCCCTCGGTGGTTTCGGCATTCGCCCAGGTCGTGCGCTTTCGCGTGGAGCAGCTCGGCGCGATGAAAGAAGCGGGCCCCACGCCGGTGCTGGATGCGATGTTCAGCCTCAAGGAACCCAAGACCGGCACCGACGGCACCATGTCGTGGACAGTGGACGTGCTCAACCCCGGCACGGGCGACGACTTCGTGCTGGGACTGAAGGAGATCACCCTGCCCGACGGTGTCACACGCCCCTACTCAGTGTGGCTCTCTGGCGAGTACCCGCGGGCGCTCGACGGCTTGTGCAAGATCCTGTCGCTCGACATGCGCGTGCTCGACCCGGCCTGGATCGGCATGAAACTCAGGAAGCTCATCGCCTACCCCGAACCGCTGGGCGATTTCATGGCCTTCGTGCCCGGCGAGAAACGCCAGCAGACCTGGCCCTCGACGATCGCCTACATGGCCCGCCTGATCATCCACCGCTACGCGATGCTCGGCATCCTGCGCGAAGACGGTCTGCCGGTCACGCAAGCGGGGATCGCGAATGACGAAGCGCCCGCGCAGGGCGCGTTGCCGGTCATGAAGGGGACGGCGTGCCCAGAGTGCGGCAATCACACGATGATCCGCAAGGATGGGTGCGACTACTGTACGGCGTGCGGGTACGTGGGGGTCTGCGGGTAGGCGGGGCGCCTGAACTCAGCGCTCGCGTGCGCCCTCGTGCACGATCTTCTGCACTGGCGAGAGTAGATACTCCAAGAGGGTGCGCTCCCCGAGCTTGATCTCGGCAACCACCTGCATTCCGGGAGTTAAGGCGAACTTCCCGCCGCCGGCCTCGAGATATTGCGTCTTTAGCTCGAGGTTGGCGCGAAATGCCAACGGCCCCATCGGGCGGTCGCGCCCGAAAAGCGCGTCCGAGCGCGTATTCGCGCTCGGCGCCTCGGTCGAATCTCCGCTGACCTGCGCGACCGTTGCATCCACCATGCCGTACTTCTGGAACGGGAACGCGGCCAGTTTCACCTTGACCGGCTGGCCCGGCCGCACGAAGCCGATGTCCTGGTTCGACACCCAGACCTCGGCGCGCAGAGTCTCGCCTCTGGGCACCAGCGTCATCAGGATCGTGCCTGGCGAAACCACCGTCCCCGGCGTGTGCGTGGCGAGGTCCTTGATGACGCCGGCCTGCGGCGCCTTGAGTTCGAGCAGGCGCTGTCGGTGTTCGATCTTGGCCAGCTCCTGCCTTGCCCTCTCCAGCTGGATTGCCACGTCGCCCCTCTCGGACTGCAACTGCCGTCGGTAATCGGCGGTCAACTGCAGGATCCTCTTCTCGGACTGCTCGATTGAAGCGGCGGTCGACTGGATCACGAACTGCTGCGAGCGCAGGTCCTGTTCCTTTTCGATCCTCTCGCGAGCCTTGTCTGTGGCCATGAGCTTGCCGGCGAAGCCGCCCTGCGCAAGCTTTTCGAATGCTGTCTCCTGCGCCCGGTAGTGCGGCAGCACGCCGGACAGCTTGGCATGGATCTCCTTTGCGCTTGCGAGGTCATGGCGGGCCTTTTCCAGGAGCACGCGCTCCTGCGCAAGCGCGTTCTCCAGCGCCGCGACATTGGCAGCCTGCTGCGCCCGCGCGGCCGCATAGAGTGCCGGCGGATCGTCCGGCTCCCGATCCAATGCCGCGCCGGCGACCTGGGCATCGATCCTGCGCAACGCCACGCGCTTGGTATGGAACTCGTTGGAAAGCACACTGGCATCCGCAGTGGCCAGCACGGCATCCATTCTCACCAGAACCTGGCCCTCGTTCACGTGCTCGCCTTCGTGCACCAGGATTTCCCTGACCACGCCCTGCTCGGTGGGCTGCACGATCTTGAGGTAGGTCGACGGCACGAGCTTGCCATCGGTCACTGCAACGATATCGAGCCTGCCGATCGCGGACCACGCGAGGAGAGCGAAGAACATGGTCACGAGCATCAGCAGGACTGCGCCGGCCAGCGGCGCCGGCGGCATCGACTGGACCCGCATCAGGGCGGGCGCGAATTCGCGCGGATCGGGGTTGCCGGAGTGGCTCACGATGTGCCCTTTTGATTCATGAAGCCCTATGCCGGACCCAGCGCGACGACCTCGTCCGCCTGAAGGCCTCGCGGCACCTGATGGCTGATGAACAGGGTGGCCACCGTTCCCTTCAGCCGGTTCACGGTCAGTGCAAAGCGTTCCGCGGTGGGTGCATCCAGGCTCGCGGTCGCTTCGTCGAATACGAGGATCTTCGGACGCTTCAGCAAGGCGCGCGCAATCGCGATTCTCTGCTTCTGCCCGCCGGACAGGCCGACGCCGTTCTCGCCGATCGGCGTGCGGTACCCCTGCGGCAGTTGCTCGATCGTGTCGTGGATCTCGGCGGCGCGGCAAGCATGGACCACGTCGTCGAATCCCGCATGCGGGTTGGCGGCGATGAGATTGTCGTAGACGGAGCCGGAGAAAAGGACGGTTTGCTGAGGGACCACGCCAAAATACTGGCGCAACTCGTTCGCGCAGAGGTGGCCGATATCGCGGCCATCGATCTGAATCCGGCCTTCGAGCGGCGGGTAGTAACCGAGGAGCAGCTTGGCGAGCGTGCTTTTCCCGCTGCCGGAGGCGCCCGTAAGGACGGTGAGTTGGCCCGGCCGCAGCGCAAGCGTCAAGTTCCGGAACAGCCACGGGCGGCCGGCGCCGTAGCGGAATGCGAGATCGACGACTTCCACCTGCCCGACCGGATCGGCGGCGCGGACCGGCTGGATGGCGTACGGTTCGGCTGGCGCGTCCATGATGTCGCCCAGTCGCCTCAACGCAATGCTGGCCTGCTGGAATTCCTGCCAGAGGCCCGCAAGGCGCAATACCGGCTGCGACAAGCGGCCCGCGAACATCTGGAAAGCCACCAGCATGCCGATCGTGAATCCCCGGTTCTCCATGACGAGCAGGGCGCCGGCACAGAGGATCGCCAGCGCCATCGCCTGCTCCAGAGCGTTGGCGATCACGTTGTAGGTGTTGGACAATTGCCGGGTGGCGAAGCCCGCCGCAAGGTAAGTGGCCAGCATGTCTTCGTACCTGTTGCGCAGGTGCGGTTCCATCTGGAGGGCCTTGACGGTGTCCATGCCAGCCACGTACTCCGTCACGAAGGCCTGGTTGCGCGCTCCGAGGAGGAATTGCTGGTTCAGCCGCGCCCGGAGCAGGGGCGTGACAAGCAGGCTCAGCAACGCCACAAGGCCGAGGGCGACAAGCGCAATCACCGTGAGCTGCCAGCTGTACCAGAACATCACGGCGAGGAAGACCACCAGAAAAGGCATGTCGAGCAGCATCGCAACCGCCGCGCCGGCGAGGAACTCACGGAGAGTCTCGACGGCATGCAGGCGCGCAATCAGCGTCCCCGTCGGCCGGTGCTCGAAGTAGGCCATCGGCAGGCGCAGCAGGTGCCAGAAGGCTTCGCTCCCGAGAACCGCATCGACGCGGTTCCCGGTATGGAGGACAAGATACTGGCGCAGCCAGGTCATGCCGGCCGAGAAAGCCATGAACAGCAGCAGCCCCATGCCGACCAGCATCAGCGTGCTGGAGGTCTGGTGCACCACCACCTTGTCGATCACGACTTGCGTGAACAAGGGCGTTGCAAGCCCCACGACCTGCAGGGACAAGGAAGCGGCGAGCACATTGCGCCAGACCGCCTTGTGCCGCGCCAGTTCGGTGGCGAACCAGCGAAAACCGAACGGGGGACGCCCACTGCTCTCGGGGTCCGGATTCTGGGCCTCCGGCGCTTCCTTCGCCACCAGCAATACGGCCGGCGCGATGAGACCGGAAAGCTCGCCGACCGGGACGGTGCGCGGCTCATTCGAGCCGGGTTCGAAATAAAGGGCTCGCGAGTTGCCTGTCTTGGCAATCAGCAAAGGCCTGTGTTCGCCGTCACGGGAGCGGAAGGCCACGATCGGAAACGTGACGCGCGACCAGTCGAGCCCGCGCGCCTGCGCCTCACCGAACCGAAACCCGAGCGCTTTGCCCGCTTCGCGCAACGTGACCAGGGAATAGGGCGGCGGAAACTGCTGCAACGTCAGCACCCGATCCCAGGCGATTCGATGCGTCTGGCAAAGGCTGCCGAGCAGCCATGCGAAATCATCCGCAGACATTGAAGAACCCGATGCAGCGTTCGCGGCCATTCATCGCCCCCCCGAAGCCCCACTCGAACCAATTGTTGCCGACCGCTTTGGGGCGCGGTATTGCCTGAAAGGTCTAGACCTCCGTTCAGGAAAGGTCGATGCCGAGCCTCATCGCCGCAACGATCGCCTGCGAACGGGACGTCACGTTCAGCGCCTGGAAAACCGCATGCGTATGCTGCTTTGCGGTGCTGTCCGCGATACCGAGGGTGCGCGCAACATCCCGATTCGACGCGCCTTTCGCCAGAAGTTGCAATACCTCCAGCTGCCTCGCCGTGAAGACCGGCGCGATGCCGACCTCGGGCATCACCTGCTTCGGAATATAGGTGCCGCCCGCCACGATCACGCCAAGGGCGGCAACGATCATGTCGGGGGTCGAGGTTTTCGGGATATAGCCCGCGGCTCCGGCCTTGAGTGCCGCCGCGACGAGGACGCTGGCTTCGGTTGCCGAGACAACCGCCACCCGCATGTTGGGGAAGGCCTTAAGAAAGGTCCGCAGCACCTCGATCCCGTTCCCGTCGGGCAGACCGAGGTCGAGCAGGACCAGCGCGCCATCGGGAAGCGACCGCGCGGCCTCGAGCGCACCCGCAAGCGAGAACGCATCGCTGATCCGAGCCTTGGGCAGGACCGCGTGCACCGCCATCCCCAGCGTCTCGTGGATGAGCGGATGATCGTCTACGACAAGTACGTCCACCGTGACCATTGGAATTTAGGAGGCCTCCCCGGCCCTTACAACCTTCACGCAAGGGTTGGCACCCATCGCATACGCAAGTTCACCGGGCGAACCCACCTGCCAGAAAGCCAGGTCCGCCGCCTTGCCCGCCTCGATCGTCCCGTGCGTGCCGCCCATCCCGAGCGCCTTCGCGCCGTTGCGCGTAATCCCGGCCAGCGCTTCCTCAGGCGTGAGGCGGAACAGCGTGCATGCGAGGTTCATCGCCAACAGGATCGACAGCAACGGCGAAGATCCGGGGTTGCTGTCGGTGGCCAGCGCGATCGGCACGCCGTGGCGCCGCATTGCATCGACCGGCGGCAGCTGCTTTTCGCGCAGGAAGTAGAAGGCGCCCGGCAGCAACACGCCCACCGTGCCGGCCTTCCCCATCGCCGCGATGCCTGGCTCGCCTGCGAACTCGAGATGGTCCGCGGACAAAGCCTTGTATCGCGCCGCGAGCGCCGCACCCCCGAAGTCCGAACGCTGGTCGGCATGCAGCTTGACCGGCAAGCCATGCGCGCCGGCCGCATCGAACACCCGGATGGTCTGCGCCGGGGTGAAACCGATCACTTCGCAGAACGCATCGACCGCATCCGCAAGGCCCGCCTGCGCTGCAGCGGGCAACACTTCGTCGGCGACGAAATCGATATAGGCATCGGGGCGCCCCTTGTACTCCTCGGGCAACGCATGCGCGCCCAGAAACGTCGTCTTCACTGTCACCGGCGCCGTGGATCCGAGCATCCTCGCGACCCGGAGCATGCGCAACTCGGTGTCCATGTCCAGGCCGTACCCGGACTTGATCTCGATGGTGGTCACCCCCTCGTCCATCAATCGCTTCAGGCGCGCCGCGGCCGTGGTCGCGAGCTCGATGTCGGAGGCATCGCGCGTCTTTCTTACCGTCGAGACGATGCCGCCACCGGCACGTGCGATGTCCTCGTAGGTCGCGCCCCCGAGGCGCATCTCGAATTCGTTCGCGCGATTGCCCGCATACACGAGGTGCGTGTGGCAGTCGACCAGGCCCGGCGTGATCCACGCGCGCTCTGCGTCGCACACTTCTTGCGCAAGCTTTTCCGCCTCGCCGGGCAATTCGGCGCGCGCGCCCACCCAGGCGATCTTCCCGCCGGCAATCCCGATCGCGCCGTCGTGGATCGCGCCATAGGGCGCGGCGCCCGAGCGCATCGTCGCGAGATTTGCATTCAGCCAGAGCGTGTCGTACATGCAGATATCATAGCAGCCGGCCATGAGTGAATTTCCCACCACGTTGCACACCGACGACGCGCTGCTGCCGGACGGCTGGGCGAAGCACGTTCGCATCGAAGTCGATCCGCTCGGAAACATCGCATCTGTGCAAACCGGCTCTGCGCCGCACGGCGCCGAGCGGCTCGCCGGCCCCGTGCTCCCCGGTATGGCCAGCCTGCATTCGCATGCGTTTCAGCGGGCGATGGCGGGCCTGGCGGAAGTCCGCGCAGGATCGGAAGACGATTTCTGGAGCTGGCGCGAACTCATGTACCAGTTCGTCGCGCGCCTCACGCCGGAACAGGCCGCCTCGGTGGCGAAATTCACCTACATCGAGATGCTCAAGGCCGGCTACACCGCGGTCGGCGAATTCCACTACGTCCACAACGACGGCGCCGGACAGCGCTACCCGAATATCGCCAAGATGTCGCTTGCGCATGTGCACGCAGCACGCGAGGTTGGCATCGCGATCACCCTGCTCCCCGTGCTCTACAGCTATGGAAATTTCGGCGGCGCGCCGCTCGGCGCGCGCCAGCAGCGGTTCCGTACCGACCCGGACGCCATCCTCGAAATCGTCAGGGCCGTTCGCTCCTCCGCTCCAGGCAACCCAGAGGTGAGAACAGGCGTGGCGCCGCACTCCCTGCGCGCGGTCGACCTTGACGGATTGCAGGACCTTATCGCCGGCCTTGGCGAAATCGACCCCGAGGCCCCGATCCATATCCACGCGGCCGAACAGATGCGCGAAGTCACCGACAGCCTCGCTTTCAGCGGACAGCGCCCGGTGGAGTGGCTGCTCGAGCATCTTCCCGTCGATCGCCGATGGTGCCTTGTGCACGCCACTCACCTGACCGAAACCGAAACCCGTGCTCTGGCGCAAAGCGGCGCCGTGGCCGGCCTGTGCCCCACGACCGAAGCCAACCTCGGCGATGGGATATTCCCGCTGCCGACGTTTCGCGCCGCAGGGGGCCGCATCGGCATCGGCTGCGACAGCCACGTATCGCGAAACCCGTTCGAGGAACTGCGCCTGCTCGAGTACACCCAGCGCCTGGTGTTGCGAAGACGCAATGTCACGTCAGGGAGCCTCAGTGCCGCAGTAGGAACCACGCTGTGGCTCGAAGCAGCGGCAGGCGGCGCGCAAGCGCTCGGCCGTCCTATGGGAGCAATCGCGCCCGGCAATCGTGCCGACCTCGTCGTGCTGGATGCCGCCCGCCCCGATCTCGCTGGCCGTTCCGGGGACACCATCGCCAATGCGGCCGTTTTCTCCGGGAGCGAGGGACTCGTTCGTGACGTGATGGTCGCCGGGCGCTGGCGGGTACGCGAGGGCCACCATCCGCAGGAAGCGAAAGCCTCGGAAGACTACACGAGGGCGGTAAGGGAACTGCTGGCCTGACCCCGTGAGCCGGGGCGGGCCGGCTCTTTCTGTCTAGGCCAGCGCGCTTGCGTCGACCTGCGCGCCGGTCTTCGTCACGATCTCATCGACGCCCACGCCAGGGGCCAGTTCGACCAACCTGAGGCCGTGAGCGGTGATGTCGAGCACGCCGAGATCGGTGATGATCCGATTCACCACGCCGATCCCGGTGAGAGGGAGCGAACATTTCCTGAGGAGCTTGTGCTCGCCGTCTTTCGCGGTGTGTTCCATCAGCACCACCACCCGCTCCACGCCCGCCACGAGGTCCATCGCGCCGCCCATGCCTTTGACCATCTTGCCCGGGATCATCCAGTTGGCGAGGTCGCCTGTTTCCGACACCTGCATCGCGCCGAGGATCGCGAGGTTGATGTGGCCGCCGCGAATCATCGCGAACGAGTCCGCGCTTGAGAAAAAGCTCGACCCCGGCAGCGTAGTCACGGTCTGCTTGCCGGCATTGATGAGGTCCGGGTCGACTTCGCTCTCCCGCGGGAAGGGCCCGATGCCCAGCAGCCCGTTCTCCGATTGCAGCGAAACATCCATTCCGGCCGGGATGTAATTGGCCACCAGCGTCGGCAGGCCGATGCCGAGGTTCACGTAGTAGCCGTCCTTGAGCTCGAGGCCGGCGCGGCGGGCCATTTCATTGCGGTTCCAGGCCATGTCAGTCCTTCCTTGTCGTGCGTTGCTCGATGCGCTTTTCCGGTGCCGGGTTGTGCACGATGCGCTGCACGAAAATACCCGGCGTGTGGATCAGGTCGGCGTCGAGTTCGCCGGCCTCGACCAGGAGTTCAACCTCGGCCACGGTGACCTTGCCAGCCATCGCGCACATCGGATTGAAATTGCGCGCCGTTTTCCGATAGATCAGGTTGCCGGCCCGGTCACCCTTCCATGCCTTTACCAGGCCGATATCCGCAGTGAGCGAGCGTTCCATCACGTATTTCTTGCCATCGAACTCGCGAACCTCCTTGCCTTCGGCCACGATGGTGCCCAGGCCGGTCTTGGTGAAGAAAGCGGGGATACCCGAGCCGCCGGCGCGCAACTTCTCCGCCAGCGTTCCTTGCGGGGTGAATTCGAGTTCCAGTTCGCCTGCAAGGTACTGGCGCTCGAACTCGGCGTTCTCACCCACGTAGCTCGCGATCATCTTGCGGATCTGCCGCGTGGCGAGCAGCTTGCCCAGGCCGAACCCATCGACACCAGCGTTATTGCTGATCGCGGTGAGGTTCTTCCTGCCCGATTGCACGACGGCCTCGATCAGCGCTTCGGGAATGCCGCACAGCCCGAATCCGCCGACGGCAAGGGTCTGGCCATCCTTGATGATGTCCGCCATCGCGGCGGCGGCGCTTGGGTAGGTCTTGTTCATCGATTCATCCTTTGGAAGCGCGTAGCGCAGAGATGATTATAATTGCCGCATGACACGCGAATCCATGGAATACGACGTCGTGGTGGTCGGCGGCGGGCCCGCGGGCCTGGCCGCGGCGATCCGCCTGAAGCAGCTTGCCGGCGAACGCAACAAGGAAGTCAGCGTCTGCGTGCTCGAAAAAGGTTCCGAGATCGGCGCCCATATCCTATCGGGCGCAGTGATGGACCCACGCGCGATCGACGAGCTGTTGCCCGACTGGAAATCCCCGGGCGCGCCGATCACGACCCTGGTGACCGAGGACCGCTTCATGTTCCTCACCGAAACCGGCTCGCTCAAGACGCCGGGGTGGATGCTCCCCGCTTGTTTCCAGAACCACGGCAACTACGTGATCAGCCTGGGCAACCTGGCGCGATGGCTCGGCCAGCAGGCCGAGGCGCTCGGTGTCGAAATCTTTCCGGGCTTTGCCGCGGCGGAGGTGCTGTACCACGAAGACGGCTCGGTCAAGGGCGTCGCCACCGGCGATATGGGCATCGGCCGCGACGGCAGGAAGACCGACTCCTACGCTGAGGGCATGGAGTTGCACGCCAAGTACACGTTCTTTGCCGAAGGATGCCGCGGCAACCTCGGCCGCCAGATCGAAGCGAAGTTCTCCCTGCGAAAGGAAGCCGACCCGCAAGTCTATGGCATCGGCCTGAAGGAACTCTGGGAGTTGAAGCCCGAGAAGCACAAGGCCGGGCTCGTGGTGCATACCGCTGGCTGGCCGCTCGACTCAAAGACCTATGGGGGATCCTTCATGTATCACATGGAGAACAACCAGGTCGCGGTCGGGTACATTGTGGGCCTGGCCTACAAGAATCCCTACCTCTCGCCCTACGAAGAGTTCCAGCGCTACAAGACGCATCCCACGATCCGTGGATTCTTCGAAGGCGGCAAGCGCATCGCCTACGGCGCCCGCGCGATTGCCGCGGGCGGCCTGCAGTCCCTGCCCAAACTCACCTTCCCCGGCGGCGCGCTGATCGGCGATGACGCCGGATTCCTCAACGCATCGCGCTTCAAGGGAAGCCACTGTGCGATCAAGTCCGGCGCATTGGCTGCGGAGGCGGCGTTCGACGCGCTTGCCGCCGGGCGCTCGAAAGACGAGCTGACCGCGTATCCCGAAGCCTTCCAACAGTCGTGGTTGTTCGACGAACTCTACCGCGCGCGCAATTTCAAGCCGTGGATGTCCAAGGGCCTGTACACCGGCACGCTCATGGTCGGCATCGACCAGGTCGCCTTCGGCGGCAAGGCGCCGTGGACGCTGCACCACGACCACTCCGACCACGAGTCGCTGAAGAAGAAGACCGAAGTCGAGCCCATCCAGTACCCCAAGCCCGACGGCGTCCTCACGTTCGACCGCCTGTCGTCGGTGTTCATCTCCAACACCAACCACAGCGAAGACCAGCCCATCCACCTCACGCTAAAGAATCCCGGCGTGCCTGTGAAGGTCAACCTCGCCTTGTACGACGCGCCCGAGCAGCGCTATTGCCCGGCCGGCGTGTACGAGATCATGCGCGACGACGACGGCGCCAACCCGCGCCTGCAGATCAACGCGCAGAACTGCGTGCACTGCAAGACCTGCGACATCAAGGATCCGACCCAGAATATCGTCTGGGTGACCCCCGAAGGCGGCGGCGGGCCGAACTACCCGAACATGTAGGGAGGCGGGATGCAGAGCGAAGCGCAAGCGAAGAAATACGCGAGCATGGCCGAGTTCTACCCCTTCTACCTTTCCGAGCATTCCAACCGCACATCCCGGCGCCTGCATTTCGTCGGCACCACGCTCGGGTTGTGCTGGCTCGCTACGGCCATCGTTACGATGAACCTGTGGTTCCTTCTGGCGGGTCTCGTGTCGGGCTATGCCTTCGCCTGGGTCGGCCATTTCTTTTTCGAGAAGAACCGCCCGGCCACCTTCAGCTATCCGTTCTACAGCTTTGCCGGCGACTGGGTGATGTGGTCGGAGATCCTGCGCGGCAAGATCAAGTTCTAGTGAGTGAGACGCCGGTCCCCGAGGACATCGCCGAGTCCTGGCAGGTGATCCACGGCTACAGCATCAGCGTGCGCCCGCTGCGCCGCGCCGACCTCGACATCGAATCGGCCTTCGTCGAGGGCCTTTCCCGCGAGTCCCGCTATAACCGGTTGCTGGGCGGCTCGATGACCCTCTCGCGCCGTCACATCGAGCAACTGACGACCATCGATTACAGCCGCGACATGGCGCTGGCGGCGGTCGTGATGACCGAGGACAGCGAAGTGCTGATCGGCGTGGCGCGTTATGTGCAGGAGGCGAGCGCGGGTCCGGGACCCTGCGAATTTGCGATCGTCATTGCCGATGCATGGCAGGGTCGCGGCATCGGCGCGCACCTGATGCGCAAGCTGATCGCAGTCGCGCGCAGCCGCGGACTCCCGGCCATGTACGGCGAGATCCTCGCGACCAACAGCGGCATGCTGATGATGATGAAGCGTTTGGGCTTCCGGACCGCGAGGCATCCCGGGGACGCGACCGTAAATCGCGCGACGCTGGACCTGAGTGCTCCCTGAATCTTGCACATTCACTTTTGCAGATCCAGCATCCATGCGGTTTTCAGGCCAGTATGAAGATCTGAAATTCTTGCCTAATCGCCGTGCCCGGAAATCCTGACGCGCTTTATCTCGGATTTATAACGGATTCAGTATTCGAATTGCCTGAAAAACAGCGTCTTTATTATCTCTGGCAAAACCAATGTTCCGGATTCAGGCCGACAGCATGTCTTCCTCCGGCACCGCCATGACGCTCGCCGATCCCTTGACCATGGTGGCCGCGAGCCCCGGGGCCTGCACCAGCAGGTGGTCGCAGAAGAAGCGCGCGGTGGCGATCTTGGCCTTGTAGAACGCGACGTCCGCCTCGCCCCCCGCCAGCTTGCGCTCGGCCACCAGCGCTGCACGCGCCATCTGCCAGCCGCCGCAAACGATGCCCATGAGCCTGAGAAAAGGCACCGCCCCGGCAAACGCAGCCTTGATGTCGGTGCCGGCCGTGGCCACGATGTAGTCCACGCATTCGCCAACCGCCTTGGTACCGGCCGACAGCGAAGCGCGGATCGAAGCCACGTCCGCGTTCTTTGAAGCGGCGAGTTCCGCGTCGAGTGCCTGCATCATTTTCAGCCAGCCCTTGATCGTCACGCCACCTTCGCGGGCGATCTTTCGGCCGACGAGGTCGTTCGCCTGGATACCCGTCGTTCCTTCGTAGATCGTCGTAATGCGCGCATCGCGCAGGTGCTGGGCAGCGCCCGTCTCTTCGATGAAGCCCATGCCGCCGTGGATCTGCACGCCGAGCGACGCCACCTCGATGCCGGTCTCGGTGCTCCACCCCTTGACCACCGGGATCATCAACTCGGCGAAAGCCTGGTTGCGCTGGCGCGTTTCTTTGTCCGGGTGGCGTTGGGCCGCGTCCATTGCGCCGGCCACCACATACGCGAGCGCGCGCATGGCTTCGGTCTGCGATTTCATCAGCATCAGCATGCGCCGCACGTCGGGGTGGTTGATGATTGAAACGGTCTTGGAACCGCCGGTAAGGTCGTTGCCTTGCATGCGGTCCTTAGCGTACGCAAGGGCCCGCTGGTAGGCGCGCTCGGCAATCGCCACGCCCTCCATGCCCACGCCGAAGCGCGCGGCATTCATCATCACGAACATGTACGAAAGGCCCTTGTTCTCCTCGCCGACCACGTAGCCGATCGCGTTCTCGAACACCATCACGGCCGTCGGACTCGCGTGGATGCCGAGCTTGTGCTCGATCGAGGCGCAGGTGGCCGTGTTGCGCTCGCCGAGGCTGCCATCGGGCTTGACGAGGAACTTGGGCACCACGAAGAGCGATATCCCCTTGACCCCCGGAGGCGCGTCCGGCGTGCGCGCAAGCACAAGGTGCACGATGTTCTCGGTGAGGTCGTGCTCGCCGTAGGTGATGAAGATTTTCTGGCCGCTGATGCGGTAGTGGTCGCCTTCCCTGACGGCCCTCGAGCGCAGCAGCGCGAGGTCCGAGCCGGCTTGCGGCTCGGTGAGGTTCATGGTGCCGGTCCAGGTGCCGGAGACCATCTTCTCGAGAAAGGTCTTCTTGAGCTGGTCGCTGCCGCACAGGAGCAGCGCCTCGATCGCGCCCTGGGTGAGCAACGGGCAGAGCGAGAACGCCATGTTGGCCGAGGTGATCATCTCGGTGACCGGCGTCGACACGAGCT
>CANKMT010000021.1 GCA_947482825.1 Betaproteobacteria bacterium | reverse complement strand
CTTTTGCAGGTGGCACTGGACGCGCGTTCCACACGACGGATTCGTTTCAAGGTGTTTCTTCGGCCAGATATTCTCCAAGACCAAGTCATTACTGGGTTTCCTGATTTTTCAAAACTGCTGGCGCATAAAGCCGCATTGGATTGGCGAAGGGCAGATTTGTACGCACTGTTCTTCCAGTGTCTGGCTAACACCGAAATAGCCGGATCAACGTTTCGTAACCTGGTTAAAGAAATATCTGGTGTCACGCTGAGTAAGAAAGGTACAGGCTGGGTATTGCCGCCATCGCTGCGTTCGGATGAATCGTTGCAAGAACTGACATTTGTTGAATTGGCCGGCAAAGCTATGGGCAGCAGTACAAAACGGGGCAAACCCTACACTTGGCTGGTGAACCACCTGCAGGACGGTTTGAGTCAAGTCAGTCCGCGCAGTTTCTTTGCTGCACTTAGAACGGCGGCGGAAGAGACGCCGGACGATTTTCAACTGGCGATTGATTACAGAGCGATCCAAACAGGCGTGCAAAGGGCCTCTCAGATTCGTGTGCAGGAGATCACGGGGGAGGATTACCCGTGGGTCCAGTTGGTGATGGCACCGCTCTACGGAAATTTGACTGTACCTTGCGAAACCAAGGAGTTCGAGAAAATATGGAAACTGCAAAACACGTTGCCAGGCCTGGAAGACAAGCTGAAGGCCGGTAAAGCCGCAGTCAAACTACCTCCACAAAATCTGGACCTTGGAGCTACCGGTATCTTGCGTGATCTGGAGCTTCTGGGGATCGTTCAGCGCTTGATTGACCAGCGCATACAAATGCCGGACGTATATCGGATTGCTTTTGGTCTCGGCCGTCGAGGCGGTGTCAAGCCCTTGAAGTGAGCTAGGGCTGACGACCTACGACATGTTAAATATTCTGCGTTTTTTTAACACGTCACGCGGTCGTGTACAAGCAACCAACATGTCGCGCCACATGCACCGGCCAACAGGGGAATAACCCATCATGACCTTGCTGAAAGACCTGATTGCCATTCCCGAGCGGGTGCACCAGGGCGACTTTGTGCTCAAGTTGTCAGAGGGGGTGACCAACGCCGAAGCCACCCTGCGCGATTACGTGGTGACGCCGCAGCTCGTGGACTGCTTTGACAACGCCTTGGGCTTCATCAAGCAATCGATTGAGTCGGGCGGAAGCAAGGCTGCCTACCTGCACGGGAGTTTCGGCTCGGGCAAGTCGCACTTCATGGCCGTTCTGAACCTCTTGCTGGCTGGCAACACGCAGGCGCGGTCCACGCCAGAGCTGGCCGACGTAGTGGCCCGGCATGGTTGGACGCATGGGAAGAAATTTTTGCTTGTGCCCTACCACATGATCGGCGCGCGCGACATGGAGAGCGCCATCCTGGGGCAGTACGCTGAGTTCGTGCGGCGGCTGCATCCGGACGCATCGGTGCCAGGTTTCTATCTGGCCGAGGGCCTCTTTGTTGATGCCAAGCGCATGCGCGAGCAGATGGGGGATGGGCCCTTTTTTGCGAAACTCAATGAACGCACGAGCGGCGCTCGTGGTAATGGCGGTGGTGGCTGGGGGAATCTGGATTCGGGCTGGGATGCGGCCAGCTTTGACGCGGCGATGCTGGAGGCACCCAACGGGGAAGAACGATCGCGCCTGGTGGGCGATCTGATCAGTCAGTTCTTTTCGGCGTACCGGACACTGGCAGGTAGCGGCGAATCTTTTGTTTCGCTTGATGATGGCCTCAGCATCATGACCCGCCACGCACAAGCCTTGGGTTACGACGCAGTCATCTTGTTTTTGGACGAACTGGTTTTGTGGCTCGCGAGCCACGCAGCCGACGTAGGTTTTGTGAGCCGCGAGGGCACCAAGCTTGTGAAGTTGGTGGAGGCAACCAATGCCGACCGGCCGATTCCTCTTGTCAGCTTTGTTGCCCGGCAGCGCGACTTGCGCGACTTGGTGGGCGAAAACCTGGTTGGATCGGTGGGGGCGCAATTCAGCGACGTATTGCGCCATTGGGAAGCGCGCTTTCATCGAATCACGCTTGAAGACCGGAACCTGCCAGCCATTGCGGAAAAGCGCGTTTTGCGCCCCATAAGCGAGGCTGCGCGGCAAACTTTGCACACCGCGTTTGAGGAGATTTTGAGGGTCCGCAAGGACGTACTGGACACCCTGCTGACAACGTCTGCAGACAGGGACATGTTCCAAAAGGTATATCCCTTTTCACCCGCATTGGTGCAAACGCTCATCGCCGTGTCTGCCGCGCTCCAGCGCGAACGCACCGCCCTGAAGTTGATGATGCAGCTGCTGGTGGACCGGCGAGCCGACCTGGAGCTGGGCCAGTTGATTCCCGTTGGGGATTTGTACGATGCCATCAGCGAAGGCGATGAGCCGTTTTCCGAAGGCATGCGTCTGCATTTTGACAACGCCAAGCGCCTGTACTCGCAACGTCTGCTGCCGATGCTCGAGCGGCATCACCATGTGACGTTGGAGGCAATCAAGCTCGGGCAGGCGGACGCTACCGCGGCCAAGAACCTGCGTAACGATGCACGTCTACTTAAAACGCTGTTGCTGGGTGCGTTGGTGCCAGAAGTGGAGTCCCTCAAGGGATTGACTGCGCAACGGCTGGCGGCGCTGAATCACGGCACATTCAAGTCTCCGATCGCGGGGCGAGAAGCGCAGGACGTGCTGCGGAAATGCCGCGATTGGGCTTCTGAAATCGGTGAGATAAAAATCACCGAAGATCAGAACCCAGTGGTGTCTATCCAGGTGACCGGGGTGGACATCGAACCCATCCTGAAAGCTGCCGGGGCCAATGACAATCACGGCAACCGGCGCAAGAAAATTCGGGAATCGCTGTTTGCCGAGTTGAGCATCCCTGACGAAGGCTCCTTGTTCACCACGTATGAGTTCACCTGGCGCGGTACCCGCCGCGAGGTGGAACTGCTGTACGAGAACGTTCGCGAAATGACCGATGAACGATTGCGCGGCCGGTCAGGTGCGTGGACGGTGGTGCTGGACTTTCCCTTTGACGAGCCCAACCGGAGCACAACCGACGACGTCGCTCGCCTGGCGCAATACCGGGGTGGAGACACTAAGACTTTGGTGTGGCTGCCTTCTTTTTTCAGCAACAAGGCCCTCGCCGACTTGGGACGTCTCGTGGTGTTGGACCACATTCTTTCCGGGGATCGGTTCGAAAGCTACGCCGCCCATCTGAGCTTTGTGGATCGAGTCCAGGCCAAAGCCCTGGCTCAAAATCAATTGGATCAATTGAGGATCAAGCTGCGCAGCCAGCTGGAGGTGGCGTTTGGCATCAGCACGGAACCACGCGATGCAGTCACCAACGCGCTCACCTCTGACGAACAGTTTCATTCCCTGGACCCTACTCTGTCACCGCGCCCTCCTGTCGGGGCAACCTTCAGGGAAGCCTTTGAGGCCCTTCTGGGGCAGCTTTTTGCGCACCAGTACCCCGCCCATCCGGAATTCGACACCGACATCAAACCTGCCGTCATTCGAAAGATCTGGCCAGAGGTTCAGCGTGCCATAGAAGCCACGGACCATCGCGGATTGGTACAGGATTCCGCTACGCGCCGGTTGGTTCGCTCAATCGTAAACCCCTGTCAATTGGGGCAAATGGGCGAAACGCACCTCCTGGTTGAGGACCATTGGCGTTCCCGCTTTGCCCAAAGCCATGCGCGCGATGGCGGTGGCACGATGACTGTGGCGCAATTGCGTCGCTGGATCGACACACCAAACCCGATGGGGCTCCCGCTGGAGTTGCAAAACCTCATCATCATGAGTTTTGCGGCCCTTACAAACCGCCGCTTCATTTTGCGTGGTGGCCCGATTGAACCCAGCATCGACAGCTTGGCCGACGAGCTTGAATTGCGTGAACAAGCCCTGCCAGATGCTGCCCACTGGGCAACGGCGGTGAACCGCGCGGCCAGCTTGTTTGGCCTGACCGTTCCGCAAACGCTCAATGCTGGCAATGTTGGCCGCCTGGTGGACGATGTTCGCCGCGAGGTCACGGCCAAACGCGAAGCGGTGGGCAAATTGGTTGTCGTGGCGAGAGACCGTGCCACACGCTACGGCGCGTCAGTGGACGGACGCGTACGAACCAGTGAATCGGCCCAGTCGCTGCTGGCTGCGCTGCAGTCAGCGACCGACGCAGAACTGGTACAAACGCTGGCCAATGCATCGATTGAGACTTCTGAAGCAGCCGTGAGCCGCAGCATGGGGCAAGCCCAAAACGTCGCCGATGCGTTGAACAACGCAAGGTGGAACATTTTTGATGCCATGCGGGACCTGCAAGACCATCGTCAGGCGGCGGCGGTTTCGATCCTGAGGCGCTTGACCGAAACGCTGAGCAGCGAAGAACACGTCATTCCGCTGAAGTCCAAACTTGAGGAGCTTGACCGGGACGCAGTTCGATTGCTGACTGTCGCAGCCCCTGCGACCGCGTCTACGGGCGCATCGCCGGTGCCCATGCCTGCGGCACCAGCCCCTGCGCCTTTCACTGGCTCCGGAGCCCCGCCCGCGGCGCCCGTGCTGGTGGAGGAGGCTCAAAAGCTTGATCTCGACGCCGAAGCAGCAGTCTCGGTGCTGAAGACCTTGCAAGAACGACTTGAAAGCGACCATGAGCTGGAACTGAGCCTGAGCTGGCGGATTCAACGCCGGAATCCCAAGCCATGACCATTTCGATGCCCCAAATTGCCGCGCAACTGGACGCGGTTTTGGCGCGCGAGCCGACTGCATTGGCCGTCGCGATTCGTTCGGCCACCAAACAGGATTGGCCTGACACAATGACGCAGCGTGGGCGCCAATTTGCCTTGCGTTGGTGCGACTCCATGCTGGCGATGCGCGAAGCCCTGTGCGATGTCGAAGAAGTCGATGCGGCCAATACTGGTCTGGTGTTGCTGACGCCATTGGGTACAAACGAGATTGCCGAAGACATCGCTGCCCGCCTGGCACGAGGACGTGTCTTTCAGCCAGAGGGCTGGGTGATTGTCCGACAGCTTTTTGGCGCAAAAGAAGTGGACGCCCGCTTGGGACGTTACTCATGGATGCCCCAGCTGCTGGTGGACGGTACCGCCCAAGGTGCGTACACCCCTGTTGCGAATGGTTTTCTCGATCTGGAGACAGCTTGGAAAGAACTGCTTCAGCGCTTCCTGCAATTGGAAGTACCTCGACCTGATGCAATGGCGCTGCTGCGGTGGACGATGCAGTCCAGTGCCGACGCCTCGCTCAACTTGCTGCCCGCCAACGCCCGCTCCGATGCCCTGCACTGGTTGGGCGAATCGGCGGGCATCGCGGGCAACATGGTGTTGGCTTGCGTAGAAGCGGATCGCACAGGTGACGCGATGGCGCTGGGGCTGGTGTGCGGAGTTCTGTACGCCAGGGAAGGAGAAGGCCATCCAGGCTTGGGGCACGCGTGCGTCAGGCTGGAGCGGTTTGTCAACGACACCCACGTTGGCGTAACCGAGGGACGCGCCTGGGCTGAGGCTGCGCGACAGCTGGTTCGTGATGGCGGTTCTGATGTGTACCGTGCGGCCTTGGACCGTGCCGACGCTTTGTTGAATGATTTGCGCGTCGCTGAGTTCGCGCATCTGAGCGATGTTTTGCCATTGGGCTTCGATCAGCGCATGCGGTCATTTGCCG
The DNA here is from genome assembly GCA_947482825.1 of Betaproteobacteria bacterium. Classification (GTDB taxonomy): domain Bacteria; phylum Pseudomonadota; class Gammaproteobacteria; order Burkholderiales; family SG8-39; genus SZAS-79. The sequence goes on along the minus strand of CANKMT010000021.1, from coordinate 54,478 downwards.
CGCACTTGACCCGACATGTGCAGGCGCCCACGGTTGAAACCCTGATCGCGGTCGAAGAAGCAGCCGACCGCGTCCTGACCCATGTACTGGCTGCGGCCCAACCGCAGCGGGCGGACCGAGTGGAAATGGCAAGGCGCATGGCCCGTTGGCTGGTACGGCCCGCAACAAGTGCCACCACCGTGGCCGATTTGGTGTGTTGGCAAACCGACGAAGGCGCGTTCGTGGATTGGGCGCGCTTCAGATTGCTGGGCGGCGATGAACTGGTAGAGGTGTCGCACGCTTACGCAGCCGTCCGTACTGCCGTGATCGAACGCCGCAATGCTTTGGGACGGCAATTTGCCTTGGCTTTGCAGCGCTGGAATGCACAGGCACCGGGGATTGAGGGTCGCATCGTTCCACTGGAGTCGGTGCTCGACAGAGTAGTTGCGCCGCTGGCTGCGCACGAACCTGTGCTGTTACTTGTCGTTGATGGCTTGAGCGCCAGCATTTTCAGAGAGCTTTTTGCCCGGCCCGAGCGGCTGGGTTGGGTCGAGATGGTGCCGGCCGCGTTGGCACGGCCATTGGCAGGCGTGGCTGCGTTCCCGACAGTCACCGAGGTGAGCCGTGCAACCTTGCTTTGCGGACGACTCACGACAGGTACGTCTTCAGTTGAGAAGACTGGATTTTCAACCCATGCCGGATTGCTGGCTCAATCGCGCGCTGATATGCCCCCCAAGCTTTTTCACAAGGGTGATCTGAGTGACTCGACGAACCTTTCCAACGAAGTTAGAACAGCTATTGCGAACCGCCAACAGCGCGTAGTCGGCCTCGTATACAACGCTGTGGACGACCATCTGAGCGGACCGGATCAGCTGCATCAACGGTGGAATTTGGAAGACCTGCGTTTGTTGCTACCGATTCTGCGCGAAGCCCGGGAGGCTCGCCGCGTAGTCGTGATCACTGCCGATCACGGGCACCTGCTCGAAGACGGAACCACCCAAACCACCGGCGGCGAAAGCGATCGATGGCGTGCTGGCAACGATGCGGGAAACAGCAACGAGATCATTTTGACAGGTGGACGTGTTCGAACCGCAAACGATGCAACATCGGTCGCGTGTCTGTGGAGCGAAAGCGTAAGGTACGCGGGCCGCAAGAACGGGTATCACGGTGGAGTTTCACCTCAAGAGGTGACTGTGCCTTTGAGTGTGTTGGTGCCATTTGGAATGAACCTGCCCGAATGGCAACCAGCCTTGCCAACCCAGCCGGAATGGTGGGATCTGCCCAACTTGGAAACTCAACAAACGCCGGTGCCCCGAACAGTTTCGCGCCGACCAGCTGCGCCACCCCCTGGGCAAGACCAGTTGTTCGACGAGCCGATGGCGCCGATTCCAACCGCAGCGCCGGCACAAGCAGCAGACTGGATCAATGTCCTCCTGCAAAGCCAGGTATACGCGTCTCAGCGCTTACTGGCGGCACGTGTAGCGCCACACGATGACCAAATGCGCAAGCTGCTGACGGCATTGTCCGAGCGCGGCGGAAAACTGTCTCGTGCGGCTCTTGCCCAGAGGCTCTCCTTGCCGGAAATTCGATTGAACGGGCTGTTGAGCGCCGTGCGACGGATCTTGAACGTAGACCAAGCCACAGTGTTGTTGGTGGATGAAGGCGCCGGCACCGTTGAACTGAATCGGACTTTGCTGCTGCAGCAATTCCGTATCACCCTGATCGTTGCTGCCCGATGATCAGCGCTGCAAGACGCGATGACATTGTCGGCGCTTTGCGACGCGGCACGGTTCCAAGCGCGGGACTGGACGCGCTTGCGGTGGGCATCGACTCCTTTACGAGCACTCTGGACGAAGATCTAGCTACAGTCTCCGTTGGGCGCGGTGGGTTCAAGGCGGTGCGGGGAGAGTACGGCACAGGCAAAACCTTTTTTGGTCGCTGGCTTCAGGAACGCGCACGCGCGCAAGGATTTGCCACCAGTGAAGTGCAGATCAACGAAACCGAAACGCCCTTGCATCGCCTGGAGACGATCTACCGTCGGCTGGTCGAACGCCTAGGGACCGTGGATAGCAACTCCGGTGCGTTTCGAAGTGTGATCGACGGTTGGTTTTTTGCGTTGGAACAGGATGTTCTCTTGGATGGATCGGTCGATGCCGTTGACGCAAAGGCACTGCTGGAACGAACCGAAGAACTGATGGAAGCCCGCCTAACGACCATCAGCAAAACCGCGCCAGCCTTCTCGGCCGTGCTGCGAACCTACCGTCGGGCCTTGGCCGCTGGCGACAACATGCTTGCTGAAGGGCTGATCAGCTGGCTCGCCGGGCAGCCCAATGTCGCGGCGAGCGTAAAGCGCGCGGCCGGCATCAAGGGAGAATTGGACCACTTTGGTGCGGCCAACTTCCTGATCGGATTGCTCACTATATTGCGCGATAGCGGCTTTCCAGGCCTCGTGTTGGTGCTTGATGAGGTGGAAACGCTCCAGCGCATGCGCGCCGACGCGCGTGAGCGTGGATTAAACGCCTTGCGCCAGTTGATTGATGAGATCGATGCAGGGCGCTTTCCTGGCCTGTACCTCGTCATTACAGGGACACCGGCATTCTTTGATGGTGCCCAGGGGGTACAGAGGCTTGCACCGCTGGCACAACGCCTGCACGTGGACTTTGGCACCGACCGCCGGTTTGACAATCCGCGAGCGGTGCAGATTCGCATGGCACCTTTCGATCAAAGCTCGTTGGTGGCCGTCGGCAAGCGGGTGCGCGACATATACGCGGAATTACAGCCTGCCGAGGACCGTCTGCGTACCTTGGTCAATGATGCCTATATTGAAACTTTGGCACGCGCAGTGGCTGGCGGCCTAGGTGGCAAAGTGGGAGTGGCGCCACGCCTGTTTCTCAAGAAACTGGTCGCCGATGTGCTTGACCGGGTAGATTTGCATGAAGACTTCGACCCGCGCCAGCATTACAAGCTAACGCTCGCAGAAAACGAAATGACGGCGAATGAGCGGGCCGCCGCTGGTGCCACTGGCGTGGATGACATTGTTCTGTGATCGAATTCGAAAAGCTTCACCCGGTGCTTCAGTACCACGTCGTGAACTCACTGGGCTGGGACAGCCTGCGACCGACCCAACTCCAGGCGATTGATCCGATTCTTTCCGGCGCGCATTGCCTCTTGTTGGCCCCGACGGCCGGCGGCAAAACAGAGGCCGCGATCATCCCAGTTCTGTCGAGGATGTTGACCCTCGCCTGGCCAGGGGTGAGCGTGATTTACGTTTGTCCGATCAAGGCCCTGCTAAATAATCTCGAACAGCGTTTGTCTCATTACGCCGGGCTGGTCGGCAGACGCGTGGCTGTTTGGCATGGGGATGTTTCCCAATCGCAGAAGAGCCATGCCATCAAGGACGCCCCGGACATACTTTTGACCACGCCCGAGTCGCTTGAAGGTATGTTGGTATCCACTCGAATTGACCGAAGAGCGTGGTTTGGAAATTTGAGGGTTGCGATTGCCGATGAGTTGCACGCATTCGCAGCTGATGATCGCGGGTGGCACTTGAGAGCTGTGCTTCACCGTCTGCAACAGTACGTTCCGAACGAAATGCAAAGGCTTGGTCTGTCAGCCACCGTGAGCAATCCAACGGAGTTGCTCGACTGGTTTGCCCCCACCGGGATCAAACAGGTTGTCGGAAGCCCGTCGGTGAGCACCGATGCAGACGTCACAATCGATTTCGTTGGCTCTTTGGCCAACGCGGTTACGGTCATCGCCCGACTCTACCGGGGCAGCAAACGCCTGGTGTTTTGCGATTCACGCAGCAGAGCCGAGCAACTGACCAGCGCACTGCGTGGCCAGGAAGTACGGGTATTTTTAAGTCACGCGTCGCTGAGCCATTCGGAGCGAAAACTTGCTGAAACGGCCTTCGCGGATGAAAAGGACTGCGTGATTGTTGCCACCTCCACACTGGAGCTTGGCATCGACGTCGGGGATTTGGATCATGTGATCCAAATCGACGCGCCTTCAACGGTGTCATCGTTCCTTCAGCGCATGGGCCGCACCGGCCGCCGGGCCGGCGCGAGGCGAAGCTGCTTGTTTCTCTGTACGAATGACGATTCGCTTATGCTGGCCATGGGCATTTGTCGCCTTTGGGGTGAAGGCTGGGTCGAAGCCGCCTTTCCTCCGCCTGAACCGTGGGCCATCTTGGCGCAACAGGCCATGGCAGCGACCTTGGAACGCTCCCAATGGCCGAGGCAAGACCTTGTTTCACTACTGTGCGGGTCATTCCCTGAATCGAGTGCCGAAGGCGTCGCAGATTTAATCGGTCACATGGTTCAACTCGGCTTCCTGATGGAAACTGACGGCGTTCTGCAGGTTGGTCCTGCAACAGAAAGGCAGTTCGGCCGTGCTCACTACAAAGAACTGTTGGCATCTTTCTCAGGCGCCCAATTACTGCTGGGGCGCTTTGGCAGCGTTGAGGTCGGGTTCATCGACCCGACGATGTTGGCTGGTGATAAAGAAAATCGGTTGCTCCTGCTGGCCGGAAAAAGCTGGCGCATCACAGATGTCGACTGGAGGCGGCGAACGGTGTGGCTGGAGCCCGCAAAAGAGGGTGGCAAGGCTCGGTGGACAGGAAGCGGACGTACTTTGAGCCGAGAAATCGCACAAGGAATCTGTGGTGCCTTACGTGAGGGAGTAGGCAAACAGACAGTAATCTCGAAACGCGCGCATCTTGAAATCGAACATATTTTGGAAAATTTCCCCGATGCTGACAGCACCTCTGGCTGGTTAGTCACAATGAATGAGTTTGGTGGCGCTCGTCTTTGGACCTTCGGTGGTACGCGCGCTAACCGCACTATCGCCAAACAAATTCAATCCCCGGATGAGGTCAGGCGCATTGATGCTCTTGGACTTGATCTCAAAACGCCTATCGACCCGAGCGAACTGAACTCTGGTCTCGTCGTCGCGGACCTCCAGTTTTCGATGGAGGAAATCAAGGAACGCGCGAAACCGATCAAGTTTTCAGAATGCCTGCCCACCGCAGTGCTTATTCAAATTATTCGGATGCGCCAGTTTGAACAGCCGTCGAGTCCAGCCGGCGCCCACGACGGCCATGAGAGCGGGCATGGGCTGCCTCGTGAGAGTCAATGAGTACCATCCGGACTGGAAAAACCACATGATTTGGTCACCGGGGCATGCACCAGCTTGAGCCGTCGCGAAATCAATTCAAGTTGCCGACTTGGACGACTTCTGTAAGGCGTGCGAGCCATAGTGCGCCGTCAAAGCTTCTTGAAGAGTCGAATTCGGCGAATACGATTATCTTTTGGCATTGGTTACCTGCGCGTGAGGCGCTAAATGCGCCATATCCTGCCTTTTATTTGGCGCATATACAGGAATGCGCCAAATAAAATGGCGCATTGTCCTGTTTATTTGGCGCAATAGCCGGTAAGGATTGAGCTTGCCGCCGAAAACGAATCCCTTGCTGAGCGAATAAGCGGATGCATTGCTGCTAGCCCGGCCGAGGTGACGAAATGAATGCGGTATTGAAGAAACTCATCCTCAAACGCTTTCGAAGCATCCCGAGCGGGACCATCGATTTCGAAAACCCGACCTTCCTGGTCGGCCGCAACGGTTCCGGAAAGAGCAATCTCGTGGATGCTTTTGCATTCCTGGCCGAGTTGATGGTGTCGCCGTTGCGGGCGGCCCTCGAGCGTCGTGGCGGAATCATGTCGGTGAGGAGTCAGACCTCCGAGCGGAGCTATCCGCCCAACCTGGGGCTTTGCGCCATATTCGGCCCGATCAGCGGCGCCGTCACCGGGGGGCGCTATGCCTTCGAAGTGCGCGCGTTGCCTAATTACGGGTTCGATGTCGTTCGCGAGCAGTGCATTGTCAACCTGGAGAACGGCAGCCGGCACTGGTTCGACCGGACCCTGAGCGGTTTTCACTCCAATGTTCGTGGCATGGACCCCGCGTCCGAACCTTCTGCCTTGGTGCTACCCGTCATCGGTGGAGATGTGAGATTCGCTTCCGTGGTGCGGGCGTTGAGCGGAATCAGGACCTACTCGATCGAGCCGGGCCGACTGAGGCAAATGCAGGACCCGGACAGCGGTACCAGCCTGAAACCGGACGGCAGCAACGCGGCGAGTGTGCTGCAGGAGATTGAGCGTCAGTCCCCTGAGGAGATCGAGCGCATATGCGACCTGCTCGCGTCAGTGGTCCCGAACACCAGACGGGTCAAGCCAATCAAGCACGGGAACAAGCTGTCGCTGGAGTTCACCCAGGAATGGGGGCAAAAGGAACGGCTCGAATTCGAGGCGTTCAATATGTCAGATGGGACGCTCCGCGCGCTGGGTTTGCTGGTCGCGGTCTTCCAGCGGCCGACACCGACGCTCCTGGCGTTGGAGGCGCCCGAAGCGACGATCCATCCCGGTGCACTCGGGGCAATTCTGGATCTCCTGCTGAATGCTTCGGAGCGCATGCAAGTCGTGGTGACGACGCATAGCCCGGAAGTACTCGATGCGAAGTGGCTTAAGGCGCGAAATATCCGCATCGTCGAGTGGACGGATGGTGCATCCCGGATCGCGCCGCTCGCGGAAGCTTCGCGCCGTGCACTCCACGATCATCTGATGGGCGCCGGGGAACTGTTGCGCTCCAATGCGCTCGATGCCGAACCGTTGTTCGACGATCCCAACGCTGTCGCACCGGGCGAACTCTTCGAAGCGCTGGCGTGATCATTGAGCCGATCGTGGAAGGACATGGGGAAGTAGGTACCGTTGAATGGGAATTGGATCGCCCAAACCCAGCGCAGACTTCTTTACGTCGCTGTCACGCGCGCGAAGCGTCGCACTTCGATTGTGTGGCTCCCGTGACGCGGGGGTCGCAGACGCCGAGCACTGGAAAAGCCGCATGACTTGGGCGATCGGCGCATGCAATATCTTAGGGGCCTACGCGGCTATGATCTCCGACGTGCAGATTACCTGTCGCGATGGCCGAACTGCAGATCTGGTGCGTAAAGCGTACCCGGTAGGCCCGTACATAGTCGGAGCCTTCGCCGGGTCGGTCTATATAGGCTTCGAACTTCTCCAAAGCATTTCGGACTACTTGCGCCTTCCAGCCGATGCGCCGCCGAATTCCGCTTGGGAGCCAAACGTCGTTGCAGAACATTGGGCTCCGATAGCAAGGGACGTGTTCGAGGCAGCTCCGAAGGATCAACAGGACTTGGGCGCGCAGTTTCTATTGGTAGGACCGCACCCGACTGAGGACGGAATTCCTACCCGAGCCATTCCGTATCTCTGCAAATTCTCGTCGCCAGCGTTTGAACCTGAGATAACCCGAAACGGTAATTCTGCAATCAGCATCGGAAGCGGTGCAGTTGTCACACAATACAGAGATGGGATTAGCGAAGTACTGGATCCCAAGAGCGGATTACTGCAAGCAGAAATGGGCCCTCCCGGTGGTTGGGCCAGGTCGCTAGGTTTTGCGGTGAACCGGCTGCTGACGTGGCACCCCGTTTCGGGAATCAGTCAGCACATACATATACACGTTGCTCATCGCGGAGAATTTCATTTCCAGAATAGCGACATGAAGGAGTATCCGAAGGACAGCCCAGTAAGAGAAATCCGTATGCCGCCCGTAGCCGAAAGTTACGAGCAACTGCTCAAGATGGCCGAGTGTCTAGACTCAGACGCTGCGACAGCGGTTTGTTAGTCGCTTCGACCGGCTGCCGGAACTTCTCCTCAGGGTGTCGTGGATGGGGTGAACAAGCACCCTTCGAATATCAAGACCGGATGGAGGTTGTAGTTTCCTGCGGTGGTGTCAACCAACATTCCATTCAAGCATCGCCCCATGTTGTGTAATTAAACAACAAAATTAACATGTAACTGGCTACTGATGCAGGTCTACGGATACGTAAGTTATGCTTTTCGTAGCAACTTCGCCCGTGCGACTTCCGAACGCACCATGCGGCCCTTTCCATCAGGCAGGTATACGCGTGCTGCACGCCCCGCATTCATGTCGCGCACGGCCTGAAGCAATCCTGCCGCTGCCCTACCCTTACCGGTGGATTTTGCTTTGGTCATCGACGATTCCTTGCTTCAGTTCCACGTCACGTCCGGCACCTCCGAAAACACCCGCAGCAGCCCGGTCGACCAGAACCCACTGATCGTTGCGAAGTAGGGATCGCCCTCCTCATAGCGGCGCCGGTGCGTCACGCGCAGCGAATCGACCGCGTAGCCCAGCAGATCAATCGGCAGGCCGACCGAGAGATTGGAGCGCATGGTCGAATCGAACGACACAAGGATGCACTTGGCCACGTCCTTGAGCGGCGTCTGGAATGTGACCACGCGGTCGATCATCGGCTTGCCGTACTTCCTTTCGCCGATCTGGAAGTAGTTGGTGTCGGCCATCGCCTCGATGAAATTGCCTTGCGGGTAGACGAGGAAGAGGCGCGGCGGCTCGCCTTTGATCTGGCCGCCGAGGATGAAGGTGCAGCCCGGGTCGATGCCGTCGGCTGCAAGGCTCGGGCCGTCCCGGGCGATGACCTCGCGCAAGGTCTGCCCGACGAGAACGGCGACGTCGTACATGTGGTGCAGCCCCAAAATGCCGGCCGCATTGATGCTCCCGTCATCGAGCTTCGAACGGATATGGAGGAGCGAAATCACGCTCTGCGTGGTGCCGAGGTTGCCCGAAGAAAGCATGCAGATCATCCGCTCGCCCGGGCTCTCGAAGACATTCATCTTGCCGAACACCGAGATCTGGTCGACCCCGCCATTGGTGCGCGAGTCCGACGCGAACACAATGCCTTCCTTGGTGACGGCGGCGACGCAGTAGGTCATGAGGCTAATGTTAGCGCAGGACCGCGCCCCGAGACCTCGAAATGCGCCTACTGCGAGAGCCTGATCTCCAACTTCGCCTGCATGGTCTCGAACCCGCCGCCGGTGCGCACGCCCCGGATCGGGCAGGCATCGAGGTAATCGGCGCCGATGGCAAGCGCAAGGTGTTCGCTGCCGTCGGCGCGATGGTTGGTGAGGTCGAAGCCCCGCCATTGCCCGGAGACCCAGGCTTCGGCCCAGGCATGGCCGGCGATGAAGCCCTCGTCCGCGGCCTTGGCCGAATGCAGGTAGCCGCTCACGAAGCGCGCCGGCACGCCAAGGTTGCGGCAACAGGCGATGAATACATGCGCCTGGTCGCGAACGCTGACGCCGCCGCCGGAAAACGCCTCGGCGGCGCTCAGCGTGGCGCTGCCTTCGTCCGGCTTGAACGGGATCTTGTCGGAGATCGATGCGGCGAGTTCCCGCAGACCGGCCAGCGTGCCCGCGCGCTTGCGATGTCGCCCGGCAAACGCGGCAAGCGCTTCATCGACCCGTGTGATCGGGGTCGTGCGCAGGAACACGAGGGGCGAGAGCACGTTCTCCGGACCGATGGGCGCATCGCTGGAGGCCGCCTCGCCGACCGGGAGCGTTTCGACGACGCCGTGCGCGCGGATGCGGATCTCGGACACTGTCTTGTCCAAGGTCAGCACATGCAGGACGTTGCCATAGCCATCGTGCGTTTGCGTTGCGGGACGCTGCGTATCGACCTGCCAATGGAGAACCCGATGGCGTGGCGACTCGCGCGGGGTCAGCCGGAAATACTGCGTCGACGAGCGGACAGGCGCGTCGTAGCGGTAGGTCGTATCGTGGGTGATCGCTAGTTTCATGCGTCGAATTTCATATCGTGCCCAGGTAGGCGCGCTGAATGCGGCTGCCGAGTTCGCCGATGTCGTCGAGGCACGATTCAAGGTATTCGTGCAGGCCACCCTGGAAGATTTCCTCGATGTCGGCGTGCGTGAGGCGTGCGTGCAGTTCGCTCGCGAGCCGCTTGGCCGCCTGGTCGTTCTGGCCTTCGATGCGGCTGAGCGCTTCGGTGACTTGGTCGAAACTCGCGGCCAGTGACCGTGGCATGCGCCGTTCGAGAAGCAGGAGTTCGGCCACCTTGATCGGGAAGATCTGGTCGCGATAGAGCGTGCGATACGTTTCGAACGCGGACACCGAGCGCAGCAGCGCGGCCCATTGGTAGTAATCGAGTGCGCCGCCGACGTCTTCGACCCGCGGCAGCAGGATGTGGTATTTCACGTCGAGGATGCGGGCGGTGTTGTCGGCACGTTCGAGAAACGTGCCGAGGCGCGAGAAGTTGAACGCCTCGCCGCGCACGATGGTGCCGTAGGTCACGCCGCGGAAGAGGTGGCTCCGGTCCTTGACCCAGTCGAAGAATCGCGTGGCGTCCGCGCCGATGATGTCCTTCCTCTTGAAGCCCTTGAGCTCGAGCCAGGTGGCGTTCAGCGTTTCCCACATTTCGGAAGTGATCTGCCAGCGCACCGCGTGGCCGTTCTCGCGCGCCCACTTGAGGCAGGAGTAGATCGACGAGGGGTTCTTTTCGTCCAGCGCCATGAAATCGAGCAGCGCCGGCAGCGTGAGCTTCTTGTGGCTGGCAAAGAATGCCTCGTCGGTTTCGGTAATCGACAGCGGCGCGAGCAGGTTTTTCTGCTGTTGCGCATCCTTGGTGCCGAACAACACAAGGTTCGAGGTCACGCCGAGGATGCGCGCCATGTTTTCGGCGCGCTCCATCTGGCGCGACATCCAGAAAATGCGGTCGGCTACGCGGGAAAGCACTACTCCACCACCCAAGTATCTTTAGTTCCGCCGCCCTGGGACGAATTCACCACCAGCGAGCCTTCCTTGAGCGCCACGCGCGTGAGGCCGCCCGGGACGAACTTCACGTCCTTGGAAGAAAGCACGAACGGGCGCAGGTCGATATGGCGCGGCGCGATGCCTTGCTCGACGAAGGTCGGGCAGGTCGACAGCGAAAGCGTCGGCTGCGCGATGTAGTTTGCCGGGTTGGCGAGGATGCGCCCGCGGTAGGCCTCGACCTCCTTCTTGGCCGAGGTCGGGCCGATCAGCATGCCGTAGCCGCCGGAGCCCTGCACTTCCTTCACCACGAGCTTGGCGAGGTTGTCCATCACATGGGCGAGGTCGTCGGGTTTTTTGAGCTGCCAGGTAGGGACGTTCTTGAGAATCGGCTCTTCGCTCAGGTAGAACCGCACCATGTCCGGCACATAGGGGTAGGTCGACTTGTCGTCTGCGACACCGGTACCGAGCGCATTCGCCAGGCTCACGTTGCCCGCGCGGTAGACCGATAGGAGTCCGGGCACGCCCAGAAAAGAGTCTGGGCGGAAGGTGAGCGGATCGAGGTAGGTGTCGTCCACCCGCCGATAGATGACGTCGACGCGCTGGCGGCCGCCGGTGGTGCGCATGTAGACGCGGCCGTCCTTGACGAATAGGTCCGCGCCCTCCACCAGTTCGACGCCCATTTGCTGCGCCAGGAAGGCGTGCTCGAAATACGCGCTGTTGTGCTGGCCCGGCGTGAGCACAACGACGGTGGGTTCGCGCATCTCGCCAGGGGCCGAGGCGCGCAGCGTCTCGAGCAGCAGGCCCGGGTAGTGCTCTACCGGGAGCACCGACTGGGTGGCGAACAGTTCCGGGAAGAGCCGCATCATCATCTTGCGGTTCTCGAGCATGTAGGACACGCCCGAGGGCGTGCGCAGGTTGTCCTCGAGCACGTAGTAGCTTCCGTCCTCGTGGCGGATCAGGTCGATGCCTGCAATGTGCGAATAGACATGGTTTGGCAGCTCCAGGCCGATCATCGAGACCTGATAGGCCTCGTTGGTCAGCACCTGCTCGGACGGGATCACGCCCGCTTTGAGAATCCGCTGCTCGTGGTAGATGTCGTGCAGGAAATGGTTGAGCGCGGTGACCCGCTGCGTGAGCCCTTTGGCGAGTATTTCCCATTCTGCGATCGGGATGATGCGCGGGATGGTGTCGAACGGGATCAGCCGCTCGGAGCCCGCCTCGTCGCCATAGACCGCGAAGGTGATGCCGACGCGATGGAACAGCAGGTCCGCCTCGCGCCGCTTTTCGGCCACGCGCTCCGGCGGCATCGCCGCGAGCCATTCGACCAGCGGCCCGTAGTGCTCGCGCACCCGCCGCCCGCCGGCGCCAGGCAGGTTCATTTCATCGTAGTGCTGGACTTGGGCGGCCATGAAACGGTCTCTTGAGGATGGCTCACTCTAAGCAAGCCATGTGCCACTGGCAAGGCCGATCGGCTTATGCCAATGTCGCCTCGGCTGTCATTGCAAGGCGCCCATCGGCATTCGCCGCCCAGAGGAGCGCACGATCCCCTTCGATGCGGCCGTTGAAGGTGATTCGCGCGCCGCCGGTGAGCGGGCTCACGCCACGGAAAGAGAAGCTCTTGAGCGCCCGGGTCGTGCGCCTGGCCAGAGATTCGACGAGCAGGGTGGCCGAGAGGGGGCCATGCACCAACAGGCCCGGATAGCCTTCGACACCGGTCGCGTACGGTTGGTCGTAGTGAATGCGGTGGCTGTTGAAGGTAAGCGCGGAATAGCGGAAAAGCAGCACCGGGCCGGGTTCGATCCCGTCGGACCATTGTGCATCTCCGGGGGCCGCCGGGGGCGCAGCCGCAGGTCCGCTTGCCGCTTCGCGAAAGACGATGTCCTGCTCCTCCGAGATGGCGAGGCCGCTTTCACCTTCGATCTCGTGGAGGACTTTCACGAACACAAGCGTCCCGGTCTTGCCGTGCTTGGCCGAAACGTCGCGGATGGTGGATCGCCGGGTCGCCCGCTCGCCGACCGCGAGCGGTTTGGCGAACGTGAGACGCCCTCCGGCCCACATTCGGCGCGGAAGCGGCACCGCGGGCAGGAACCCGCCCCGTTTCGGGTGGCCATCCGCCTCGATCTCGGCGGTGCGTGCGGTCGGCACGAAATACGTCCAGTGCCACAGCGGCGGCAAAGCCTCGCCGTTTGCCGGCACCGCATCGCGGTCGAGCGTCGCCGCGAGCAGCTGCGCGTTGCGCTCCGAAATGTGGTCCTCGCGGACTTCGGTGCGGCCCACCCAGGCGGCGAGGGCCGAAGAATCGATCACCGGCATCGGCCTACTTGGCCGGTTCGAGCATACCTGCGTCGAACGGCGGCAATCCGGGCGCGGAGGCCGATGCCGATGGCGAGTCCCAGCCGGAAAGGCCGGCCGAGGAGAAGCGCCGGTACTCGGAAGGAGAAGCGCCGACCTGGTTCAGGAAGAACCGCGTGAAGTTGCTTTGCGCCGAAAACCCGAGTTCGGCGGAGACGTCGCCGATCTTGGTGTCCGAAGTCGACAGCCGCGTGATCGCGGTCTCGACGCACAGCATGTCGAGATATTCGCGCGGCGAGCGGCCGGTGCAAATCTGGAACAGGTCGTAGAAGCGCGAGCGCGACAGGCCGACCTGCGCCGCGACGTCATCCATGTTCACGTCCTTGTTCGGCCTGGCGCGCAGAAGCGCAATGGCCCGCCGGATGCGCGAATCGGCGAATTTCGAGCCCCGCCACATCGGGGAAGTCGAACGCCGCTTGGCAATGTAGCTGTCGATTATCGACTGGATCAGTTCCTGGACCATGAACTCGAGGCGGTCGGCCGGAGGGAAGCGGTCGTTCATCATGTCGATCGCCATAGCGTCGGCGACCTTGCGGATATGCGGTGTCACCACGTCGAGAGTACGCGGGTGGGGGCCTTGGTCCGGGCTGCGGAACATTGCGGGAAAAGTCTGCGCCAGCCAATCCGGCGAGATGTTCATCAACAGCAACCGGGCGCTGGAGCCATCTGCGTTGGCAAGGGCCTCGTGCGGCCGCTGGGCATTGATGAACAGGATGTCGTTGCGGGTCAGGACCTCGCGCTCTCCGCCGATCACGAAATGGCGGTCGGCGCCGTCGTACTTGAGGGCCAACTGGTGCTCTGCATGCGTGTGTTCGGCCTGCGCGGGGGTCGAATCCGTCAGGACTACGCGGCCAAATCTACCTTCGAAAAAACGCAGTGCATTCATGGTCGGGCATCGATTCCGCTATTGAGCGGGAAGAATAACTTCCGCGCTGCCGGGGCGCCAGCGGTGGATGGAAGGATATCCCGATTCAAGGGGTTAAATTGAGATATGAAAGTGGTCACTTACGGGAATGCCCAATAAGCGCTTACGTAAGCGTGTCGTCAGTATGGGAGGACCTGCGGCCTCTTGGCGGAGATCACCCGCGTGTTCACGCCGACCCAGTTAAGCCCGCCGAACAGGCGCCCGTGCTCGATCTTCACGCACCGGTTCATCACCGAATCGAGGCCGGCGGCACGCGCCCGGCGATCCGCCTCCTCGTTGGTCACGCCGATTTGCTGCCACAGGACCTTCGCGCCGATCGCGATCGCTTCTTCGGCCAGCGGCAGGATGCGCTCGGTTTTCTGGAAACAATCGACGATGTCGACCTTGCCGGGAATATCGCGCAGCGACGCGTAGCACTTCTGTCCGAGCACCTCCGGGTACTGGGGATTGACCGGAATGATGCGGTAGCCGTGCTCCATCATGTATTTCGCCGCGAAGTAGCTCGGGCGGTACCAGTTGGCCGACAGCCCGACGACCGCAATCGTGCGGGACTCCTTGAGGATGCGGCGCAGCGTTGCGATGTCGGTTTCGTGCATGGCGAAACAGCCGGTGATGCTTGGGACCGGATTATATAATCGCCTCGCTGGCGACAGACCCGCGCGTTTGCCGGTTTCCACCCGCGTAGTGCCCCGCGTAGTGCCCCCAGGAGAGGTCCGATGTACGTCGAAGAACGCATTTACCTTCTGCACCCGGGGAAGGTCGCCGAGTACTTCAGGATCTACGAATCCGAGGGAATGCCGACCCAGCTGAAGCACCTGCCGCACATGGTCGGTTACTACGCGACGGAAGTCGGGATGCAGAACACGGTCATCCATCTCTGGGCCTACGACGACCTCAACCAGCGCGACCAATGCCGCGCCGCGATGCAGGCGGACCCGGCGTGGCAGGCCTATGTGGCGAAGATCCGGCCGCTGGTGGTTACGCAGGACACTCGCATCATGAAGCCCGCGCCTTTCTTCAAGGAGCGCCTGGCAAAGATGCTCGCGGCGAACTCCGCATGAGCGTGCATGCGCAAGTGTCGGTCCTGCTCGAGCGCGTGGCGCGCTCGCCACTTCCGCCGTACCACGAATTGCCGCCGGTGGTTGCGCGCCGGGTGTATCGCGACACGCGCGGCGTGACTTCACCAGCAGCGCCTGAGATGGCCGCGGTTACGCTGCTGCTGGTTTCGGGGCCTGGAGGGCCATTGCCGGTCCGGGCCTACCGGCCCTCGGGAAGCGCAAAAGACGCGGTCCTGCCGGCCCTCGTTTTCTTTCATGGCGGCGGTTGGGTGATCGGCGACCTGGATACCCATGACGTGGCGTGCAGGCAGCTTTCGAACGGGGCGCGATGCATGGTGTTTTCGGTGGAGTATCGGCTGGCGCCGGAAGCGCGGTTCCCGGCCGCGGTCGACGATTGCATCGCGGCGACGCGCTACCTCATGGCGCAGGCGGCGACGCTCGGCGTCGATCCGAAGCGAATTGCGGTCGGCGGCGACAGCGCGGGGGGCAACCTCGCAGCGGTCGTGTGCATCGATGCTCGCGAATCGCGCCAACCGCTGCCGTGTTTCCAACTGTTGATCTATCCTGCGACCGACCAGCGCAGCGGCCACGATTCGCACGTCCGCAATGCGGAGGGCTACCTGCTCACGCGCAAGGTCTTGAACTATTTTCGCGGTCACTATGTGCCGAACGAAGCCGACTGGCTCGACTGGCGCGCTTCGCCCCTGGTGGCGACGAGCCTTGCGGGGCTGCCGCCTGCTTTTGTGCTCACGGCCGGCTACGATCCGCTGGTCGACGAAGGACGCGCCTACGCGGAGCGCCTTGCGGCCCAGGGCGTGAAGACCGAGTACCGGGATTTTCCCGACATGGTGCACGGCTTTCTCCTCATGGGAGGCGTGCTCGATACTGCCAACGAAGCAATGGGTGCGTGCTGCGCAGCGTTGCGCGGCGCATTCAATCCAAGCGAGGTGCCTGCATGAAGCCCGACCTGAAGACCCGCCACGGCGGGAAGATCCTTGCCGATGCGCTCGTCGGCCACGGCGTCGAGCTCGCGTTCGGCGTGCCCGGCGAAAGCTTCCTGCCCGTGCTCGACGGCATCTACGACGTGCGCGACAAGCTCAAGTTCGTCATCTGCAGGCAGGAGGGCGGTGCGTCCTACATGGCCGACGCTTACGGCAAGCTCACCGGCAAGCCGGGCGTCCTTTTCGTCACACGCGGCCCCGGGGCGACCAACGGCGCGGTCGGCGTCCATACCGCGTTCCAGGATTCCACGCCGCTCGTCATGTTCATCGGTCAGGTCGGCAACGATATCGTCGAGCGCGAGGCTTTCCAGGAGATCGACTACCGTCGCATGTACGGGCCGATGGCGAAGTGGGTCGCGCAGATCGATCGCACCGAACGCATCCCCGAATATGTGAGCCATGCATTCCACACCGCGATGGCGGGCCGGCCTGGGCCGGTGGTGCTCGCGCTGCCCGAGGACATGCTTTTCTCGCAGGCCGCGGTGGCCGATGCGCCGCACTACAAGACCGTGCGGGCCGCGCCCGACCCAGCGGATATGCGCGAAATCGGCAGATTGTTGTCGGCGGCCGAGCGCCCGTTCGTGATCCTCGGCGGCAGCGGCTGGACCAAGGCTTCGGTTGAAGCGATGCGGGTTTTCCTCGAGAAACACAACCTCGCGGCCGGCGCGTCGTTCCGCTGCCAGGACCTGCTCGACAACCGCTCCGCCTCGTATGCGGGGCATGTCGGAATCGGCATCGACCCGAACCTCGCGCAACGCATCAAGGATTCGGACCTCGTGATGGTCGTCGGCGCGCGGCTCGGCGAGATGACGAGCAGCGCCTATACGCTATTCGATGTGCCGGTCCCGCGGCAGACACTGATCCATGTGCATGCCGGGGCGGAGGAGCTCGGCCGCGTCTACCAGGGCGCGGTGCTCGTGAACTCGGGGTATCCACAGTTCGTGGATGCGCTGGGCAGCCTCGAGCTCGATGGCGCCAAATGGCGCAAGGGCACCGGGGAGGCGCGCCAGAACTTTCTCGCCTACTGCGAACCCAAGCCTTTGCCGGGCAAGCTGCAGTACGGGGAAATCATCAAGGGTCTGCGCGAAACGCTGCCTGAGGATGCGATCATCTGCAACGGCGCGGGCAATTTCGCGACCTGGGTGCACCGCTACTATCACTACCGCGGTTTTCGCACGCAGCTCGCGCCCACGAACGGTTCGATGGGCTACGGCGTGCCAGCCGCGATCAGCGCCAAGATTGCAGAGCCGGGCCGGACGGTGGTGGCCTTCGCGGGCGACGGCGATTTCCTCATGAACGGCCAGGAACTCGCGACCGCCATGCAGTACGGGGCGAACGTCATCATCGTCGTCGTGAACAACGGCATGTACGGCACGATCCGCATGCACCAGGAAAGGGAGTACCCCGCACGGGTTTCGGGCACCGAGTTGATGAACCCGGACTTTGCCGCGCTGGCGCGCGCTTACGGCGCGTTTGGCGAGATGGTCGACACCACGGAGGCTTTCGCGCCCGCCCTCGCGCGCGCAACGGCGTCCAACAAACCCGCACTGATCGAGCTGCGGCTGGACCCCGAAGCCATTACCCCTACGACTACGCTCTCGGCGCTACGCGCAGCCGCCCAAAAGAAGTAATCAAGTCGTTGCTACGAACTCCGGGTCATCCTGGTGTTCGCGCTCGAACTGTAGAAAGCTGTAATAGCCGCAATGCGGCTCGCCCGGGTAGTCGCGGCACACGCCGGGCCGGGCCGTGTAGATCGTGCAGCGGCGCTCTTCGGTGTCGAAGAACCGGCAGATCTTCTTGAAATGCTCGTCCTTCTTCTGGCGCAGCACCCAGCTTTTCTCGCTGCGGTCATAGCGGAAGAACTTCTTGCGCGCCTTTTCGACCGACAAGTCGAAGTGCTTCGCGACCCGCGCAATGTCGCGTTTGGTGACTTCGATCAGTGGGTAGCTGCAGCAATATCCGGGGCACTTGAGGCAGTCGTACTTGTTCTTGGGCGTCGAGTTCTTGATGGGGATGATGGATTTCGTTGTCATTTCCGCGATTCAAAAAGAGGTAATCCCCGGTTCAAAGCAAAAAACAGGCTAGTAGTTTAACCCCTTTTCCCGGCCCCCGCGTTCAACAGGGTGCAGGGCTTCCAATCACGAAAAGGGTCGATCATGAAAGTCATCCGCTTCCTCGGCGCGGCGCTTGCGCTCGCTGCTTCAACGCAATCCGTCGCGGTCGGCCGGCTGGCCGATGTTTCGATCCATGACCGGACCGACAACCGGCACCTGCAGGTGTACTGGCACGAAGGCAAGGCCTGGGTGGCGGGCAAGCCGGGCAACGAATACCAGATCAGGATCCGCAATCGCGCGGCCGACCAGGTAATGGCGGTGATGTCTGTCGACGGCGTGAACATCGTATCGGGCGAGACCGCGCGGCCCGATCAGACGGGATACGTACTTGCCGCCAATCGAACGTTCGATATCGCCGGATGGCGAAAGAACACCGCGCAGACCGCGGCTTTCTACTTCACGCAATTGCCCGACTCCTACGCGGCGCGCACCGGCCGGCCGGACGATGTCGGGGTCATCGGCGTTGCGCTCTTCCGCAGGAAGCCCGCCGATCCGCCGGCCAGCATCGCGCCCCCCGCGGCCCGCGAAAGCCGCCCGCAACCTTTCGACGGGCCTGCGGCGAAGAGCGAGTCGCCTGCGCGCGCCGACAGCTCGTCGATCGCGTCATCGGCCGGGTCGCTGCTTTCGCGCCAGGCGGAGGAGAAGATCGGCACCGGCCACGGGCGCATCGAGGACTCCCGGGTGACCTATGCCAGCTTCGACCGCGCGACGAGCGCGCCCGCCGAGGTCGTCGCCATCTACTACGACAGCTACCGGAACCTCGTCGCGCGTGGCGTGATCCGCGAGCCTTCCGTGCCTGTCACGCCGCGGCCGTTCCCCGGATTCGTCCCCGACACGCAATCGCGTTGGACACCGTATCCCCACACGCAGCCGTACCCGTAAACTGGGGCATGCCGCCAGCCGGGCCGTCCGATGAACAGTTGATGCTCGCGTATCGCGGCGGCGACGCGGAGTCGTTTGCCGCGCTTTACGCGCGCCACAAAGGCGGCTTGTTCCGGTTCATGGTGCGTTCGATCAAGGACCGCGCCGCCGCCGAAGAACTGTTCCAGGAGGTCTGGATGAAGCTGATCGATTCCCGCAGCCGCTACGAGCCGCAGGCGAAATTCTCGATATTCCTGTACACGATTGCGCACAACCGCATGATCGACCACTGGCGCAGGCGCGGCCTTGAAACGGTGTCTTTGGACGAAGACGACGCGCCGGAACCACGGGCGCCGCAAGCGATGCAACCGGAGAGGCGCGCCGAGCTGAACCGGACCGGCGAGCGCATGCTGGCCGCGATCGCAGCGCTTCCGGTCCTGCAACGCGAGGCCTTCCTGCTGCATGAAGAAAGCGGCATGACCGTGGCCGAAATTGCGGTTGCGACCGGGAGCGACCCACAGGCGGCGAAAAGCTGCTTGCGGTACGCGATCGCCAAACTGCGCGAGGCCTTGGCCGATGAATAAGAAAGACGAACCGCTGGACGATGTGCCGGGCGCGCTCTATCGCGCGCTTCCGCGGGACGAGCCCCCGCCGGCGATGGATGCAGCAGTGCTTGCCGCTGCGCGTCGTAGTGTCGCAAAGCGTCCCGAACGCAATTGGGCCATCCCGGTGTCCCTTGCGGCGGTGCTCGTGTTGTCGGTCGGCGTGACGTTGCGCGTCGCCGAAGAGAGGCCGGACGCGCAGATGAAGCCGCTTGCGCCGTCTCCCGCGGCGCCTGCCGTTGTGGAGTCTGCGGCACCGCAGTCGCCGTCGCCCGCCGCGGCTGCGCTGCCACAAGCGAAGGTTGCACAAAGGCCTTCGGCGGCGAGCGCGTCCGGGCCGCCGATGAACGAGCCGGCGCGACCGGCGAATGCGCCAAGTGCACAGGAGCCGAATGTGTCGCCGGCTCCCGAGCGCAAGGAAGAAAGGACCATTGGCGCGCTTTCGGCGAGGGAGAGCACCGAGCCTGCGCCGTTCGTGCCTTCGCCGCGTGCCGATTCGTCGCAACCGATCGCGCCGGCGGCGGCATCGGCCGCGGATGCAGCTGCAACGCGGAACGTGCCTGCAGACAGGCCCGTAGCCCGGCAGGCGCTGCGTGCGGCGCCCCCGGTGGCGGCGGAATCCGGCGCGCCGATGATGTCCAGGAGCGCTGCGGCGGAGTCCAGTGTCGCAGCGTCGCTGGAGGCCAGGTCGCCCGAAGCCTGGCTCGAACGAATCGCCGAAATGCGCGCACAAGGCCGCCATAAGGAGGCCGACGAAAGCTACGCCGAGTTCCGGCTACGCTTCCCCGGCCATGCGATCACGCCGGAGATTCTCCGGAAAATCGCGCCGCCACGCTGACGGGCACGGCTACAATCGGCCGACGTATCGCGATCTGGGAGCACCGCATGAAGATTCTGCTTTCACTTCTGCTCGTCCTTTTCACACAAGCCGCGTCGGCCCAGTGGCCCGCGCGACCGATCCGCGTTGTCGTGCCTTTCCCGCCCGGGGGCTCGACCGACATCGCAACGCGCCCGGTGGCCGACCGGCTGACGCTTTCGCTGAGCCAGTCGGTGGTGGTGGAGAACCGTTCAGGGGCCGGGGGCAACATCGGCACCGAACTGGTGGCCAAGAGCGCGCCGGACGGTTACACGATACTGATCGCGACCGATGCCGTTGCCTCGAATCCCCACACTTACAAGAATCTCGGTTACCAGACGCTCAAGGATTTCACGCCAGTCGTCCAACTCTCGCGCCAACCCGTAGTCCTGGCCGTGCATCCCTCGATGGGCGTCTCCACGGTGGCCGAACTCGTTGCCGTGGCCAAGAAGACGCCGGGCCTGGGATTTGCTACTTCAGGGGCTGGATCGCAACAGCACATGGCCGGCGAGTGGTTCGCGAAACTCGCGGGGATCCAGCTCATCCATGTGCCCTACAAGGGGGGCGGGCAGGCGATCACCGACCTTGTGGCCGGGCAGGTGCCGCTCGGCTCGCTGGGCTCGTCGCCCTTGATCCCGCATTACAAGGCCGGCAAGCTCAAGCTGCTCGCGCAGACCACGCGCGCGCGCTCGGCTGCGCTGCCCGACGTGCCGACCTATGAGGAAGCGGGTTACAAGGGATTGATCATCGAGCAGTGGCTCGGAGTGCTCGTCCCGGCCGGGACGCCGTCGGAAATCGTCACGCGCCTGAACTCCGAGATCAACAAGGCACTGTCCGATTCGATATTGCGCGAGCGCTACTTCCAGGCGGCGTTGGAACCGGTCGGTGGAACGGCCGAGCAATTCGGCAAGCTGATCCGCGACGACTACGAGAAGTACGGAAAGCTGGTGAAAGACCTCAACATCCGCATCGAGTAGCTGGCCGGGCGAAAGCAGCCCCGGGGCGGCCGGGTCAGTGCTGCAGGATCTTCGAAAGGAACTGCTGCGCGCGCTCCGAGCGGGGTTTGCCGAAGAAATCCTCCTTGGGGGCGTCTTCGACGATCTTGCCGGCATCCATGAAAATCACGCGATGCGCTACCTTGCGCGCAAAGCCCATCTCGTGCGTGACGCACATCATGGTCATGCCTTCCTGCGCGAGCTGCACCATGACGTCGAGCACCTCGTTGACCATCTCGGGATCCAGCGCCGAGGTCGGTTCGTCGAACAGCATGGCGATCGGGTCCATGGACAGCGCGCGGGCAATCGCCACGCGCTGCTGCTGGCCGCCGGAGAGCTGGCCGGGAAACTTGTCCTTCTGGACGCTGAGACCGACGCGATCCAGGTACTTGAGGCCGCGCTCCCTTGCCTCGGCCGGGCTGCGGCCGAGCACTTTCTCCTGCGCGAGCGTTAGATTCTGGGTCACCGTCAGGTGTGGAAAGAGCTCGAAGTTCTGGAACACCATGCCCACACGCGCGCGCAGCTTGGGCAGGTCGGTCTTCGGGTCGCCCACCGAGATGTTGTCGACGACGATGTCGCCTTTCTGGAAGGGTTCGAGGGCATTCACGCATTTGATCAGCGTCGATTTCCCCGAGCCCGACGGGCCGCAGACGACGATCACCTCGCCTTTCTTCACTTCGGTCGTGCAGTCGGTCAGCACCTGGAAACTGCCGTACCACTTGCTCACGTCTTTGATGGAAATCATGGGCGGCTTTTCCTTATCTCACGATAGCGATTTTGGCTTGTAGCTTCTTCACTACGCTGGAGAGCGAGAAGCAGATGATGAAATAGACGATGGCGGCGAGCAGGAAAGCCTCGACCAGCCGGTTGAAATTCTTGCCCGCAGTCTCGAATCCCTTGAGCAGGTCATAGGCGCCCACGGCGTACACGAGTGAGGTGTCCTGGAACAGGATGATGGTCTGCGTGAGGAGCACCGGCAGCATGTTGCGGAACGCCTGCGGCAGCACGATGAGCTTCATGTTCTGGCTGTACGTAAAGCCCATCGCTTAGCCGGACGATACTTGTCCGCGCGAAACGGACTGGATGCCGGCGCGCATGATCTCCGAGTAATACGCCGCCTCGAAAACGGTAAACGTGATCAGCGCCGACCATTCGGCACCCAGCGGGCGGCCGGTGATGAACGGGATCAGCAGGAAGAACCAGAGGATCACCATGACGAGCGGGATCGAGCGCATGGTGTTCACGTAGATCGTGGCCGGATAGATCAGCCACTTGTGGCTCGACAAGCGCATGAGCGCGAGCACCGTGCCGAGGAAGATCCTCGCCGACCATCGCGACCAGCGTGAGTTCCCCGCTGAACAAGAAACCCTTGATCAGGAACTTGGTGACCAGGTCCCACGAGAAGAAAGACAGGTCGAAGGCGCCCATTAGTTGCGTCCGCCTACATAGCCCGGCACCCGCACCCGCGTTTCCACGTAGGCCATGACCCGGTTGATCGTCATCGCGGTGACGATGTACAGGCCGGTCACCGCGAGGTAGACCTCGACGCCGCGAGAGGTTTCTTCCTGAGCCTGCATCGCGAACATCGTGAGTTCCGCGACGCTGACCGCGAACGCCACCGAGGAGTTCTTGATGATGTTCACGGCCTCCGAGGTGAGCGGCGGGATGACGATGCGAAATGCCATCGGCAGCGGGACGTGGAAATAGGTTTGCGGCAGAGTCAGGCCCATTGCGAGGCCCGCATAACGCTGCCCCTTGGAGAGCGACTGAATGCCGGCGCGCACCTGCTCCGCAATTCGGGCGGAGGTGAAGAAGCCCAGCGCAAGCACCACCAGCACGAAACCGGGCAGGTGCTTCATGACCGGAATCATCGCCGGGATGACGTGGTACCAGAGGAAAATCTGCACCAGCAGCGGGATGTTCCTGAAGAGCTCCACCCACGCATTCCCAATGCCCACCAACCAGGGACTGGGCGTGGTGCGGATCGTGCCGACGATGGAGCCGAGGATGAATGCGACGACCAGCGCGCATGCGGCCACGGCAAGTGTCCAACCCCAGGCCGACATCAGCCACGCGAGGTACGTCTGGTCTCCGCCGGTGTCGCGGAGGAAGGCTTCCCATTCCCAGCGAAAATTCATTGTTGTTCTCTCCCCATGCCCAGTTTAGAGCAATAAGCGCACCCGTCAAAAGCGCAAAAAAAAGCGCGCCCCGGGGGACGCGCTTTGTCAGGCAGCCGAATGGAGGCTACTTCTTCACGTAGTCTTCCATCGGTTTGTCGTTCGGTGCCGAGAACAGGCCCTTGAGCGTGGCGCCTATCGGCAGGTTGACGCTGGTGTTCCTGGGCGGGATCGCGGTGAGGAACCACTTGCTGTAGAGCTTTTCAAGCGCGCCGGATTTCATCATCCCGGCAATCGTGTCATCCACCAGTTTCTTCATCGACGGGTCGTCCTTGCGGATCATGACTGCGATGGGCTCGATCGAGAGCACTTCGCCGACGATCTTGTAGTCGGCCGGGCTCTTCGACGTAGCGATCAGGCCGGCCAGGATATTGTCGTCCATGACGAAGGCGTCGGCGCGACCGGTCTCGAGCAGCAGGAACGAGTCCGAGTGGTCCTGCCTTAGATCTCCCTGAAGTCGACATTGTTCGCGCGTTCGTGCTTGCGCAGCGTCTGCACCGATGTGGTGCCCGTGGTCGTCGCGAGATTCTTGCCGTTGAGTTGCGTCACGGAGGTGATACCGGAGTTGGCCTTGACCGCGGTGCGCACCTCGGTCACGAACGTCGTGACACCGAAAGAAACGTCCTTCTGGCGCGCGGCGTTGTTGGTGGTCGAGCCGCACTCGATATCGACCGTGCCGTTTTGCGTGCGCGGGATCCGGTTCTGCGACGTCACCGGCATGTAGTTGACTTTGATGTTGCCGCCGGTCATCTTTTTCATGTTGTCGACGATCGCGAGGCAGACATCGACGTGGTAGCCGGCGAACTGTCCGGCGCCGAGCGTGTAAGAAAGCGGGGAGGACGATTCGCGCACGCCCATCGTGATCTCGCCGGACTTCTTGACCTTGTCGATGGTCTGGGCCTGGGCGGGCACGGCGAATGCGGCGCCGACGATGGCGGCAACGAGGATTCTTTGCAACTTCATTGTTACTCCTTGGTAGTGTGGCCTTGGTGCAGGGGCGCGCCCCGTATGCCCGGGGACTAGGCTCGCAGCGCGGGGTTTCTGGATACTGGCCCGGAGGCTGTCAAGCAAGGCCCCGGCACGCCTAGAATGGGCGGCGACTCGGCACCGAGCCGTCTGGTCCGCACGCCCCAAAATCGAGCAGGAGCAAGGCATGAATGCACCCGAACGCATCGAGCACGACCTGTTGGGCGACCGGGCGGTCCCGGCCGCCGCGTATTACGGCGTCCACACCCTGCGGGCGCTGGAGAATTTCCCGATCACGGGCACGCCGATCTCGATCTACCCGGACCTGATTTCGGCGCTGGCCTGCGTGAAGCAGACGGCCGCTCTCACCAACCGGGACCTTGGCCTGCTCGACCCGCGCAAGGCCGACGCGATTGCCCGCGCCTGCGACGAGATCAGGGCCGGTGCGCTGGCGGCGGAGTTCGTGGTGGACGTGATCCAGGGCGGCGCGGGTACGTCGACCAACATGAACGCCAACGAGGTGATCGCCAACCGCGGGCTCGAGATCCTCGGTCATGCAAGAGGCGAGTACCGGTACCTGCACCCGATGGATGACGTCAACATGAGCCAGAGCACCAACGACGTCTACCCGACGGCGATCAAGGTGGCGCTCAACTTCGGGATCCGGCGCCTCGCGGCCGAGATGCGGCACTTGCGCGAGGCGTTCGAGGCCAAGGCGGAGGAATTTGCCGACGTCCTCAAGATGGGGCGGACCCAGTTGCAGGACGCCGTGCCGATGACTCTCGGCCAGGAGTTCAGCACCTACGCGGTCATGCTCGGCGAGGACGAGGAGCGCCTGCAGGAGGCGGCGGCGTTGGTGCGGGAGATGAATCTCGGGGCCACGGCGATCGGCACCGGCATTAATGCCCACCCGGACTATGCGGCGCTCGTGTGTCGAAAGCTTTCGGAGATCGCCGGCATGCAACTGGTGACCTCGACGAATCTGGTCGAAGCAACCCAGGATGCAGGCTCGTTCGTGCAGCTCTCCGGGGTGCTGAAGAGGGTTGCCGTGAAGCTCTCGAAGACCTGCAACGACCTGCGGTTGCTCTCGTCCGGGCCGCGCGCCGGACTGGGCGAGATCAATTTGCCGGCGGTGCAGGCCGGCTCCTCGATCATGCCCGGCAAGGTCAACCCGGTGATTCCGGAGGTCGTCAACCAGATTGCCTTCGAGGTGATCGGCAACGACATCACGGTGAGTTTTGCGGCCGAGGGCGGCCAGCTGCAGCTCAATGCGTTCGAACCGGTGATCGCGCACAGCCTGTTCAAGAGCATCTCCCACCTGGCAGCGGGCTGCCGCACGCTCGCGGACCGTTGCGTGAAGGGCATCACGGCCAACCGGGAGTTCCTGAAGCTGTCGGTGGACCGCTCGATCGGATTGGTGACCGCGCTGAACCCGATCATCGGGTATGCAAACGCGACGGATGTCGCGCGCGAGGCGCTGGAGACGGGAGGGCGGATTGCGGACATCGTGCTCGCGCGCGGGCTGATGACGCGCGAGCACCTCGACGAAGTCTTGCGGCCCGAAGTGCTTACGCGTCCGCACCTGGCAACGCTCCGGAAGCCGGCAAAAGGATACGAGCCATGACCGCGCCGAAGAAGATGTGGGAACCCTCGCAGGTGGCGATCGAGTCTGCGCAGGTCACGCAGTTTGCGCGCTATTGCGTTCACCGCTTCGGGCTCGGGTTCAACACCTATCCGGAGTTTTATCGCTGGACCTGCGACGAGAGCGACTCGTTCTGGAGCGCGCTGTGGGACTGGAGCGGGGTGCGCGGCCGCAAAGGCGAGCGGATTCTCGTCGATGGCCACAAAATGCCGGGCGCGAAGTGGTTCCCCGAGGCGCGCCTGAATTTCGCCGAGAACCTCTTGCGCCGGCGCGACAAGGCGGACGCCCTCGTGTTCTGGGACGAGACCGGATTTCGGCGCCGGATGTCCTATGCGGAGATGCATGCGCAGGTTTCGCGCGCGGCGCAGGCGATGCGCGCCGCCGGCCTGAAGCCGGGCGACCGGGTCGCGGCTTGCATCCCGAACATGCCCGAAACCTGCGTGCTGGCGCTCGCGGCGATTTCGGTCGGCGCCGTCTGGTCGTCCTGCTCGCCCGATTTCGGCACCGAGGGCGTGCTCGACCGGTTCGGGCAGACGGAACCGAAGCTGTTCTTCTGTGCCGACGGTTATCTCTACAACGGCAAGGTCCACGACTCGATCCAGCGCGTAAAGGAAATCGTTGCGCAATTGCCGTGCGTGCAGCAGGTGGTCGTGGTGCCCAACATGGACGAAGCGCCCGACGTCTCGCCGATCCGCAATGCCCGCCGTTACGGCGACTGGATCGCCCCCTACGAGGCCGGCGAGATCGAGTATGAAAGGCTGCCTTTCGACCACCCGGTCTACATCCTCTTCACTTCGGGCACCACGGGCAAGCCCAAGTGCATCGTGCATGGCGCGGGCGGTTCGCTCCTCTCGGGGCTGAAGATGTACAAGCTGCACTTCGACGTGCGGCCCGATGACCGGTTCTACTACTACACGACCTGCAACTGGGTGATGTGGAACCTGCTCTTCGCCGGTCTTTGCGCCGAGGCGGCGATCATGCTCTACGACGGCTCGCCCTTCGTGCGCGAAGCGGCGATCACCTTCGACTTCTGCGCGGCCGAACGCTTCACCCACTATGGCACGTCGGCCAAATTCATCGACGCCATCGCCAAGCGCGGGCTCAAGCCGGCGAAGACGCACGACCTCGCATCGGTGCGCATGATCGTATCGACCGGTTCGCCGTTGGTGCCCGAGAGCTACGACTACGTCTACCGTGACGTAAAGGAAGACGTGTGCCTTTCTTCGATCTCCGGAGGCACCGACATCATGGCCGGCTTTGCGGATGCGAATCCTGTCCTGCCGGTGCATCGCGGCGAGTTGCAGTGCCGGGGCCTCGCCATGGACGTGCGCGTGTACGACGAAGACGGCCGCGAGCTGCTTGGCGAGAAAGGCGAACTCGTCTGCGTGAACCCATTCCCTTCGATGCCCGTCGGGTTCTGGAACGATCCCGGCGGCTCGCGCTACCACGCCGCCTATTTCGAGCGCTACCCGAACGTCTGGTGTCATGGCGACTGGTGCGAGCTGACTGAGCGGGGGACGATGATCGTTCACGGCCGCTCGGACGCGACGCTCAATCCCGGCGGCGTGCGCATCGGCACGGCCGAAATCTACGGGCAGGTCGAGAAGGTGGACGAGGTGGAGGAGTCGGTCGCGATCGGGCAACTCTGGCCGCGTGAGCGTCCGACTGACACTCGCGTCGTCCTTTTCGTGCGGTTGCGTCCCGGACTGAGGCTGGATCCGGCGCTGGAGGAGCGCATCCGCAGCCAGATCCGGGGCAACACCACCCCGCGCCATGTGCCGGCGAAGATCGTGCAGGTGCCCGACATCCCGCGCACCCGCAATGGCAAGGTGGTCGAGCTCGCGGTCAAGTCGGTGGTGCACGGCATGAAGGTCAAGGACACCAACGCGCTGGCCAACCCGGAAGCGCTGGAGCTTTTCGTCGATATGCCTGAATTGGCAAGCTGACTGGCCTGAGAGGCTCGCCGCTGTTCGGTCTCCTGAACCTAAACATTGGCTTTTTGGCCGGAATCCTTAGTGCAGCGTCGCCTTGCGGCCTTCGTAGATGCCTTGCAGGAGGCGCAGCGAGCCCAGGCTCACGGCGTGGTGGCTGAGCGCATGGCCGAGGTCCTCGACGATGTCGAGGGTGACCGGCACGTGCATCGCAGCGAGCACCCGCGCGGCGCGCTCGGAATGCACGCGTGACACGATCGCATCGTGCTCGCCATGGACGAGGTGGACCCGCGCGTGGATGCTCGCGCCCGCCAGGGGCAAGCGCGCGAAGCGCGCGGAATAGGCGACCACGGCGCCGGCCAGGCCCGGAAGCCGCTTGACGGCCTCGAGAGCCACGATGCCGCCCTGGGAAAAACCGATGAGCACGGTGCCTTCGGCCGGGATGCCGCAATTGGTTTGCTCGCGCCGAACGATGTCCTCAACGCGCGGCAGGATAGTGTGGAGCCTTTCCATCCGGGCGTCGTCGTCCAGCGCCATCATCGAATAGGGCGGGCGGGCGCCGGCTTCGTCCTCGTCGATCGAATCGAATCCGCTCGGCACCACCAGCGCCGCACTCGGGAAACGCGCCTGGAACTTGAACGCCACGGAGATCATCGCTTCGGGCGTCGCTCCGCCGCCATGCAGGAAGACGAACAGGTGCTTTGCACGGTGCTCGGGCGGGGGCGCGAAGCGGAAGACTTTGTTGGGCGTCATGGGTCGAAGCCATTCTCTCGCCATTGGCCGCCTTCTGTAAACTCGAGCGAGCCTTTCGCCCATTGGAGCAATTCATGCCCGGCACCAAGACCCACGCCTCGTTCTGGTCCGACTTCTGGAGCCTTGCCCGTCCGTATTGGGTCTCGGAGGGCCGCCGCAGAGGCGTGACGCTCCTTGCCGCCGTGATCGCGTTTACGCTTGCGCTGGTTTGGACGGAGGTGCAGTTCAACAGGTGGAACAAGGACTTCTACGACACTTTCGAGCACAAGGACCGCCTCGGCTTCTTCCTCGAACTCGGTCGGTTCACCCTGCTCGCGGTGATTTTCATCGTGCTGGCCGTCTACAAGCAGTACCTCCAGCAGATGCTGATGATCGAGTGGCGCGCCTGGCTCACCGAGAAGTACCTCGGCCAATGGCTCGCCGGGCAGGCCTACTATCGCCTCCAGCTGCTCGACAAGGGCACCGACAACCCGGACCAGCGGATTGCCGACGACCTCAACATCTTCGTCGACCTGACGCTTACGCTTTCGCTCGGCCTGCTCTCGGCGGTCGTGACGCTCGTTTCCTTCGTCGGCATCCTGTGGACTATCTCGGGCGCGCTTGAAGTGGCTGGCTTCAGCATCCCCGGCTACATGGTGTGGGTCGCGCTTGTCTACGCGATCGCAGGCACCTGGCTCACCCATGTGATCGGGCGGCCGCTGATCGGCCTGAACTTCCAGCGCCAGAAGGCGGAGGCCGATTTCCGCTTCTCGCTTGTGCGTCTGCGTGAGAACAGCGAGGGCGTCGCGCTCTACCGGGGTGAGGAGGGCGAGCACGCCAATTTCCGGCAACGCTTCGGTGCGGTGATCGGCAACTGGTGGTCGATCATGCAGAAGCAAAAGCAGATCACCTGGTTCACTTCGTTCTATGGGCAGATGGCGATCATCTTTCCGTTCGTGGTTTCGGCGCCACGCTATTTTTCCGGCGGGGCGCCGCTGGGTTCGATCTTCCAGACCGCCTCGGCGTTCGGCCAGGTGCAGAGCGCGCTGTCGTGGTTCATCGGCGCGTATGGGAGCTTCGCGTCATGGAAGGCGACCGTGGACCGCCTTACCGGGTTCGAGCAGGCCATTGCACGAGCGCAGGTGGAGGCGCAGGCGCTCAAAGGCGAACGCGTTGAAGGCGACGACGTCGAGCTTGCGCTTGCACACCTGGCCCTTGCGCTCCCGCAGGGCACGCCGCTGCTCGCCGAGACCAGCCTGCGTCTCGTTCCGGGTGAGAACGTGCTGGTGACCGGTCCGTCCGGCTCGGGCAAGTCGACCCTGTTCCGTGCGCTTGCCGGCATCTGGCCTTACTGGACAGGCAGGATCGAGCTGCCCCGCGGCGCGCGTCTCCTTTTCCTGCCGCAGAAGGCCTACTTGCCGATCGGCACGCTGAAGAGTGCGGTCGCGTATCCCGCGCAGGCGGAGACTGTCGGCGATGCCGTGATCGTCGATGCGCTTTGCGCAGTCGGCCTCGAGTCCCTGGCCACGGATCTCGCGCGCGAGGAGAACTGGGCGCAGGTTCTCTCAGGGGGCGAGCAACAGAGGGTGGCTTTCGCGCGCGCGCTGATCAACAAACCGGACTGGTTGTTCCTCGACGAAGCGAGCGCGGCACTGCCCGAGCAGGCGCAGGCGGACCTGTATGCGCTTCTCCACGAGCGTCTGCCGCAAACGACCCTGGTTTCGATCAGCCACCGGGACAGCCTCGTGTGGTTCCACCCGCGGCGACTGAAATGGGCGCTCGGGGGTCCCGAGCCGCGCTTGATACTCAACTGAAATCCGCACGAGCGGCTTTCAGGGCGCCTCGACCGGTTCCCCGTCGCGGAGGTGGCAGGCGACCAGATGGCCCGGCGCCGTGAGGCGCATCGCGGGTGCTTCAATACGGCAACGCTCTTGGGCAACCGGGCAGCGCGTATGGAATCGGCACCCCGCCGGCGGGTTGACGGGGCTGGGCACGTCGCCGGCGAGGATGATGCGCTTCCTCGCGGCCTTGGGATCCGGCAAGGGTACGGCCGAAAGCAGCGCCTCGGTGTACGGGTGCTGCGGATTGGCGAACAGCGTGCGCTTGTCGGTGATCTCGACGATCTTGCCCAGGTACATGACCGCGACGCGGTGGCTGATGTGTTCGACCACTGCCAGGTCGTGCGCGATGAAGAGGTAGGACAGGCCGAGCTCATCCTGCAAATCCATGAGCAGGTTGATGACCTGCGCCTGCACGGACACGTCGAGGGCAGAGACCGGTTCGTCGCAGACGATCAAGCGCGGGTTCGGGGCCAGCGCGCGCGCGATGCCGAGCCGCTGGCGCTGGCCACCGGAGAATTCGTAGGGGTACTTCACCATCTGGTCGGCGCGCAGGCCGACCCGCTCGAACAGGCTCGCGACCCGCTCGCGAATCTCCGCTGGCGAGCGATCCTCGAAATTGCGGATCGGCTCGGCCACGATGTCTTCGGCGCGCATGCGCGGGTTCAGCGAAGAGTACGGGTCCTGGAAGACGGCCTGCAGCTCGCGCCGGTGCGCGCGCATTTCTCGAGCAGGCAGCGCGTCGATGCGCTGGCCGCGCCAGCTGATTGCGCCCGAGGTCACGTCGGTCAGTCGCAGCACTGCTTTGCCGGTGGTCGACTTGCCGCATCCACTCTCGCCTACCAGCCCCAACGTTTCGCCTTCCTCGACCCAGAAGCTCACGTCGTCGACCGCATGCACCTGGCCGCTCACGCGCGAGAACACGCCCTTGCGGATCGGGTAGTGCTTGGTGAGGTGCTCGACGTTTAGCAACGCTCCGGTGCCGTTCGCGCGCCTGGCAGTTGCGGTCATGCCGGCGCCCGGAGGCGATCGGCTTCCCAGCAGGCCACGGTATGGCCCGCGCCTTTCTGCTCGAGCGGCGGGTACTCGGTACGGCAGCGGTCGGTCGCGTGCGCGCAGCGCGGCGCGAATACGCAACCCGGGATCGCTTCGCGCATCGAAGGCACCATGCCGCGGATTTCCTCGAGGCGGATGCGCTCGCCGGCCGCAGTCGCACCCAGCCGCGGGATGGAGTGCAGGAGGCCTTGCGTATAAGGATGAAGCGGCCGCTCGAACAGCGCATCGACCGGCGCTTCCTCGACCTTGCGCCCCGCATACATCACGATCACGCGCTGCGCCATCTCGGCGACCACGCCGAGGTCATGCGTGATCAACACGATGGCGGCGCCGGTCTTTTCCTTGAGCGCGCGCATGAGGTCGAGAATCTGGGCCTGGATCGTCACGTCGAGCGCAGTAGTCGGCTCGTCGGCGATCAGCAGCTTCGGGCTGCAGGCGAGCGCCATGGCGATCATCACGCGCTGGCGCATGCCGCCCGAGAGCTGGTGCGGGTACTCGGCCACCCGCCGCGCCGGTTCCGGGATGTTCACCAGCGCAAGCATCTCGATCGCCTTGGCCCAGGCCGCCGAGCGATCCATGCCCCGGTGCAGAGTCAGCGCTTCGGCGATCTGGCGGCCGATCGTCAGCACCGGGTTGAGCGATGTCATCGGTTCCTGGAAGATCATCGAGATTTCGTTGCCGCGCACCTTGCGCATCTCGGGCTCGGAGAGGTCCAGCAGGTCGCGTCCCTCGAACCTGATGCTGCCGGCCACCGTGCGGCCCGGAGGGGAAGCGATCAGGCGCAGGATCGAAAGCGAAGTCACGCTCTTGCCGCAGCCGGATTCGCCGACGATCGCGAGCGTCTCTCCGGACTGGACCGAGAACGAAACCCCGTCGACCGCGCGGACGATGCCGTCGCGCGTGTAGAAGTGCGTCTTGAGGCCCTCGACCTCCAACAACGGCGCAGACGTTCCAGAAGCGTGCGGCGCGCTCTTCACATTCGCCTCGCAAGACGGGGATCGAGGGCGTCGCGCATGCCGTCGCCCAGCAGGTTGACCGCAAGCACCGTGAGCGAGAGGCAGACGCCGGGAAAGAAAATCAGGTAGCCGGCGATCTGGAACAGGCTGCGCGCCTCGGCCATGATATTGCCCCAGCTCGGGATGTTCGGCGGCGTGCCCGCGCCGATGAAACTCAGGATGGCCTCGGTGATCATGGCCGAAGCGCAAATGTAAGTGCCCTGCACCAGCAACGGGGCCGTGGTATTGGGCAGGATGTGGCGCACGAGGATCCGCGGCAGGCTGGTGCCCGCGGCGACTGCGGCTTCGACATAAGGTTGCTCGCGAAGCGTCAGCACGAGGCTGCGCACCAGGCGCACCACGCGGGGCACCTCGGCCAGCGTGATTGCGATGATCACGTTCTCGATGCTGGCACGCGTAAGCGCCATCAGTGAAATGGCCAGCAGCACCGGCGGGATCGACATGAGACCGTCCATCACGCGCATCACCACCGCGTCCAGCCAGCGCAGGTAGCCGGTCACCAGGCCGATCGAGAGGCCCACCAGGATGCTGAAAAAGGCCACCGCGATGCCGATGCTGAGCGACACGCGGGCGCCGTAGACGACGCGGCTGTAGACATCGCGCCCTAGCATGTCGGTGCCGAACCAGAACTCGGCGGAAGGCTGCTTGAGGCGCTTGATCGGGGTGACCGCCTGCGGATCGACCGTGCCAAGCCACGGAGCAAGCAGCGCGAGCAGGATCATCAACAGCAGCACGATGCCGCCGACGATCGCCGTCGGGTGGCGCCTGAAAGCCTCCTTGAACTGGCGCAGCGTGGGCGAGGTCGACACCGGCGCGGGCAAGGTTGTGACCGCGGTCATTGGCGGGCTCGCATGTCAGAACCGGATGCGCGGGTCGAACAGCATGTAGGACAGATCGACCAGAAGGTTGATTACCACGTAGATGGCCGAGAAGAGCAGCGTGACGCCCTGGATTACCGGGTAGTCGCGGCGCAGGATCGCATCGACCGTGAGCCGCCCGATCCCGGGAATCGCAAATACGGTTTCGGTCACGATCGCGCCGCTGATGAGCAAGGCGATGCCGATGCCGATGATGGTCATGATCGGGATCGCCGCGTTCTTGAGGGCGTGGCCGACCAGCACGGGCGCCGGCGCAAGGCCCTTGGCCTGCGCGGTGCGGATGTAGTCCTGCGCCAGTACGTCCAGCATGCTCGCGCGCGTGATGCGTGCGATGAGCGCGATATACACGGTGCCAAGGGCGATGCTCGGCAGGATCAGGTGGCGCAGCCAGTCCCAGAAGCTGTTCTCGGCGAAATTGCGGTAGCCCTGCACCGGCAGCCATCGCAATTCGATCGAGAAGACCGTGATCAGGATGTAAGCGAATACGAAGACCGGCAGTGAGAACCCGAGCACCGAGAAGGCCATGACCGCGCGGTCGGACCAGCTGCCGGCACGCGCCGCAGCCAGGACGCCGAGCGGCACCGCGACAAGGACAGACACAAGCAACGTGCACAGCGTAAGTGCAAGCGTAGGCTCGACGCGCTGGCCGATCAGGTGGGTAACGGGGAGGTTGGTGAAGATCGATACGCCCAGGTCGCCTTGCAGCAGCGCCCAGACCCAGCCCCCGAAGCGCACCAGGAAAGGCTCGTCCAGGCCGAGGTTCGCGCGGATGCGCTTGATGTCGTCGCTGGTGGCTGCGTCGCCCGCGATGACTGCGGCCGGGTCGCCCGGGGTGAGGTAAAGCAGCGAGAAGACGAAGAACGCGACCACCGCCATGACGGCAATGGTCGCGAACAGTCGCCGGATTACATAGGCGAGCACCGCTTGGCGGGTTTCCCCGAGTTTGCCTGGGTTACTTCTTCTCGATGTTCCAGAGGAAGGCAATCGGCGCAATGATCACGCCGGAGATGTTCGAGCGAAACGCGGTCGGCAGGATGAATTGGCCGGTGGGGATGAAGGGCACGAACTCGAACGCCCGCTGCTGAACCGCGCTGGCGGCTTTCTTCGAGGAGGCGGCGTCCGAGGCGTTGAACCAGGCTTCGCGCAACTCCTCGATCTTGCTGTCGGTCGGCCAGCCGAACCACGCCTTCTCGCCGGTGCCGCGGATCGGGAAATTCACCGCCGGGTTCACCATGTCCGGGCCGACCAGCCAGGTGTGGAAGATCGACCAGCCGCCCTTCTCGACCGGTTCCTTTACCGCGCGTCGCGTGATCAGGGTGCCCCAATCGCCGGCCTGCACTTCGGCGTTCAGGCCGAGTCTCTTGAGCATGTCCAGCGTGAGCAGCGATTGGGCGTGCACGATGGGCTGATCGGTCGCGTCGATGATGACGATCTTCTCGCCCTTGTAGCCGGATTCCTTGATGAGCTGCTTGGCCTTCTCGAGGTTGCGCGCGCCTTTGAGCGGCTCGGCCGAGATTTCGGAGGCCAGCGGCGTGCCGCAGGTGTAGTACGAGTAGCAAGGCTTGCCGTTCTTCGGATCGCCCGCGATGCCGATCACATAGTCCTGCTGGTTGACCGCGTACAGCAGCGCCTGGCGCATCTTCGGGTTGTTGAACGGCGGGTGCAGGAAGTTGAAGCGGATCATGCCCATCGAGCCGAGCGGGTCGATGTTCTTGACCGTGATGTCCTTGTTCTTGGCGAGGAGCGGGATCAGGTCCGGCGGCATTTGCTCCCACCAATCGGCTTCACCGGCGTTCAGCGCCGCCGCGGCAGTGGCCGAATCCGGGATGTAGATCCACTCTACGCGATCGACCTTCACGACCTTGCCGCCGGAAGCCCAGGAGACGGGTTCCTTCCGCGGCACGTAATCGGTGTTCTTGACATAGACGACCTTGTTGCCCGGCACCCACTCCGCCTTCACCATCTTGAACGGGCCGGAGCCGGTCGGGTCCTCGATGTTCTTGAACGGGTCGGTCTTGGCGATGCGCTCGGGCATGATGAACGGCACGTTCGACGAGGGCTTGGCCAGCGCCTCGAGCGCGAGCGGGAAGGGCTTCTTGAGCTTGAGGGTGAAGGTCTTGTCGTTCACCGCGGTCCAGGACGCCGTCGCTTCGGCGAGCTTCTGGCCGAGCGCGTCGCGCTTGGACCAGCGGTCGATCGAGGCGATGCAATCGGCCGCCTTGACCGCCGCGCCGTCGTGGAACTTGAGGCCGTCGCGCAGCGTGAAGGTGTAAGTGAGCTGGTCCTTGCTCATCTCGTAATTGTCGAGCATCTGCGGTTTGACCTGGAACTTCTCGTCCATCGCGAACAGGGTGTCGTACACCATGTAGCCGTGGTTTCGCGTGATGTAAGCCGTGGTGGCGATCGGGTCGAGGATGCGCAGGTCCGCCTGCGGGATGAACTTGAGGACCTTCTGCTGCGCGTGGGCCGGAGCCCAGGGCGCGAGTCCGGTCGCCGCCGCGGCAAGGCATGCAGCCGCGAAAATGCGCAATGAACGATTCATGAAATGACTCTCCGGTAATGTTTGCACTGGGCGCCCGTCGGCGGATGCCGATGGGTAAGCAGAAAGCATGCCCTATTCAAGCACGAAGGGCGGTTTGGTACAACCAAACGGCTCCCGACAGGTTTCGGCTCTTGTCGCGTTTTCGCGGACTTCAGCCTGCGGCTGCGCGCTTGCGCAGGGCCGGAATCTCGAGGACCTCGCGCAGAAAGCGGCCTGTGTGGCTGGCCGGCGTGGCCGCCACCGTTTCCGGCGTGCCCTCCACAACGACCCGGCCGCCGCCGTCACCGCCCTCGGGTCCGAGGTCGACGATCCAGTCGGCGGTCTTGATCACGTCGAGGTTGTGCTCGATCACGACCACCGTGTTGCCGGCATCGCGCAGGCGGTGAAGCACGTCGAGCAGCAACTTGATGTCCTGGAAATGCAGGCCTGTGGTGGGTTCGTCGAGGATGTAGAGGGTCCGGCCGGTGTCGCGCTTGGACAGTTCGAGCGAAAGCTTGACGCGCTGCGCCTCGCCGCCGGACAGCGTGGTGGCCGATTGCCCGAGCCGCAGATAGCCCAGGCCGACATCGAGAAGCGTGTGCAGTTTGCGTGCGACGACCGGAACCGCGGCGAAAAAATCATGTCCCTCGGTGACCGTCATCTCTAGGACCTGGTGGATCGAGCGCCCTTTGTAGAGGATCTCGAGCGTTTCGCGGTTGTAACGCTTGCCGTGGCATACGTCGCACGGCACATAGATGTCGGGCAGGAAATGCATCTCGACCTTGATGACGCCGTCCCCCTGGCAGGCCTCGCAGCGTCCACCCTTGACGTTGAAGGAAAAGCGCCCCGCGTCATAGCCGCGCACCCGTGCCTCGGGCACCCCTGCGAACAACTCCCGGATCGGCGTGAACAGGCCGGTGTAGGTGGCGGGATTGGAGCGGGGAGTGCGGCCGATGGGGCTTTGGTCGACGCTGATGACCTTGTCGAACTGGTCGATACCGGAGATCGATGCGAACGGCGCCGGCTCGAGCGCGCTGCCATAAAGCGCACGCGCGACCGATGCGTACAGCGTGTCGTTGATCAACGTGGATTTGCCGGAGCCCGACACGCCGGTGATGCACACGAAAAGGCCCACCGGGAGGTCGAGGCTTGCGTCCTTGAGGTTGTTGCCTGTTGCGCCACGGATGCGCAGCATCTTCTTGCTCGGGCGATGGCGCAGGGCCGGGACATCGATCCTGAGGATGCGGCTGAGGTACTTTCCCGTGAGCGAATCCGGATTCGCGAGGATCTGGCGCGGCGTGCCTTCGGCCACGATGCGGCCGCCCGACTCCCCCGCGCCCGGACCCATGTCGACCACGTGATCGGCGACCAGGATCGCTTCCTCGTCATGCTCGACCACGATGACCGTATTACCGAGGTCGCGCAGGCGCTTGAGTGTTTCGAGCAGGCGCGCGTTGTCCCTCTGGTGCAGGCCGATCGAGGGTTCGTCGAGCACGTACATCACGCCCGTGAGCCCCGAGCCGATTTGCGAGGCGAGACGGATACGCTGCGCCTCGCCGCCCGACAGGGTTTCGGCGGGCCGATCCAGGGCCAGGTAGTCGAGCCCGACGTCGTTCAGGAACTCCAGGCGATTGGCAATCTCACGGATGATTCGTTCGGCGATCTGCTGCTTTGCCCCGGCGAGGTCGAGGTTCGCGAAGAAAGCGTGCGCCTTCCTGAGCGGCCAGTGCGAAATCTCGTAGATCGGGTGCTCGCCGATCCTGACGTGCCGCGCTTCGCGCCGCAACCGGGTGCCGTCGCAGTCCGGGCAGACCCGCGTATTGCGGTACTTGGCCAGTTCCTCCCTGACCACGACCGAGTCGGTTTCCTTGAAGCGGCGCTCGAGGTTCGGCACGACGCCTTCAAAGGCGTGCTCGCGAATCGAGCTCCTGCCGCGTTCGGTGAGGTAAGTGAACGCCACCTTTTCCTTGCCCGAGCCATACAGGATCAGGTTCTGGATCGGGTCGTCCAGCATTTCCCATGGGGCTTCGATGTCGAAAGTGAAGTGCTTCGCAAGGGAACCGAGCATGGAAAAAT
Source organism: Betaproteobacteria bacterium (assembly GCA_947482825.1). Taxonomy (GTDB): domain Bacteria; phylum Pseudomonadota; class Gammaproteobacteria; order Burkholderiales; family SG8-39; genus SZAS-79. The sequence continues at coordinate 16,250 of CANKMT010000021.1, read as the reverse complement.
AGAACCCGTTCCTGCGATCCCAGCCCTTGATCGCCCCAGAGGCAAGGCTCAGATTAGGGTGCGCCACGACGCGGCGCGGGTCGAAGAATTCGACCGAGCCAAGCCCGTCGCAGCTCGGGCAGGCGCCCATCGGGTTGTTGAAAGAGAAAAGGCGCGGCTCGAGTTCGGCCAGCGAATAGCTGCAGACCGGGCAGGCGAAGCGCGCGGAAAACAGGTGCTCCTTGCCGCCGTCCATTTCCACCGCAAGGGCCCGGCCATCGGCGTGGCGCAGCGCCGTCTCGAAGGACTCGGCCAGCCGCTGCTTCACCTCCGGACGGACCTTGAGACGATCGATCACGACATCGATCGTGTGCTTTACGTTGCGCGCAAGCTTGGGCGCGGCATCGAGCTCATGCACCTTGCCGTCGATGCGCACGCGCGTAAATCCCTGCGCGCGAAGTTCCTCGAGCAGGTCCTGCTGCTCGCCTTTGCGCCCGGCAATGACCGGCGCGACGATCATGAGGCGAGTGTCCGCGGGCAGCGAAAGCGCATGATCGACCATCTGCGCCACCGACTGGGCCTGCAGGGGAAGATTGTGATCAGGGCAATAAGGCGTCCCGACGCGCGCGAACAGCAGGCGCAGGTAATCGTGGATTTCGGTGACTGTGCCGACCGTGGAGCGCGGGTTGTGGCTGGTGGCCTTCTGCTCGATCGAGATTGCCGGTGACAGGCCCTCGATTAGGTCGACGTCGGGCTTTTCCATGAGTTGCAGGAACTGCCGCGCATAGGCCGACAACGATTCGACGTAGCGCCGTTGGCCTTCGGCATAAAGCGTGTCGAACGCGAGCGAGGACTTGCCCGAGCCGGACAAGCCGGTGATCACCACGAGCTTGTTCCTCGGCAGGTCGAGGCTTATGTTCTTGAGGTTGTGGGTGCGCGCGCCGCGGATGCGGATCGTATTGGGGTCAGCCGGGCTCATCAAAGCATTTCGGCCGCCGGTTTTGAGCCGGAGGCCGCGAAAGTTAACCTGCTACTATATCGACTTTCCCGCACCGCAATAAACCCTTTCTTTCCCCCGAGTGATGCCGCCGGTGCCAGCGGTCGATTCCGTGCCATCCAAGAACCCTTCACGCATGTCCCGAATGGAGTTGCGCGCCGGCATGAGCCTCGCGTCCCTTTTCGGGCTGCGCATGCTCGGGCTGTTCCTGATCCTGCCGGTGTTTGCCGTGCACGCGCCCAGTCTCGCGGGCGGGGACAACCTCACGCTGGTCGGCATTGCGCTTGGCGCCTACGGGCTCTCCCAGGCGATCCTGCAGATCCCTTTCGGCATGGCCTCCGACCGTTTCGGCAGAAAGCCGATGATCGCGCTGGGCCTGTTGATCTTTGCGCTGGGGAGCTTCCTTGCCGCGACGGCCACCGACATCCACATGGCGATTGCGGGCCGCGCTCTTCAGGGCGCCGGGGCGATTTCCTCCGTCGTGGTTGCGCTGGCGGCCGACCTGACGCGCGAAGAGCACCGCACCAAGACCATGGGGATGATCGGCGCGATGATCGGCTTCACTTTCGCGCTGTCGCTGGTCGTGGCGCCGGTGCTGTACGAGTTGATCGGCATGGATGGCCTTTTCGTTCTGACGGGTGTGCTGGCGCTTGGCGGCCTTGTCGTGGTGTATGGCGCGATTCCCGATGTTCCGAAGGCCGAGGTGAAGGACCAGGGCCCCGCGCCGTCCTTGATGAACGTGCTCGCGAACACCGAACTCGCCCGGCTCAATTTCGGCATCTTTTCGCTGCACATGGTGCAGATGGCGATGTTCGTGGTCGTGCCGACGGCGCTGGTCGAAGCCGGCCTGCCGCTCGCTTCTCACTGGAAGGCGTATCTCCCGGTCGTCCTGGCTTCGTTTGCGTTGATGGTGCCGCCGATCCTGTTCGCCGACCGCCGCAACCGCCCGCGGCCGGTCATGGCCGGCGCCGTGGCGCTGATGTTCGTGGTGCAGGCCGGCCTTGTGTTCGCGCACGGGTTGGTCTCCCTGATTGCCTTGCTGCTGCTTTTCTTCGTCGCTTTCAACGTGCTCGAAGCGATGCTGCCTTCGCTGGTGTCGCGTATCGCGCCCCAACGCGCGCGAGGCAGTGCAATCGGCGTTTACAACACGACGCAAACCATGGGATTGTTCGCCGGCGGGCTGGCCGGCGGCTGGCTGGCGAAACACTTCGGCGGGGCCGCCGTTTATGCGCTCGGGGCCGCCCTGATGATGGTCTGGCTGGGCCTTGTGGCGGGGATGCGGCCGGTCAACGCCGAGAGAAGTCGCTCGTTGACTGTGGAGACGCATAGCGCTTAGCGCACACGCAGGTCCGGCCGCGCGGGATGGCGCGCGAACACGAAGGACAACACGGGAGACGGAACATGGCATCGATCAACAAGGTAATTCTGGTGGGCAACCTCGGGCGCGATCCCGAGACCCGTTACATGCCCGAAGGCGGCGCGGTCACGAACGTGAGCATCGCGACCACCGATAGCTGGAAGGACAAGACCAGCGGCGAGAAGAAGGAGGCTACCGAATGGCATCGGGTGGTGTTCTTCAACCGGCTGGCCGAGATCGCCGGCGAGTACCTGAAGAAGGGATCGCAGGTGTACGTTGAGGGGCGCCTGCGCACTCGCAAGTGGCAGGACAAGGAGGGCCAGGACAAGTACACGACCGAAATCGTCTGCGACACGATGCAGATGCTCGGCGGCCGGCAAGGGATGGGAGAGGGCGGCGGCCGGGGCGGCGATCGCGGCGAGTCGGCCGAATCCCGGGGCGGTCCGGCGCCCGAGGGGCGGCCGGCGCCAGCCAAGAAGCCGGCTGGAAAGTTCGATGACATGGAAGACGACATCCCGTTCTAAGCATGAAGACGATCCTCGCCGGACTGCTTTTCGCGCTTGGCGCGGCGACAGCGGCAAGTGCCGCTGAGCTGCAGATCTTCGATGCCCACCTGCACTACAGCCATGACGCGTGGGAGACAGTCCCGCCAAAGGACGCCATCGCGCTCTTGCGCAAGGCGGGCCTTCGACGGGCCCTCGTTTCGAGTTCCAACGACGACGGCAACCAGAAGCTCTTTGCCGAAGCCCCCGACCTGATCCTGCCTTCGCTGCGTCCCTATCGCACCCGCGGCGAGATCTCGAGTTGGTTCCGCGATGACAGCGTCATCACTTACATGGAGCAGCGCCTCGCCAGGCACACTTATGTCGCGATTGGCGAGTTCCACCTTTTTGGCGCCGACGCCGAATTGCCCGTGCCCCGACGGATGGTGCAGCTGGCAAGGCAATACAAGCTGCTGCTCCATGCCCATTCGGATGCCGATGCGATAGAGCGCCTGTTCAAGCAGTGGCCCGAGGCCCGCATTCTCTGGGCGCATTCCGGTTTCGACCAGCCCGACCGGTTGCGCGAGATGCTGAAGAAGCACAAGAACCTGTGGTGCGATCTCGCCTTCCGCACCGACCACGGGTCGGGTGGCAAGATCGGTCCCGAGTGGCGCGCCGTGTTTCTCGAGTTCCCGGACCGCTTCATGGTCGGCACCGACAGCTATACGCCCGAGCGCTGGCCTTACGTGGTCGAGCACGCCAATTGGTCGCGGGCCTGGATGAAAGACCTGCCGCCGGAGGTCGCTGAACGCATCGCCTACCGCAACGGGGAAGCGGTGTTCGGCGGGCCGATGCAGAAAAAGAAGTGAAGGTGGGTTGCGCGCTCGCGGCGATCCTCCTCGCGCCGTCTATGGTCGCGGCGCAGGCGTGCATTGCGGTATTTCCCGGCGGAAAGCAGGTTGAGTCGGCGCGCTATTCGGTGGGTTTTCGCACACAGCCGGAGCGCGTCGCGGTCGGCAAGCATTTCTCGGTGGAACTCGCGGTGTGTCCCAAGGCAGGCGCCCAGCCTCCGGAGAGCGTGCGTGTTGATGCGCACATGCCCGAGCACCGGCACGGCATGAACTACAAAGCCGAGGTCGTCGCGGCCCCCGGCGGCCGCTATCGGGCCGAGGGCTTGATGTTTCATATGCCCGGGCGATGGGAATTCATTTTCGACGTGCGTTCGGGCGGCCGGACCGATCGGCTGACGCACCCGCTTGTGCTCGAGTGAGCCGCTCCGGCAGGTTGGCGGCACTGGCCGCCGCGCTCCTCCTGGCGGTCCCGGCTACTGACATTATTTTTGCCAACCCCAGCTCCCTTGTTGACTCTCCGGGAAACTTACTGACATTTCACGCGCGATTCAGCGGGCCTGAAATCGCCCGGATCCTGCAGCATGGCCCGTGGCCGGTCGCCGCGCAGCGCGACCCGAGCAACCGCGTTTCGGGGCTGCCGGAGGCCATCGCGTTCGGCAAGGTCCTGTTCTTCGAAAAGCGGCTGTCGGGCAATGGCGGGTCCTCCTGCGCCACGTGCCACCTTCCGGAGTTGGACTTCACCGACGGCAAGGCACGCGGCGAGGGATTCGTCCTGCTTGATCGCAATACGCCGGGGCTGCTCGATGTCCGGCTCAACCGCTGGTTCGGCTGGGACGGCGCGGCTGACAGCCTGTGGGCGCAGAGCCTGCGCCCGATCGTCGACCGGCGGGAGATGGCGGCGAGCACTACGCACGTGGGTGCCCTCGTTCGCAGCGACCCGGAACTTGTCGCCGGGTACCGGAAGGCTTTCGGCGTTCCCCCGTCTGGCGACGACGAGGTAACGCTGAACGTAGGCAAGGCGCTAGCCGCTTTCCAGGAGACCTTGGAAAGCGGGCGCACCCCGTTCGACGACTTTCGCGATGCCGTCGAACGCGGCGATTCGCAAGCCGCAATGCGCTACCCGGCAGCCGCGCAACGCGGGCTGAAGATCTTTGTCGGCAAAGGCAATTGCTCGACCTGCCATTTCGGCCCGAATTTCACCAACGGCGAGTTCGGTGACATCGGCATTCCTTATTTCGTCGCACCTGGGCAGGTCGATCCGGGCCGTTACGGCGGCATCCAGAAATTGCTGGAAAGTCGCGCCAACCTGTTGGGCAAATACAGCGACGATCCGGCGCGCAGTTCGGCCGCGGGCACACGGCATGTGAGGCTCGAGCACCGTAACTGGGGGGAGTTCAGGGTCCCCAGCCTGCGCAACGTTGCGAAGACGGCGCCCTACATGCACAACGGCCATCTGGCGACGCTGCGTGATGTCGTGCGCCACTATTCGAACCTGAATGAGGATCGCTTGCACGCCGACGGCGAAAAGATCCTGAGACCCCTGAAACTTTCCGCCGCCGAAGAAGACGATCTTGTCGCCTTCCTGGAGTCCCTGACCCCTTCGCATCCAGGGTCGTACTAGGCGCAAGGCAAGCATCGGGAATCGCAGGAGCAGTGCGCGGCACTCCTTGCAATTGGACTTTTCGCCCCTAAATCAGGGTCCTAGGAAGTGCCGCGGGGTATAATCCAAATCTTTGCGAGTTTTGGGGCAGAACGATGCCGATCTACGAATACCGTTGCTCGGAATGCGACTTTCAGGACGAGTTCCTGCAAAAGCATTCCGACCCGCTGCTGACGGCCTGCCCGTCCTGCGGCAAGGAAACCTTCAAGAAGTTGTTGTCCGCAGCCGGGTTCCAGCTGAAGGGCAGCGGCTGGTACGCGACCGACTTCAAGGGCGGTGGGTCCAAGCCTGCCGCAAAGTCCGAGGACAATGCGGCCGACAAGCCGGCCGACAAGCCGGCCGAGTCATCGGGCACCAAGGCGGCGGACGCAACGGTCGACAAGGGCACCGCCACCGCCAAGACCGTGCCGGCGGGTACTTCGGGCTGACGCAGCCGGCAGTGCACGCCCGTTCCGGGGCGCGGCTGCCTGTGGCCTGAGCCGGCCACCACCAATTCAATCCTGGCGACGCTTTGAAGAAATACCTGATTACCGGCCTGCTGATCTGGATCCCGCTGGTGATCACTCTGTGGGTGCTGAACCTCGTCGTGACCACGCTCGACCAGGTCCTGCTCCTGCTCCCCTCAGAATTGCGCACCGAGAGATGGCTGGGCATGCACGTGCCGGGCCTGGGCGTACTGCTGACCCTGGCGATCGTACTCGTGACCGGAGTGGCGGCCGCCAACTTCATCGGCGCGCGCCTGGTGCATTTCTGGCACGAGATCCTGCACCGGATCCCGGTCGTGAACTCGATCTATTCAAGCGTCAAGCAGGTCTCGGACACCCTGTTTTCGTCCGGCGGGCAGGCGTTCCGCAAGGCATTGCTGGTGCGTTGGCCGCACGAGGGCATGTGGACGATCGCCTTCCTGACCGGTACACCCGGCGGCGATGTCACCCGGCATCTCGAGGGGGACTACGTTTCAGTGTATGTGCCGACCACGCCCAATCCGACCGGCGGCTATTTCGTCATGCTCAAGCGCGCCGACGTCATCGAGCTCGACATGAGCGTGGATGAGGCGCTCAAGTACATCATTTCGATGGGTACCGTGGCACCGATGCAGAATCCCAGGAACGCTCGCAACGGCTCGACCCGGCGCGACGACCTCAACGGCAGGGCCTGACCCAATGCGAACCCACTACTGCGGGGACCTTTCCGCCGCCAACCTCGACCAAATCGTCACCCTCGCCGGATGGGCCCATCGCCGCCGCGATCATGGCGGCGTGATCTTCATCGACCTGCGCGACCGAGAGGGTCTCGCCCAGGTGGTCTGCGACCCGGATCGCGCCGAAGCGTTCGCCACGGCCGATCGCGCGCGCAATGAGTTCGTCTTGCGGGTCAAGGGCAAGGTGCGCCGGCGCCCCGAAGGAACGACCAATCCCGCGCTGCGCTCGGGCGAGATAGAGGTGCTCGCGCACGAAGTCGAGATCCTGAACCCGTCGCTCACACCGCCGTTTCAGCTGGACGACGATAACCTGTCCGAAAGCGTGCGCCTGCAGTACAGGGTCCTCGACCTGCGCCGCGAGCAGATGCAGAAGAACCTGCGCCTGCGCTACAAGGTGACGATGGCGGTCAGGAAAGCGCTGGATGCGCTCGGGTTTATAGACATCGAGACCCCGATGCTGACGCGCTCGACGCCCGAAGGCGCCCGGGATTACCTGGTGCCGTCCCGAGTGCACCCGGGCGAGTTCTTCGCGCTTCCGCAGTCGCCGCAGATCTTCAAGCAGCTCCTGATGGTGGCGGGATTCGATCGCTACTACCAGATCGTGCGGTGCTTTCGCGACGAAGACCTGCGCGCCGATCGCCAGCCGGAATTCACCCAGATCGACATAGAAACTTCGTTTCTCTCCGAGGACGAGATCCGCGCGATGATGGAAAAGATGATCCGCGCGATGTTCAAGGAAACGCTCGACATCGACCTGCCCGACCCGTTCCCGCGCATGACCTGGGCCGAGGCGATGGGACGCTACGGATCGGACAAGCCCGACCTGCGCGTCCCGCTCGAGCTCACCGACCTTACGGACCTGATGAAGTCGGTCGAGTTCAAGGTGTTCCGCGGGGCGGCGGAAATGCCTGGAGGGCGGGTGGCCGCGCTTCGCGTGCCGGGGGCGGAGCTTTCACGCAAGGAGATCGACGACTACACGCAATTCGTGTCGATCTACGGCGCCAAGGGGCTGGCGTATATCAAGGTCAATGACAAGTCGAAGCTGCCCGAAGGCCTTCAGTCGCCGATCGTGAAATTCCTGCCGGCGGAAACCCTGGCACAAGTGCTCGAGCGCACCAGGGCTGAAAACGGCGATGTCATCTTCTTCGGCGCGGACAAGGCGAAGATCGTCAACGATGCGCTCGGGGCGCTGCGCGTGCGGGTTGGCCACGAAAAGGGCTATGCGGGAAAAGGCTGGCGCCCGTTGTGGGTCGTCGACTTCCCGATGTTCGAGTACGACGACGAGGGCAAGCGCTGGTCGGCGATGCATCACCCGTTCACGGCGCCCAAGGACGGTCATGAAGACCTTCTCGCTTCGGATCCCGGCAATGCAATCTCGAAGGGCTACGACATGGTGCTGAACGGTTCCGAGATCGGTGGCGGGTCGGTGCGTATCCACCGGGCCGATGTGCAGGCCAAGGTATTCATAGCCCTGGGGATTTCGGATGAGGAAGCCAGTGCCAAGTTCGGCTTCCTTCTCGAGAACCTTCAGTTCGGCGCGCCGCCGCACGGCGGAATCGCGTTCGGCCTGGACAGGATCGTGGCGATGATGACAGGCGCCGAGTCGATCCGTGACGTCATCGCCTTCCCGAAAACCCAACGCGCGCAGTGCCTGCTTACGCATGCGCCAAGCCCGGTCGACGAAAAGCAGCTTCGCGAACTCGGCCTGCGCCTGAGGGACAAGCCCAAAGCGTGAAGCAGCTCCTCGCTCTCGCTTTCGCGCTGTGCTTCGCAGCCGGGGCGGCGGCGTTTTCTGCCGGCGAGGGGATTCGCACGGCCGATCTGCCCAGTGAGGCGCGCGCCACACTGGCGCTGATCAAGTCCGGCGGCCCTTTCCCTTACGAGAAAGACGGGACTACGTTCGGCAATCGCGAAGGCCGCCTGCCGCCTGAGCGCCGAGGGTACTATCGCGAATTCACCGTGCGCACGCCGGGGAGCCGGGATCGCGGCGCCAGGCGGATCATCGCCGGCAAGCCTGGTGAGTACTTCTACACCGACGATCACTATCGCACTTTCCGCCGGATCCTCGAATGACGGCCAATAGCAAGCTGCGCGCCCGATTGACCGACCCGGAACGCTCCGGGGCCTACCGGGTCGCGCACGATCGCGACATCCGCGACGCACTGGCCGACGGCGGTGTCGACATGGTCGCGATTGCTCTCGGCAAAGGCAAAGATGTGATTCTGACCGCCGTCGCACGTTCGCTCGGTTTCCCCGAGTGGTTCGGCGGCAACTGGGATGCGCTGGAGGACAGCCTGACGGACTTGTCATGGCGCGAGGACTCCCCGCGGGTGCTCCTGTTTTCCGGGGCCGCGGCGGGTGACGACTTTGGCATCCTCGTCGATATCCTGACCTCGGCGGCCGAGTACTGGCGCGACCGGGAGAGGCCTTTCTTTGCAGTCTTCGTCGACCCTGCAGGCAAACTCGCTCTCCCGGTGCTCTACCGGGAAAAGTCTGGTTGAACGGGGCCAAGATCCCGGTCTCGGTGTTGGTGGTGATTCACACACCGGCGTTGGAGATCCTGCTGATCGAGCGCGCGGCGCGCCCCGGCTACTGGCAGTCCGTCACCGGATCGGTCGACCGCTGGGACGAGCCTCTCGAAGACACCGCGCGCCGCGAAGTATTCGAGGAAACCGGGATCCGGGCCGGGCCTGAGCGGTTCGTGCGCTGGAACGTGATGCGGACTTTCGAGATTTTCCCGCAGTGGCGGCATCGATTCGCGCCGGGCACCACGCACAATGACGAGCACATGTTCAGCCTCGAGGTCGCCGGAACGGAGTCGGTGCGGCTGGCGCCGGAAGAACACACTGACTGGGTGTGGCTGCCCTGGCGAGAGGCGGTGGAAAAGTGTTTCTCATGGACCAATCGTGAGGCGATTTCGATGGTGGCCGAAAGTCGGCTCAACGGCGGTGAGATTGGCTAAACTCGGCGTGTGATGCGCCTCCTTCGCCTCGCTGGCTGGCTGTTGATTTTCGGTGTCTCCGGGTTGCAAGCCGCCGGGGACGCAAGGGTCGAAGCGATACGCAAGGGCGAGTTCATCGAAGTTCGTGCCTACGCGATTGTCGATGCGCACCTCTCGGTCATCTGGTCCACCCTGACAGATTACGAACGGTTGCCCGATTTCGTTCCCGGGCTGCGAAAGAGCAAGGTCATCAGCAGGCAGGGAAAGACGGTCGTCATCGAGCAGTCCGGCGAAGCGAGGTTTCTGATGTTCACATTCCCGATCGACGTGACGCTCGAAGCCCTCGAGCGCCCCCCGGCGTCGATCCAGGTGCGTGCCATTTCAGGCAACCTTAGGTATTTCGAAGGGGGCTACCAGGTCGAACCCGATCCAGCGGGCCCCGGCATGGTCCTGCGCTGGGAGGGCTCGATCATCCCCGATGTTTCACTGCCGCCGCTCATCGGCGAACTGGTGATGCGCATGCAGATCGAGGACCAGTTCACGGGCATGGTGCGCGAAATCGAAAGGCGCGAGTTCGTGCGGCGCGCAAAGGAATCGAAGTTCAAATGAGGGACCGCGTCCACGCCGTGTCTGGCGCAGGCGTTTTGAAGGCCGTTGCGCAGCTCGCGTTGGTCGCATGCCTCGCCGCAGCGGGAGGTTGCGCGACGTTCGACCCGGTTGCGGCCGGCCGCGAATCGGACGACTCGACAGTGCAGGAGTGCGTTGCCTGGTATCGGGCTCTCGACGCCGCGGTCGACGCCGCGGGCGTTCGCGATGCCCAGGCCGCGCGAGTCAAGGGGTTCCCGTACATGCGCGTCGATCGGTTTACCGCTTCATTGCGTGATACCGCACGATTGCAGGAGTCGGCCTTGCTGGCGTTCGCCGAGAGACTTGTCGACCTGGACATTGAAGGACGTAAGCATGAGATCGCCAATCTTCCGCGCGTTAGCCTGAAGGCGGCATGGCAAGGCCTGGGGGAGCCCGATGTCGCGACATCGATCGAGCAAACCCGCGAATGTGGGTTACGCATGCTCGCGTTCGACCTGGATGCGAGCAAGTCTGGAGAAGCGTTGCTCGAGCGCGTGTCGGTCCCGGACGACTACGTCACGGCCTTTCGGGTGCTCGGCCTGTATGAATTGTCGAAGATTGCATTCTCGATCGGGGTCCGAAAGCTGGCCGGTGAGACCGAATCGGCTTTTGCGCGCGATCTCGAAGCGACTTCGAAGGGAACAGTGGTGCGTTTTTCGCCTTCCGCAAGGCCGCGCGTGGGGCGCGAAAGGGTGCGCGACATCCTCGAGCGAGCTGCGGACAACCCGCTCAGGATACCGGTGCCGACCGAGGAGGAGCTCGAAACGCTTTTTGCCCTTTATGCGCCCAGCTTCGAGATCGAGACAACGGGCGATTTCGACCGCCCGGGAGCCGTGCGCTGGCGTTGGGGGGGCACTCCCGAAGTCGACGCTGCGGATCCGGCGGTCTATCGGCACGCCTCTCATACGAGATACCAAGGCAGGAATCTGCTGCAGCTCGTCTATACCATCTGGTTTTCGGAGAGGCCGCCAGCGTCGCCGAGCGACCTGCTTTCCGGTGCGCTCGATGGCGTGGTGTTTCGCGTCACGCTGGCGCCTGACGGCACGCCCGTTGTATACGATACGATCCATCCTTGCGGTTGCTACCACATGTTTTTTCCCACGCCGCGCGCGGTGCCGAGGCCGGCGCCGGACGGCGAGCCGGAATGGGCACTCATCCCGCAAAAGCTGCGCGCCATTGAAGTTTCGGACCGCCTCGTCGTGCGTATCGCCTCTGGAACCCACTACGTGGAACGGGTCTACCGGGACAGGGACGACAGCCTCGCGCGCTACGATCTGCGCCCCTACGACGAATTGCGATCCCTGCGCCGGATGCTAGGCGACAGCCGGAGCGTATTCGGTCCTGACGGGATCATCGCCGGGACGCAAAGGAAGGAGCGCTTCCTGTTCTGGCCGATGGGTATCGAGAACGCCGGAGCGATGAGGCAATGGGGCCGGCACGCGACCGCCTTCGTGGGGCGCCGACACTTCGATGACGCCGACCTGCTGGAGCGGCGGTTCGTGCTGGACCTCAGATGACCGCGTCCGCCGCGACGGCGCGAGCGCTTGCGCGTTCGATGCGTGTGGTGACTCTCAACATCCACAAGGGCCTTTCGCTCTTCAACCGGCGCATGGTGATCCACGAGCTGCGCGACGGCCTGAAGAAGATCGACGCCGATCTCGTGTTCCTCCAGGAGGTGCAGGGGCTGAACGAGCGCAACGCGCTTCGCTTCGGCGCCTGGCCGCAGGGCGGCCAGCACGAGTTCCTCGCGGGCGAAGAGTGGCAGCATGCCTATGGCCGCAACGCAGTCTATGAACATGGCCACCACGGCAACGCAATCCTGTCGCGCTTCCCGATCCTGTCTTCCGACAATCACGACGTGTCGAACCATCGATTCGAAAAGCGCGGCCTCCTGCACTGCCGGATCGCGGTGCCCTGGTTCGATGAGCCGCTCGATTGCGCGTGCGCCCACCTTTCGCTACATGAGAAAGGACGCCGCAGGCAGCTCGATGCGCTTGGGACGCACCTGGCGGGTGCGGGCACGGCGCCGATGATCGTGGCCGGCGATTTCAACGACTGGCGGCAATCGGCTTGCCGTGGCATGGCGCAGCGCCTGAACCTGACCGAGGTCTCCGTAATGCATCACGGCCGTCCGGCGCGAACCTTTCCGAGCATCATTCCTGTGCTGCGCTTGGACAGGATCTACGTGCGCGGATTCCGCGTGATCAATGCGCAAGCCCACCGGGGGCCGCCCTGGAGCCTGCTTTCGGACCACCTTGCGGTGAGCGCAGAGCTCGTGATTGCATGAGGGGCGCTTCGAGTGACCGCACGCAACCCTAACGTGCCGTGCGTCGCGCCGGCCTGACCCATGGCCCTGAAATTCATACGCGGCAACCAGCTCGCCCTCCTGAAGAACGGCGAGCAATTTTTTCCCGCGCTCGTCGAGACCCTCGATCTCGCCACGCGCGAGATTTTCTTCGAAACCTATATCTTTGCCGACGACGCGACCGGCAGCATTATCTGCGATGTGCTTGCGCGCGCCGCGGCCAGAGGCGTGGCGGTACACGTGATCGTGGACGGATTCGGTGCGCGCGACTTTGCCCCCCGATTTGCATTCATGCTAGAGCAGGCGGGGGCGCAGCTTCTGGTGTTCCGGCCGAAGATCAGCCCCCTGACGCTTCGGCGGAACCGGCTGCGCCGCATGCACCGAAAGCTGGCGGTAGTCGACGGCAGAGTGGCGTTCGTCGGCGGCATCAACGTGATCGACGATTACCCACCGGAAGGGCCGATGCCCCCGCGTTTCGACTACGCCGTGAAAATTGAAGGACCCCTTGTCCAAGATGTCTGGTTCGAGGCGGCGAAGCTCTGGGCGCGGCTCGACTGGCTCAAAACTCGCCGCCGCCTGCGGGTGGCGCGCCCGGCCCATACGGACCCGGATGTGCGCGGAACGCAGAGCGCCTTGCTTCTTGTGCGCGACAACATCCGGCACCGGAGCGACATCGAGCAGGGGTATCTGGAACTAATCGCAGGTGCCAGGGGCGAAGTGCTGATTGCCGTGGCCTATTTCCTTCCGGGCCGGCGCTTCCGGCGCGCGCTCATCGACGCCGCCCGGCGTGGCGTGCGAGTCGTGCTGGTCGTCCAGGGACTGACCGACCAGCCTGTAATGCAGTACGCTTCGCGTGCGCTGTTCGGCGCGTTCCTTGAGGCGGGCATCGAGATCCACGAATACACGCGCAGCGAGCTGCATGCCAAGGTCGCGGTCTTCGATGGGGTTGTGGCGATCGTCGGGTCGTCGAACATCGACCCGTTCAGCCTCGTGTTGGCGCAGGAAGCCAACGTGTTCGTAAGCGACGGCCGGTTCGCGTCTTCGCTGAGGGCGAGCCTCTACGAAGCGATCGAGATCTCGCAACAGGTTCCCCCGCAGGCCTGGAAGCAACTCGGATGGTCGGTCCGAGTGCGCATCTGGGCCGCGTACGGCATCGCCCGGATCATGACCAGTCTTTCCGGAATCGAGGGCTGGCATTGAGCGGCCCGGGCGCAGGATATTCGCACAAGCTGTGATGGTATCCTTGCGCATGCCTAAGGCACCTTGAGCAACGGGAGCGCGGTTGAGTAACGAATACGAAACGTTGCGCTGGCCTACAAACATGAATCATGCAGCGATCGTGGCCAAGCTGGCTGAGATCCGCGAATCCGCGCAATCCGCAGGCCTTGCCGACCTGGCCGCTTATTTTGCAGGCGTCGAGGAGTTGCCTTCTCCCAAGGTGGGTGCCAAGGTCATTGCTGCGCTGACCTGGCTCGAGGGCAAACCCGAATGCGCTGCGTTCGGCACCCAGCTCTCGAAGGTCGCGATGAACCTCAAGAACCTGCGCTAGCGGCCTCTCGTGGACTCGATCCGGTTGTCACTGGCCGGAACGGCGTTCGAAAATTCCCCAGCATCAGGCCGACGCCCGGCAGGCTTTTCAATTTCATCGGCGGTGAACGTATGGCGGCCTATTTCGTGAACTTCGCCGGCCTTGAAGTTTTCCCAATACAGCGTCGGTAGGCTCATGCCGGAGCAAGCCTTTCGTACTTGTTGATGAGTTCGCGCAATGCCTCAGGCAGGGGCGCGGGCGTCATCGTTTCCGGGTCGGCATTTACATAGACGAACTCGGCTGTCACCAAGGGCTTTCCCGAAGGAACAGGCGCTACGCACCAGATCTCGAAAGCAAACGTCATGCTTGTTCGTCCCAACCTGGCCACACGGACCAGCACGTCGAGCATTTCGTCGTAGCGCGCGGATCCAAGGTAGTCCACCGTGGCCTTGCGCAGGTACACGTCGTTCGAATAGCGATCGACGTAGCCCTGCGGATAAGGAATGCCGATTGCACGCCAGTATTCCGCGACTGCCACGTCGAAGTAGTTGAGGTAGTTGCCATTGAAAACGATTTTCTGCATGTCCACTTCCGACCAGCGCACCCTGAGCGGGTGAGAGCAGGTGAAATCATCCCGGGCCATTGCGTAGTCCCCCTGTTCGCCGCTTCGAATCGATCAATTGTGCAGATAGCGTTCTCGATTCCGCAATCGTAAGTGCAAAGCGCGCCGATGTGGCGGTAAACTGGGTCCAGCATTTCATCCACATCGAACCAGTTCAGAGAATGCCAGGTCAAGAGGTCCCGCCATCCCCACAAGTAAGCGAAGCCGATCCGGGACTTTCAGGGTGGGACGACCCGCTCGCAAGCTTGCGTCGTGTGCTGGCTCAGGACGAACTGCGCCTCTACTGCCAGCCCATCCTGGCGTTGAGTCCGGGTCCGAGGAAGTATCCGATGGCGGAAGTCCTCGTCCGCCTTCGCGAGGAGGAGGAGTCGCTGTTGCCCCCGGGTGACTTCCTGCCGGTGTTCGAGCGTTACCGCATGATGACGGAGCTGGATTGCTGGGTCGTGGGCAAGACGATCGAATGGATTGCTGCCGAGAGGCCGGGCCGGATCCAGACTTACTCGGTGAACGTTTCCAGTCAGTCGCTCGATGACTCGAGGCTTGTCGATTTCACCTCGCGCGCACTTTCCCGGTCTGGCGTGGAACCGGCGAGGCTCTGCATGGAAATCGACGAAACCGACACGCTGCAGCGAGCGCGGCCGGCCGCCACCTTCTCGAACGAGGTGCGGTCGATCGGCTGCAAGGTCATCATCGACGGCTTTGCCCGCCGCTCGGTTTCGTTTTCCGCGCTTAAGGAACTGCAACCCGACTACCTCAAAGTCGATGGCGCCGTGGTGCGCAAGATTGCCGATAGTTCGGTGGCCCAGCTGAAGATGAAGGCGATCGTCCGCGTGTGCGCGGTTGCCGGCATCGGGATCATTGCCGAGTGCGTTGAGCAAGAAGCGATCGTGGCGGAGCTGGCGAAAATGTCGGTCGGATACGCGCAAGGTTTCGGCATAGCTCTGCCGCAACCCATCGTGAGTGGCGGTGTTTCACCCTCCTGAGGGGGTGCGCAACGCTGCAGGGCCGCATGGACGACGCCGTGATTCGCGCAATGCACAAATGGCCGGACGTGCCGGACGTTTACGGATGGCTCCGGCTCGATCGGCGCGGAAACTGGCGAATACGCACGGAATCGCCGGACCGGGATCCGGTTTACGGGCCGGTCAAAAACGTCGCTTTCCGGGAATTCATTGCACGCAACTATGCCGCCGACGACCGCGGACGATGGTTCTTCCAAAATGGCCCGCAACGTGTATTCGTCCGGCTTGCGTATGCGCCGTTCGTGTTCCGGATCGACGGTGGCACGGTGTCGGACCAATGCGGGGAGCAGGTCGATGGGATAAAAGGGGCTTGGCTGGATGAAGAAGGGTCGCTGTTGCTAGGTGCGCCGGGCCGGTTTGGGCTCCTCGATGACCGCGATCTGGCGGCAGTGGCTGACCAGGCGGAGGCAGGGGAACTGGCACTCGGGTCGTCGAGGATTCGAGTAGGCCGCCTGGCGGGCGAGGACGTCGAAGGCCGTTTCGGCTTCGTGCGCGACCCAAGGTCCTAAACCGGGGCTGCCGGAACCCGCAGGGTGAACGCGCCCTGAGCAAATTCTCGTGTTGTGACAGGACCGTAGTTTGCAAAGCTGGACATTCCGCGGCGAATCTGCTACAACGGTTCGTAAGGCGACGCGATAGGGCGGATGCAGCGTGGACTTGTCGAAGGTATTGGTCAGG
>CANKMT010000020.1 GCA_947482825.1 Betaproteobacteria bacterium | reverse complement strand
TGAGCCCGTCGCGAATCGTGTTCGGGTTCCATGCGGTCACCGTCCTGCTGCGCCAGAGGCCGGAATCCATCCTCGAGCTGCATGCCGGTTCCGAGCGGTCCGACGGCCGCATGCGCGACCTGCTCAAGCTCGCCGAGCAAAAGCAGGTGCGCGTGATGGCGGCGAACAACGAGCGCCTCGACGGCCTCGCGGGGCATGGCCGACACCAGGGGGTGGTGGTTCTGGCAAAGGAAGTCAGGCACGGCAACAGCCTGGACGATACGCTCGACGCAGTCACCGGCCCGCCCTTGCTGCTGGTGCTCGACGGCATCCAGGACCCGCATAACCTCGGCGCGTGCCTGCGCGTCGCGGACGCGGCCGGCGTAAGCGCTGTCGTGGCCCCAAAGGATCGCGCGGTCGGGCTGAACGCGACGGCGGCCAAAGTGGCCAGCGGGGCGGCGGAGACGGTGCCCTATTTCCCGGTCACGAACCTTGCCCGCACGCTGCGCGAACTGAAGGAACGCAATATATGGATCGTCGGGACCGACGAAGACGCCAAGGACGACTTGTTCACGGCCGACTTCCCGGAAGCTGTCGCCTGGGTGCTCGGCGCGGAGGGCGAGGGCATGCGCCGCCTTACGCGTGAGCACTGCGATTTCCTCGTCCGCATCCCGATGCAGGGCGTGGTCGAGAGCCTCAACGTTTCGGTCGCTGCGGGCATCGTGCTGTTCGAGTCGGTGCGCCGCAGACAATCGAAAGGAAAGA
The DNA here is from genome assembly GCA_947482825.1 of Betaproteobacteria bacterium. Lineage (GTDB taxonomy): Bacteria > Pseudomonadota > Gammaproteobacteria > Burkholderiales > SG8-39 > SZAS-79. Next base: position 61,438 of record CANKMT010000020.1, on the reverse strand, counting down.
AGAAATGAAGATTGCCATCCTCGACGATTACCAGGACGCCTGTCGAACGCTTGACGCGTGGAAGAAACTGGCCGGCCACGAGGTGACCGTGTTCCGCGACACGCTCAAGGACGAGGATGCGCTGGCGGAACGGCTGAAACCCTTCGAGGGGCTCGTGCTGATCCGCGAGCGCACTCGCTTTACGGCCTCGCTGCTTGCCAGGCTGCCGAACCTGCGCGCGCTCAGCCAGACCGGCAAGGCCGGCCCCCATATCGACCTGGCGGCGTGCAAGATGCGCGGGATCGCGATTCTCGAAGGGTCCGGCTCTCCCTACGCGACCGCGGAACTGACGTGGGGCCTCGTCCTCGCCTCGATGCGCCGAATCCCGCAGGAGATCGAGAACCTGAAGAAAGGCGGATGGCAGCAGACCGTGGGCATGGGCCTGCGCGGGCGCATGCTGGGCATCTACGGATTCGGCCGCATCGGCGCAGTCGTGGCCGGTTACGGCAAGGCTTTCGGCATGAAAGTGCAGGTGTTTGGCCGCGAAGGCAGCGCCGAACGGGCGAAGGCTGCCGGGTTCGACACGATTTCCGATCGCGAGGCATTCTTCGCGTCCAGCGACGTCCTCTCGATTCACGTGCGCCTGACACCGGAGACCAGAGGCCTCGTGACTTCGCATGACCTGGAGCGCATGAAGCCGCAATCCGTATTCGTAAACACCAGCCGGGCGGAACTGGTCGCGCCCGGAACACTGGAGGCGGCTCTGGCCGCCGGCCGGCCGGGCTACGGCGCGGTCGATGTCTATGAAGAAGAGCCCGTGCTGGGCGCCACCCATCCGCTGCTTGGCCTGGGCAATGCCATCTGCACGCCGCACCTGGGCTATGTGGAAAAGGACGGTTACGAGCTTTACTTCGGGGCGGCTTTCGACAACCTGACTGCCTTTGCCGCGGGCAAAACCGGCCCGGCTTGAGCCGAATCCCGTTTTCGGGATATAATTCAAAGCTTTCCGCGGCCATTCGCAGTTCAGGCCGCTCCTTGCCCCACCGCTAATGCATGGCGGGGGGCCGCAGTTTTCATTCGCCCTTAAGGAGAAATGCATGCGGCATTACGAAGTGGTTTTCATTGTCCATCCGGACCAGAGCGAGCAGGTCCCCGGCATGGTCGAGCGCTACAAGGCACTGGTCGCCACGCGCAACGGCGTGGTGCACCGCCTCGAAGACTGGGGCCGCCGCCAGATGACCTACCCGATCGCCAAGATGCACAAGGCGCACTACGTGCTCATGAACATCGAGTGCGATGGCGAGACGCTCACCGAACTCGAGCACGCCTTCAAGTTCAACGACGCGGTGCTGCGTCACCTGGTAGTCAAGATGGACCGCGCGCACACGACGCCTTCGCCGATGATGAAGGAAGAGAAGTCGCGTTCATTGATGGGCGAGCAGCGCGGCGAGAAGCCGGCGGGCGAAGCGTCCGCACCTGCACCGGCGGCGCAGGCCGAAGCACCGCGGGCGGAAGCTTAAGCGGCCCTTGGGCGAAGCCAACCAGGTCATCCTGAGCGGGACACTCGTGGAACTCGGCGCACTGCGCTACACCCCGGCCGGAATGCCGGCAGTCGATTTCCGGATTCGGCATGAGTCCTCGAAGCTCGAGGCCGGCGCCGAGCGCAAGGTGCAGGCGGAAGTCGCCGCCCTGGCGTTCGACAAGGTGGCCCGGCAGGTGGCAACGGCCGGTCTGGGCAGCGCGCTCAAGGCACAGGGCTTCCTCGCGGCAAAGAGCCAGCGCAGCGCGAAGATCGTGCTGCACGTAACCAATATCGAATTCATGGAAGGAGCACTTTAAATGGCTTTCGGACGTGGCAAGGCTAAGGGCAAGGGAAAGGGCAAGGACAAGAAGGACCGCGGGCAGAAGGCGCTGTTCCGGCGCCGCAAGTTCTGCCGCTTCACCGCCGAGAAGGCGGAATGGGTCGACTACAAGGAAGTCGACGTGCTGAAGGATTTCGTCAACGAGAACGGCAAGATCATCCCGGCGCGCATCACCGGGACGACCTCGGGCTTCCAGCGCCAGCTGTCGGTTGCGATCAAGCGCGCGCGTTTCCTCGCGCTCCTGCCCTACACCGACCTGCACTAAGGAGCCGCACATGCAAGTCATACTGATGGAAAAAGTGCCCAACCTCGGCGGCCTGGGCGACGTGGTCAAGGTCAAGGACGGCTATGCCCGCAACTTCCTGATCCCGCAGGGCAAGGCCAAGCGCGCGACCGAGAGCAACCTCAAGGTGTTCGAGGTCAAGCGCGCCGAGCTCGAGAAGGCGCAGGCCGACCAGCTCGCGCAGGCGCAGGAGCGCGGCGCCAAGCTCGACGGCCTCATGGTGCAGATCGCGCAGAAGGCCGGCGTCGACGGGCGCCTGTTCGGCTCGGTCACCAACTACGACATCGTCGAGGCACTGCAGAAGCAGGGATTCGAGGTCGAGCGCGCGAACGTGCGCATGCCGGCCGGCCCGATCAAGCAGGTGGGCGACACGTCGATCGCGGTCGCGCTGCACTCCGATGTCATCGTGCATGTCACGGTGTCGGTGCTTGGCGAGGCGTAAGCGCCGCGAAGAAATGCAATGAGATCCGCTAGTTGAGCGGACGATGAAAAGGCCTGGCGACAGGCCTTTTTGTTTTGTATAACATGAAGCTTCCCATGGCCCGCGCAAATCAGACCGCAGCATTCAATATCGAGCCGCCCGATCCGCAGCTGCTCGCCTTGCGCGTGCCGCCGCACTCGGTGGAGGCGGAGCAGTCGCTGCTCGGCGGTCTGCTGCTGGACAACACTGCGTGGGAGAAGATCGCCGACCTGGTTTCGGTGGACGACTTCTACCGCGACGACCATCGCCGCATCTTCCGCCACATCGGCAAGCTGATCGAATCGAACCGGCCGGCCGACGTGGTGACGGTGCTCGAATCGATCGAAGGCAGCGACGACAAGGACAAGACCGGCGGCGTGGTCTACCTGGGCTCGCTCTCGCAGAACACGCCCAGCGCGCTGAACATCCGGCGCTACGCCGAGCTGGTGCGCGAGCGCGCGGTGCAGAGGAAGCTCGCGCAGGTCGCCACCGACATCGCCGAAATCGCGTTGAGCCCTTCGGGCAAGGATGTCAAACAACTGCTCGACGAAGCGGAGATACGCATCCTCCAGATCGGCGAGGCCAGTTCGCGCAGTCGCACCGGTTTCGAGGAGATCCAGCCGGTGCTCGCGCGCGTGATGGAGAGGATCGACTTTCTCTATCATCGCGACAATCCTTCGGACGTGACCGGCGTGGCCACGGGCTTCGTGGACCTGGACGAGAAAACCGCGGGATTGCAGAAGGGGGATCTCATCATCGTCGCCGGCCGCCCCTCGATGGGGAAGACCGCGTTCGCGCTGAACATGGCCGAGAACATCGCGGTCGACAACGGATTGCCGGTTGCCATATTCAGCATGGAGATGGGCGGCACGCAGCTGGCCATGCGCATGCTCGGCTCGATCTCACGCGTCGACCAGCACCGCATGCGCACGGGACGGCTGAACGACGAGGAATGGGGCAAGCTCTCCAGCGCCATGGGCAAGCTGCACGACGCGCCGATATTCATCGATGAAACTGCGGCGCTGAACGCGCTTGAATTGAGGTCCCGTGCGCGGCGCCTGCGTCGCCAGTGCGGCGAACTCGGCCTGATCGTCGTCGACTACCTGCAACTCATGTCCGGCTCGAGCCAGGCAAGCAGCGAAAACCGGGCCACCGAGATCTCGGAGATTTCGCGCGGTCTCAAGGCCCTGGCCAAGGAACTGCAGGTTCCGGTGGTGGCGCTCTCGCAGTTGAACCGGGCGCTGGAGCAGAGAAACGACAAGCGCCCGATGATGTCGGACCTGCGCGAATCCGGCGCCATCGAGCAGGATGCCGACGTGATCCTGTTCATCTACCGGGACGAGGTTTACTTCCCCGACAAGCCCGAATCGCGCGGCGTGGCCGAGGTCATCATCGGCAAGCAGCGGAACGGGCCGATCGGCAAGGTCGATCTGACGTTCCTGGGCCAGTACACCCGTTTCGAAAACCGGGCCGCACCCGACGGCTATTAGGGGGGAGACCCCATGTCCAATCCCGTCGTTCCGCAGAAATCCCCCTACGCAACCGAGCTTGCGCCGGGAGATTACTGGTGGTGCTCCTGTGGGAAGTCGAAACGGCAGCCTTTTTGCGACGGCTCGCACAAGGGCAGCGGCTTCGAGCCGCTGAAATTCACCGTCAACGAAGCGCAGAAGGTTTGGCTTTGCGGCTGCAAGCAGTCGGCCGGCAAGCCGTTCTGCGACGGCTCGCACTCGAAGCTGTAAGGGTCTACCGCTTGGCCGCGGTCCAGCGGGCCTCGGCGCCATTGTCGGCGCGCAGCATGCCTTCCATCGTGGCCCCGTTCACTCGACCCGTGAAGGTGCGGCGAACGCTGGCGCCGTCGACGAAGGTGAACGTAATGTTGGCGCCCGAAAGCCTCGTCTCGCGCAGGCCGCCCTGGAGCGCGCCGAGGTTCACGTGCCCGTCGATCTTCTGGTACTTCTGGTCGATCGTGATCTCGGGCGCTTCGCCATCGGGGAAGGCCAGCTTCCAGGTGCCCTGCACGTTCGCCGGCACGATCCAGAAGTAGCAGCGGCGGCCGTCCAGGCTCGAAATCTCGTCGGCTTCCCAGTCTTCCATGGTGAACGAGTGCGACACGATGCGCGTGCCCGGTTTCATCGTCAGGATGGTCGGGCGCAGCTTGAGGTTCAGCGCCGGCAGCAGGTACATCGTGAGCACCGTGGCCGACTTGAAGTCGGTGGCGAAGATATCGCCCTGCTGCACGCGCGACTTGTCGGTGACGCCGGCTTTCACCACGTTTTCCTGCGCGAACTTCGCGAACTCCGGGTTGTACTCGATGCCCAGGCTCTTGGCGCCGAATTTTTTCGCCGCCATGATCGCGATTTTGCCGTCGCCTGCGCCGAGATCGATCACGTAATCGTTCGGTGTGACCTGCGCCATGCGCAACATGCGTTCCACGATGTCGTCCGGCGTGGGCACCCAGATCACGTCCTTGCCCTGCTGGCCGACCTGGGGCTCATAGGGCTTGGCCGTCTGCGCGGCCGCGGTGTTCGACAAAAGGGCGGCAACTGCCGCGACGACAAGCAGGCGGAGCATCTTCATTTCGGGGGTCTCAGTGAGGGCTGAAGGGAGAAGCCGTATTTTATAGCACCTCGGCCGCATGGTCGGCCAGGCGCGAGCGCTCCCCGCGCGCGAGCGTCACGTGGCCGGAGTGCGACCAGCCCTTGAAGCGGTCGACCACGTAGGTGAGGCCCGAGGAGCCCTCGGTTAGGTAGGGCGTGTCGATTTGCGCAATGTTCCCGAGGCACAGCACCTTCGTGCCGGGCCCCGCGCGAGTGACCAGGGTCTTCATCTGCTTGGGCGTGAGGTTTTGCGCCTCGTCGATGATCAGGAACTTGTTAATGAAGGTGCGGCCGCGCATGAAGTTGAGCGACTTGATCTTGATCCGCGAGCGCACAAGGTCGCGTGTCGCCGCGCGGCCCCATTCGCCCCCGGACTCGTCGGTCGCGTTCAGCACGTCGAGGTTGTCCTCGAACGCGCCCATCCACGGCGTCATTTTCTCCTCCTCGGTGCCGGGCAGGAAGCCGATGTCCTCGCCGATAGGCACCGTGACTCGCGTGACGATGATCTCGGTGTAGCGCTTTTCGTCGAGGACCTGGGTCAGGCCCGCGGCGAGCGCGAGCAGCGTTTTGCCGGTGCCGGCCTGGCCGAGCAGGGTGACGAAATCCACCGCCGGGTTCATCAGCAGGTTGAGGGCGAAATTCTGCTCGCGATTGCGCGAAGTGATGCCCCAGACCGAATTCCTCGCGTGCGAATAGTCGCGCAGCGTTTCCAGCACCGCCATGCGGCCGCTGCGCTCCCTCACGATCGCATAGAGCGGTTTGTCGCCCGATTCGTCGTACACAAACTGGTTCACGAAAAGCTGCGGGATGAGCGGGCCGCGCACCCGGTAGAACGTGTGACCTTCCTTTTTCCAGGATTCCATGTCCTTGCCGTGGGTGTCCCAGAAATCCGCCGGCAGCTTCATCACGCCGGTGTAGAGGAGGTCGCTGTCCTCAAGCACCTTGTCGGTGGAATAATCCTCCGCGGCGAGGGCCAATGCCCGCGCCTTGATGCGCATGTTGATGTCCTTGGTGACAAGGATCACCTCGCGCTGCGGATACTTGCGGTGCAGGTGGCCGACGACCGAAAGGATCTGGTTGTCCACCTTGCCCATCGGCAGCGTGACCGGAAGGTCGCCGGAGATGGCCTCGGTCTGCAGGAACAGGCGCCCCGTGGGCGCTTCTCCGGCCTTGGCCGTCAGAGGGATGCCCTGGCTGATGTCTCCCGCGGTGCCGCCCGCGGCGGTGGAGACGATCTCGTCGAGGAAACGGCTCGCCTGGCGCGCATTGCGCGAAACGTCCGACAACCCCTTCTTGTGGTTGTCGAGCTCCTCCAGCGTGCCGATGGGGAGGTAGACATCGTGTTCCTCGAACCGGAACAGGCTCGTCGGGTCGTGCATCAGCACGTTCGTGTCGAGCACGAACAGCTTGGTGACGCGTTTCTTCTGGGAAGAGCGGGGTTTCTTCTTGCTCAAGGCTGCGGTAGAGGCGGTGGCTTCGGTGAACTCGCTGCGGACGTCGTCGGTACTTGCGGGACTGCGGTCTGCGATGACCTGTCGGTCATAGGGTTTTAACAAAGCTCAGTACCTCCTCTACGTGGCCGGGGACCTTCAAACCGCGCCATTCGCGAACGAGCACGCCCTTGCCGTCGATGACGAACGTGCTTCGCTCGATGCCGCGGACCTTCTTACCGTACATATTCTTCATCTTGATCACGCCGAACTGCGCGCACGCGGCTTCTTCCGCGTCAGACAGCAGTTCGAACGGGAAGCCGTGCTTCGCCTTGAAACCCTCGTGCGTGCGCACCGAGTCGCGCGAGATCCCGAAGACCTCGCAGCCGGCTTTCTTGAATTCCTTGAGGTGGTCCCGGAACCCCATGCCCTCGGTCGTGCAGCCGGGAGTGTTGTCCTTGGGGTAGAAGTACAGCACCAGTTTCCTGCCCTGATGCTCGGAAAGCTTGAAGGTCGTATCGCCTGTGGAAGGCAGGGAGAAGTCTTTGACCGGTTTACCTAGCATGCCTGAAGTCTTGAAAAACCCTGTTAGCAATGCAGCGCAACGTCTTCATTGAACACAATTTCCTGCGCCGCCGCAAGACTTTGCCCGAAAAAATATATTTTCGGAGTGCAGATCCATGAATGCTAAAGGTTTTCCTAGGCTGGCAGTGGGGCGACGCCTTCGGGCAACGGGTGCCGGTCGACATTGAGGATCATCGACACCATCGTGTAGTAGCCCGAGGCGCCGACCAGGTCGATCACGCCCTGCTCGCCAAAGAGCTTCTTCGTGTTCTCGTACGCCGTGTCGCTGACGAATTTCTTCTCGTGCAACTCGGTGCAGAAATCGTAGACGGCCGCCTCGTCTTCCTTCATGGTTCCCGGGCGCTTGCGTTCGGCTATGGCGTCGGGGATCTTCGGGTCGAGCCCGGCGTCGATCGCCATCTTGCGGTGCGCATACCACTCGTACTGCGCGGTCCAGTAGCGCGCGACAATGATGATCGCAAGCTCGTTGAGGCGCGCGGGCAGAGAGCTCTTGAAGCGAACGTATTCGCCCACGCGCTGCACGCGGTCGGCCAGGTCCGGGCTGCGCAGCAACGCGTTGAAGGGGCCACGCGCGCCGCCCCGAGGCCCGGAGATGATGCCCTCGTAGGACTTGCGTTGGGCCTCCGTCATTTCTGCCTGCGTGAGTTCCTTGAATCTGCGTGTCATGGTGTTCCTGTTAGGTTGGTGCCCAAATATCCGACGTTGCCTGTTTTGATTTCCCAAGTCTCATGCTTTTGAGAAATTCCCGCGTTTGCGCGTACGCGCAAACGCAAGAATTTCTCAAAAGCATGAGATCCGACGCCCTCCAGAACCGCTCAGGCGGATGCGTCCAATTAGTACTTCTCCAGCAAACTCCCCCACCCCTTCACCTTGTCCTCGATCCCGTTCTTCCTCAGCGACCTCCAGTAGATCGCCGTATTGATCGCAAGGATCGGCTTCCTCCTTTCCGCCTCCATCTTCGCCGCCACTGCCCCAAACGCAAGATTCGTCCCGACCTGGATTACCGCATCGACATCGTCGCCATCCAGCTCGCCTGCCGTCGCCCGCAGTTCCTCTTTCGTCGCATGCGCGATCAGCGTCGGCGAACCGCACTTGAGCCCCTTGATCCGCACGACTTTGTATCCGGACTCCTCGAAGAACTGCTGCACGTTCTTGTCGCCGACCGGGAAATACGGCGTGAGTACCGCGATCCGCTTGACACCAAGCTGGGCGAACGCCGCTGCACAGGCCTCGGCGCCGCCGGTGACACCGAGTTTCGTGTGCGCTTCGAGCTCCGCGTTGAGCTTGCGGCTGGCTTCGAGGCCGCCCCAGAACGTCTCGACCGAAATCCCGAGCACGATGTGATCCGGCTCGCAGCTCATCGCGCCGTCGACCGCCTCCAGTTGCGCGGCGGCGATGTTCTCGACCAGCTTCCTGAAATCCTCGTCGCTCGCCAGCGGGCTGTTCGGGATGCGGATCCGGCTGGTGTGGTTGGTCACGCCTTCGGGCCGCATGCCGTCGAACTCCGGCTGCACGCTCGTGTTGGTCGAGGGGATGAGCACTGCGAATTTCTTGCGCCAGCCAAGGGAGTCGGTCATGTTTTTTCAGCCAAAGAGTAGGGCGGCGGCGACTTTGCGTTCTTCCGCCATGAGGATGTTGTAGGTACGGCAAGCCGCCTGGTTGTCCATGATTTCGACGCCGATGCGCGCTTGCGAAAGGGCCTGCGTCACGCGGGGATGCGGAAAGCGGATTTTCTCTCCGGTGCCGAGCAGCACCACTTCGGGTTTCAGGGATGCCAGCCCGCAGAAGTCCTCCGGTTTCAGCGTTTCGAACCCGCCGGCATCCCATGGTTGCAGGAGTTCCGGCATCACGATGAGGTTCCCCTCGTGGCGCACCGCGTTAATGAGGACGAACCCGGCGCCGTAGCCGGTAAAGGTATTGAGGCTGGTGAGGCCGGAGGCATGCAGTTTCAATTCGGGCGGATGCGGTGGAAGGTGAATCAAGGGACTGAGTCGCGGTAGAATTCTATCTTTTTTTCAGTGCTTTAGCCTTTAGGAAGCCATGCGAGAGTTCAGCCGGATCAAACGCCTGCCGCCGTACGTATTCAATATCACCGCCGAACTCAAGATGGCGGCGCGGCGGCGCGGTGAGGACATCATCGACCTGTCGATGGGCAATCCCGACGGCCCCACGCCGCCGCACATCGTCGACAAGCTGGTCGAGGCGGCGCAGCGCCAGGACACGCACGGCTACTCGGTTTCCAAGGGCATCCCTCGGTTGCGCAAGGCGATCTGCGACTGGTACCAGCGTCGCTACGATGTGGCACTCGATCCGGATTCCGAAGCCATCGTCACGATCGGCTCCAAGGAGGGCCTGGCGCACCTTATGCTCGCGACGCTGGAGCGCGGCGATACCGTCCTGGTGCCGAACCCCTCGTACCCGATCCACATCTACGGCGCGATCATCGCCGGTGCGGATATCCGCTCGGTGCGCATGACGCCCGGCGTGGATTTCTTCGAGGAAGCCGAGCGCGCGATCCGCGAATTGATTCCCAAGCCAAAGATGCTGGTGCTTGGTTTCCCGTCGAATCCCACGGCGATGTGCGTCGAGCTGGAGTTCTTCGAGCGCATCGTGGCCCTGGCCAGGAAGCACGACATCCTCGTGGTGCACGACCTCGCCTATGCAGACATCACGTTCGACGGCTACAAAGCTCCTTCCATCATGCAAGTGCCCGGCGCGCGCGACGTTGCGGTTGAATTCTTCACCATGTCCAAGAGCTACAACATGGCCGGCTGGAGGATCGGGTTCATGGTCGGCAACAAGGAGCTCGTGCACGCGCTCGGACGCATCAAGAGCTACCACGACTACGGCACATTCGCGCCGATCCAGATCGCGTCGATTGTCGCGCTGGATGGGCCGCAGGAATGCGTCGAGGAGATCCGCCTCAAGTACCAGAAGCGCCGCGACGTGATGGTCAGGGGCCTGCACGACATCGGCTGGATGGTCGAGAACCCGAAGGCCTCGATGTACGTTTGGGCGAAGGTCCCGGAACACTATGCCGCAATGGGCTCGCTCGAGTTCGCGAAGAGGCTTCTGGAGGAGGCCAAGATCGCGGTCTCGCCGGGCATCGGCTTCGGCGACTACGGCGATGACCATGTGAGGATCGCGCTGATCGAAAACGAGCACCGGCTGCGCCAGGCCGTGCGTGGAGTGCGGGAAATGTTCAAGAAGGATGGGTTGATCAAATGAAGGCAGCGGCAAACCTCAAGGCAGGACGTGCTTCCAAACCCGGCCACAAGCCGATCCGCGTCGGGCTGCTCGGCATCGGGACGGTCGGCAGCGGCACATGGGAAGTCCTGCGCCGGAACGCGGACGAAATCCAGCGTCGCGCCGGGCGCGCGATCGGCATCACCCTGGTCGCCGACAAGGCGCTCGAGCACGCCCGCTCGATCGTCAAGGGCAAGGCCAGGGTCGTCGGCGATGCGTTCGAGGTGGTGCGTTCCCCCGACGTAGACATCGTGATCGAGCTGATCGGCGGCTACACGATCGCCAAGGACCTGGTGCTCGAGGCGATTCGCAATGGCAAGCACGTGGTCACCGCCAACAAGGCCCTGCTCGCCACGCACGGCAACGAGATCTTCGCGGCGGCGCAGAAGCGGGGCGTGATGGTCGCTTTCGAGGCTGCGGTTGCCGGCGGCATCCCGATCATCAAGGCGCTGCGCGAAGGCCTCGCTGCAAACCGGATCGAGTGGATCGCCGGCATCATCAACGGCACGTCCAACTTCATCCTGTCGGAGATGCGCGACAAGGGCCTGCCATTCGCCACCGTGCTGGCCGAGGCGCAGAAGCGCGGGTACGCGGAAGCCGACCCCACGTTCGACATCGAGGGCGTGGATGCCGCGCACAAGCTGACCATCATGTCGGCCATCGCGTTCGGCATCCCGATGCAATTCTCCAAGGCCTACACCGAGGGGATCTCGAAGCTCACACAGGATGACATCCGATACGCAGAGGAACTCGGCTACCGCATCAAGCTGCTCGGCATCACCAAGCGAGTCAAGGCGGGCATCGAGCTGCGCGTGCACCCGACGCTGGTGCCCACGCGGCGGTTGATCGCCAACGTCGAGGGCGTCATGAACGGCATCCTCGTCAAGGGCGATGCCGTCGGACCGACGCTCTACTACGGCGCCGGCGCCGGAAGCATGCCCACGGCGAGCGCCGTGGTGGCGGATCTCGTCGACGTGACGCGCCTGATCACCTCCGACCCCGAGCATCGCGTGCCGCACCTCGCGTTCCAACCCGACCAGCTGTCCGACATCCCGGTGCTTCCGATGGGGGCAGTGGAGACCTCGTACTACCTGCGCATGCGGGTGCTGGACAAGCCCGGCGTGCTCGCCGATCTCACGCGCATCCTCGCCGATGCGTCGATCTCGATCGACGCAATGGTGCAGAAGGAACCGGCCGAAGGCGAAAGCCGCGTCGACATCGTGCTGCTCACGCACCAGGCGATCGAAAAGAACGTCGATGGCGCGATCCGCAAGATCGAGAAGCTGCGCACGGTCGTCGGCAAAGTCACGCGCATCCGTCTGGAAGAGCTGCTTTAAGTGAACTACGTCAGCACTCGCGGGGAAGACGCACCCAAACCGTTCACTGCCATCCTGCTCGAAGGGCTCGCCGAGGACGGCGGGCTGTTCGTCCCTGAGCGCTACCCCCATATCCTTTTGCCCGAGCTGAAGGCGATGCGGGCCATGAACTACCCGCAGCTCGCTTTCGCGATCCTGTCGAAATTCGCCGGGGACATTCCCGCCGCGGACCTGAAGGCGATGATCGACCGGACCTACACGAAGGCGATCTTCGCGAGCGACGACATCACCCCGTTGAGGACGCTCGAGCCCGGGCTGCACATCCTCGGCCTGTCGAACGGGCCGACGCTGGCGTTCAAGGACCTCGCGATGCAGCTGCTCGGCAACCTGTTCGAGTACGTGCTTGCGAAGGAGAGCCGGGAGCTGAACATCCTCGGCGCCACCTCGGGCGACACCGGCTCGGCCGCGGAGTACGCAATGCGCGGCAAAAAAGGCATCCGCGTCTTCATGCTCTCGCCGCACGGCCGCACGAGCCCTTTCCAGGCCGCGCAGATGTTCTCGCTGCAGGACCCGAACATCTTCAACCTAGCGGCCCGGGGCGTGTTCGACGATTGCCAGGATATCGTCAAGGCGGTGTCGAACGACGCCGCCTTCAAGGCCAAGCACCGTATCGGCACGGTCAATTCGATCAACTGGGCGCGCGTCGCGGCGCAGGTCGTGTATTACTTCAAGGGCTACTTCGCGGCGACGAAGACGAACGATGAAGTGGTGAGCTTCTCGGTGCCCTCGGGAAATTTCGGCAACATCTGCGCCGGGCATATCGCGCGCAGCATGGGCCTGCCGATCAAGCGATTGATCCTCGCGACCAACGAGAACAACGTGCTGGATGAATTCATCCGCACCGGCCGCTATCGCGTGAGGAAGAGTTCCGAAGTGCACGCCACCTCGAGCCCGTCGATGGATATTTCGAAGGCGTCCAATTTCGAGCGCTATGTCGCCGACCTGCTGCGGCGGGACCCCCTGCGGCTCAAGGCTCTTTGGGGGCAGCTCGATGCGACTGGGTCTTTCGACCTCTCGGGGGAGAAATTTCGCGACATGATCGCCGCTACCGGGTTCAGTTCGGGCTCCTCCACCCACGCCGACCGCATCGCGACGATCCGTGGCATCCACGAAGACCACGGCGTAATTGTCGATACTCACACCGCCGATGGCATCAGGGTCGGGCTGCAGTTCCGCGAGCAAGGCGTGCCGATGGTCTGCCTCGAAACAGCGCAGCCGGCGAAGTTCTCCGAGACGATCCACGAGGCGCTCGGGCGCCAGCCTGACCGGCCGGCGGGATTCGAGAAGCTGGAGTCGTTGCCGCAGCGCTTCGAGATCGTCGATGCGGACGCCGCGAAGGTCAAGGCCTACATCGCGGCACGTACCTGAGCCGGGCGAGAATCTAAAACATTGTGTTTGTTTTGACCTCGTGGATATTGGCTCTCCGGTCGGTTCGTGTATCGCTGTCGGTACAAATGTCGGCCGGACTCGCGCTCCTGTGCGGCATGGCGTTCCTGCCGCCCAAGGCCCTTGGAGTCTCCGACGACATCAGCAAGCCCGGCGAGTCCGGGCTCGCTCCAGGAAAATACGCTTTACTTCGTCATGGACTACGACCGCAAGCCCTGGGCGTTCAATGTCGGCCTGGGCAGGGGCCTCAACAACGCAACAGATCGCTGGACGATCAAGGCGATAGTCGAGGTGCCTTTCAGGTAGGGCGCTCAGGCGAGCGCCGCCACCTCGACCCGCGCATCGTTGTAGCAAGCCCCTTCGGAGAGGTCGGCCTTGTGCGACGGGGCGAGCGCAGACACGGTCTGGCCGTTGCGGCTGGTCTTGAACCACGCACCCTTTTCGGAGCACACCACGCCGGCGCGGATCGCGTCGGTGATGGCAAGCGGCAGGTGCACTTCGCCCAGGTCGTTCCAAACCTTGACCCAGGCGCCTTCGCGCAAGCCGCGCGCCCGCGCGTCGTCGGGATGCATCTCCAGCACTGGCGTCGCGTCGTTGGCTGCCAGGCCGCCGAAAGTCGAAGTGGTCCGCTTGTCGGAGGCCGGAGTGATCAGCGCGAGAGGAAACGTTGATTCGATAGGGCGATACGTGGGCAGCGCAGCGCCATAACGCGCGCCGAGCAAGGCGGATTCCAGCTCGATCTTGCCGCTCGGCGTCTTCGGCAGGACGTTGCCGAACAGCACCGGCTCCTCGCCCCCGTACTCCATGCGAAGCGCGCGGTCCGTCGGCAGCTCGCTCGGCCGAAAGCCCTGCATGCGGGGATCGGCACGGTCCAGGCCGGCGTCCATGAGTTCCACATCGCTGGCCTTGAACGCAGCATCGTCGAACCCGAAACGGGCCGCGAGCCGGCGGAAGATCTCGGTGTTCGGCAGGCTCTCGCCGACCGGAGGAATCACCGCCTCGGCGCGTTGCAAGTATTGCTGGCCGTACGCGGTGTACACATCAGCGTGTTCGAAGTGGGTACAGGCGGGCAGAATCACGTCCGCGTAGGCCATGCTGTCGGTCATCGCCACTTCGATGCCGATGATGAACAGGTCGTCGCGAGCAAGGGCCTGCTTCATCCGGTTCTGCTCCGGATGCACGATCACCGGGTTGTGGTTGTAGATGAACAGCGCCTTGACGGGAGGGGCGAGGTGGTCGTCGAGAATAGCCTTGGCCACGTCGATGATGTTGATCGTGCGCGTCCCCTTGGGCACCAGGTCGGGCCGCGCGAGCAGGTCGGGCGTCTTGGGGAATGCGTTCCCCGCCCCACCGACCAGGCCGCCGCCCGGGACGCCGAACTTGCCCGCCAGCGCCGGCAGCGCCGCAATCGCGCGCATTCCCGATCCGCCGTTCTGGTTTCGCTCCAGGCCGTTGCCCCAGGCGATCACGGCGGGCGTCGCATCCATGTACCAACGGGCCAGCGTGCGGATGTCCTCGGCCGGAATGCCGCAGATCTCCGCCGCGACTTCCGGCGGGTATTCGCGTGCGCGCTCCATGAAGGGCGCGAAGCCGAACACGTGCTGCTCGATGAAGGCGTGATCGAGCCCGCCCAGCCTTTCCAGTTCGACCGCGAGCGACCACGCGAGGACCACGTCGGTGCCCGGGCGGATCGCGAGGTGAAGGTGCGCCTGCTCGGCGACCTTGACCCGCTTGGGGTCGATGACCACCAGCTTTGCGCCGTTGCGTTTCGCAGCGTTGATATGGCGCATCAGGTGCAGGTTGCAGGCCGTCGCGTTGTTGCCCCAGACGATGACCAGCTTCGCGAGGCTGACCTGCTGCAGCGGGGTGCCGGGCGCCGCCCCGAAAGTGCCCGCATAGGCCTCGCCGCGCACGCCGCCGCACAACGGCCGGCGGCTGAGCAGCGACGCTCCCATCTTGTGGAAGAAGCGCAGCGACATCGAATCCCCCGCGAGCATCCCGTGCGGGCCGGCGTAGTTGAACGGCAGCACCGCCTGCGGGCCATGGCGGGAGATCACCTCGCCGACGCGTTCATGGATGATATCGAGGGCCTCCTCCCAGGAAATGCGCTCGAACCGGCCTTCGCCTTTCGCGCCTACGCTCTTCATCGGATGGCGCAGCCGGTTCGTGCCGTGCACGAATTCCGGGTAGTAGTTGGCGACCTTTGCGCATATGGCACCACGCGTTAGCGGGTTGGCCTTCGACCCGTGGACTGCGGTCACGCGGTTGTCTTCGACCGTCACCGAGAGGCTGCAGGTATCCGGGCAGTCGAGAGGGCAGACGCTGGCTTTCTGGGTTGGCATGCGATTCTCCTTTCGTCAGGCCTGCATTCTGCCCCTCTGGCGGCTCGAATCACAATTCCGACACGAATACGGCTGGGGCCAAGAAAGAACCGGCAAGAACTGACTGATAGAATGGCTTGCAGCCAACCTGGGTGAAATAGCCATGAATCGCCAGCAAGTCCTCGCAGCGCTGACCGCACGAACGCCGGAAATCGCAGCGCGTTTCGGAGTCAAGCGGCTGGGACTCTTCGGGTCGGTAGCCCGAGACGAGATGCGCGACAACAGTGACGTGGACGTTCTGGTGGAGTTTGAAGGCTCGGCTACGTTTCGCGGGTACTTTGATCTCAAGGACTACCTCGAGGCGATGCTCGGCAGGTCCGTAGATCTCGTGACCGAGGCAGGACTCAAACCCCGGGCGCGCCGGCACGTGGAGCGAGATCTCGTTCGTGTCGCGTGACTGGCTTCTCTATCTGGACGATCTGATCGAGAGCGCGGAAAAGATCCAGCGCTTCCTGAAGGGCAAGGCATTCGAGGGGTTTGCTCGCGACGAGTTGCTGTTCGATGCCGTGCTGTTCAATCTCGAGGTCATCGGCGAGGCAGTCAAGATGCTTCCCGAGGAGGCGAAGTCCGCCGTTCCGGAAGGAGATTGGACGGGTCCGGCGCGAATGCGCGACCTGATCGCGCATCACTACTTTGCCGTAGAGTCGCAGATCGTCTGGGAGGCTGCGACGCAGCACGTGCCCCAAATACTGGAGCACGCAAAGCAGATCAGGAAACGCTTCGACGTTGGCAACGATTCGACTGTCACTAAAGGCTAGAGGCCGCCCGGATTCATGAAACTCTCCGTTCTCGACCAGTCGACTGCATCGAACAACCGCCCGCAATCGGCCGCGATCCGCGAGAGCATCGAACTCGCGCAGCATTGCGACCGCCTCGGCTACCACCGCTACTGGGTGTCCGAGCACCACAACAGCAACAGCATCGTCGGCACTGCGCCCGAGGTGCTCATGGCCGCCATTGCGGCCACCACTGGGCGCATCCGCATCGGCAGCGCGGGCGTGATGCTCCCGCATTACTCGGCGCTCAAGGTCGCCGAGCAGTTCCGCGTACTCGAAGGCATCGCGCCGGGCCGCATCGACCTTGGCGTGGGACGGGCGCCCGGGTCGGACCGGCTGACCTCGATGGCCCTCAACCCGTACTCGAACGCGGCCGATGAGTTTCCGCAGCAGGTGATCGACCTGCATGCGTGGCTCGCGGGCGTGCCGCTTCAGGAAGGCCACCCTTACCGCGCGATCAAGGCGCACCCGACGGGCCCGACGCGCCCCGAGCTGTGGATCCTAGGCAGTTCGGACTACGGAGCGCAGCTCGCAGCGCATTTCGGTTTGCCGTATGCGTTCGCCTATTTCTTCACCGACGGCCGCGGCACCGAGCAGGCACTGGAGCTTTATCGGAAGAATTACCGTCCCAGTGTCGATCATCCAAAGCCGCAGGCAACGATCTGCGTCTGGGCGCTTGCTGCGGACACCGAAGAGGAAGCCTGGCGGCTGCTGAAGACGAGGGAGCTGTGGCGCATCGGGTTCGAGCGCGGTCTGCGCACTCCGCTGGTTTCGCCGGAGGAGGCGGCCGCGTACCCGTATACCGATGCGGACCTGGCGGTCGTCGAACGATTGCGCAAGAAAGCTTTCGTGGGCACCGGCAGGCAGGTGGCGGACAAGCTCAACGAACTTGCCGGGCGGCTCGAGTTGGACGAGCTGGTGGTCGTCACGTGGACCTTCGATCCTGCGCCGCGGCATCGGTCGTATGAGCTTCTGGCCAGGGAATTCGGTCTGGTCTAACTTTCCTCCGGCGGCCGCACCTTGCGGAACATTGCCAGGAGCAGTAAGTCGTAGACGATCTTCAATGCGCCGGCGGCAATCAACGGCCACCCCAGCGACGACAACCCCAGCATCCATCCCGCAAGGAAAGGGCTTGCCGCCGAAGCGAGGCTGCGCGGCACCGAAGTGACGCTCGCCGCCGCAGGCCTTTCCTCCGGGGTGACGATCGCCATCACGTAAGAACTGCGTGTCGGCACGTCCATTTGCGACAGCGCGCTGCGCACGAACAGCAACGCCACCGCCCATTCGAGGCTCGGCACGAAAGGGATTACGATCAGGCAGACGTTGGCCGGGATGTGCGTGAACACCATCGTATTCACGAGGCCGAACCGGTCGGCGATGCGCACCGCGGCAAGATAGGAAAGGGAGGAGAGCAGCCCGGTCCAGAAAAAGATCACTCCGGTGGTCGCCAGGGACAACTCGAAGCGTTGGTAGAGCCACAGCGCGACCATCGACTGCACGACGAATCCGCCGCCGAACGCATCGAGGCTGAACAAGGCGGCCAGCGTATAGACGACCTTCTTCGATTTTCCGAGCGGCGCAGTCGGCGCATGTGACTCCGTCCCGAGTGCCTTGGGCAGCCCGCGATAGACGAGCGCTGCAAGCACCGCCAGCAGCGAATAGAAGACGAACATGGCCTGCATCGCGCCGATCGACGAGAAGTGCCCGGAGTCGGTCAGCATCGCGGGCAAACCGGCGGCCAGCGAACCAAATGCCGCCACCAGCGACCCGACCATGCTGTAACGCGCGAAGGTCGCGGTTCGCTTCTTCGCATCGACGACGCGAGACATCACGGCATGTTCCAGCGGCAGGAACAGGCTCACGTCACCGCTCGAAGGATTGAGCGTGCCGACCAGGGCGACCAGCAGCAGCGGCCAGAAGCCCGTCAGCGTCGCGAACCCCAGTCCTGTGGCGGCCATCAGCACCGTTGCCGAAAGAAGCAGCGTTCGATAGTGAAACTTGTAGGCCTGCAGGCCCACCACGAGCGTGATCAGGCCCGAGCCCAGCAGCGTGACGGTCGCGATCAGGCCCACCTGCAGCGGACTGAACCCGAGCTCGATGAGATACAACGGCAGCAGCAGGCTCACATAGCCGTCGCCGAAAGCCCGCAGGCCCCTTGCAACGAGAAGCCGGTTGACGTGCGGGATCTTGGCCAAAATCGCTATTCCCCCTGTGCCGGGCCGAACGAAAAGTCATCGAAAAGCGTCACGCTGTCGGCCTTGGTCCACACGCCCACGCTCCCGGGCCCCGCAATGTGCGTGTCATCAACCTCGATGTGCGCTTTCCCGTCCAGCATCACCTTGATCCGTGTCCCGGAAAACTCCACGCGCAGCAGGTGCCACACGTTTCCGGGCACCGGCGCATCGACGTACTTGATCGTCTTTCGGCTGCCGTTCTCGGTGTAGTAAAGCGACACGTTGTCTTCCAGGGCGTTTGCGCGGGCGACATAGTAGTTGTCGCCATCCTTCCAGCGCCAGATCACGCCGCCCGCCTGATCTTCCCTGCCCGAGAGCGGCTTGAAGCCGACTTCGACATAGCCGTCCGCGATTGACGCGCCCTCGCGCACGCACCAGGGAAAGGTGCCCGACCCGGATTGCTTGAGCGCGTTGGGCTTGCTTGGCGCGCTCGAGTCCGCCTCCACCGTCCACTTCGGCGTGCCCCGTCCGGTGACGCCGCAGATCCAACTGGCAGGCAGCGCGCCCGGCTTGTCGGTATCGAATCCCGTGGTTTCAGCTTGCGCGTTCATGGCCATCCGAATGCCCCCAAATGCAAAGTGAAGAGGCGTACGCGCACCTGCACACCGGCGCATCGACACTGTGTAAACCTGGAGTTTCGACAGTGCCCATGCTTTGCGCGAAACGCTTCCAGGATCTGGACGGGGCACCGTCTTGAAGGGAATTTCTTCCCGGGGGTCCTGATTGCCCCCGCGAAAAGAATACGCCGGAAGATGTTCTCGCGCAACTCTTCTCGCGACGTCCGCGCATCGTGGCCCGGCATTGTCGGCGCGTTCGCGCGCGGGTAAAGTTCGGCCACCGGGGCGAGCGCAGACTCCCGGACACAGGCGGTGTCCAAATCGCCCAAGCTCTGCGTTCCTCCTCGCTTGGGCTGCCCATGGACACCAAACTTTCAGGAAATTCCCCTTCCGTATCCGCTTCGGTTCTCGCCGGCCGTTTGGGCCGTGGCGATGCGCCGATCATCGTCGATGTTCGCAAGGCCCCGGCATTCGAAAAGGCAAGCCGGGTCGTCGCAGGGACGCTGCGTTGCTTGCCAGACGAAATCCTTGCCTCGACTGCGTGGCTGCCGCGCAATCATGAAGTCGTCGTTTACTTCGTGCATGGTCACGAGGTCAGCCAGGGTGCGGCGCGATCGCTGCGCGAAGCGGGATTCGACGCGAGTTTCCTAGAAGGCGGCATTGCGCATTGGGAGGAGGCCGGGCTTCCGCTCATGACGAAACTGCCGGAGTTGGGGCTGCCAGCGGCTTCCGGGCGCCCGACGCGCTGGATCACGCGCGAGCGACCCAAGATCGATCGCATCGCCTGCCCCTGGCTGATCCGCCGTTTCATCGATCCGATGGCCGAATTCCTTTACGTGCCCTCGGGCGAAGTGATCGAAGCGTCCAGGCGCGAACGGGCTACGCCCTATGACGTCCCGGACGTGCGCTTCTCGCATCGCGGAAGCGAAGGCGAGCTGTGCAGCTTCGACAGCTTCATCGCGGACTTCGGCCTCGACAACCCGTGTCTTGCCGACCTCGCAGCGATCGTGCGCGGCGCCGACACCGGCAAGCCGGAGCTCACCCCGCAATCGTCCGGGCTGCTGGCGATTTCGCTGGGCCTGTCGGTGAACTATGCCGATGACGGGACGATGCTGGCGCAGGGCATGGTCTTCTACGACGCCCTGTATGCGTGGATCAAGTCCGCGCGTGCCGAAGTACACAATGCACGGCTGTTCGCGAAAGCGTGAACGCATCGGGCGCTCGGTTCATTGGGGTAAATGGTGTCAGAGTCGCATTGTTTGAAGCGTTCGCGCGTTTCGCGGCGAGCCAGGTTGCGTATTATTGATCCCCAGACTTTCTAAGGAGCGTCGACCCATGGCAAGCCACGCAACCGGTGATGGCGGAATCCCCTCGCGCGATGCAACGAAGCGCGGATTGAAACGCATCATGACGCTCGGAGGGGCGTACGGCACCCGGAATTACACGGTGAAGGATCTCAGGGACCAGAAAGGCAAACGAGTGCTGGTCGAAACGCTGCCTTTTTCGCCGGAGGAGGCCGCCGCCGCGGAGGAGGCGGGGATCGACACGATGAAAGTGCGCTTCGATCCGAAACGGCCCGAAACGGCCGCCGAGATCCGCAAAGCCGCCCCGAATACGTTCATGTCGTTCTCGGTGCCGCTCGTCGCCGCGGCGAGCGAGACCGAAGCCGTGCGCCTCGCCTACCAAGCCATGGAGTTGGGCGCGGATGCCATCATGTGCCAGTGGTCGCCCCGATTCATCACTGCGGCGGCGGAAGCGGGCGTTCCCGTTCAGGGCCACGCGGGTCTGGTGCCGAGAAAGAGCACCTGGACCGGAGGCTTGCGCGCTGTCGGCAAAACGCTCGAAGAGGCGGTCTGGATCTACCAGGAGATCAAGCGCCTGGAGGCGGCCGGTGCCTGGGCGGTCGAAGTCGAAGTCATTCCGGCGGCGTTGCTGGCGGAAATCACCAAGCGCACCACGCTCCTTACTTCGTCCATCGGCGCCGGCAGCGGCGGCGATATCCAGTTCCTGTTCGCCGAGGACATTCTCGGCAACAACCGGCCGCCGTACCCGCGCCATTCGAAGCAGTATCGCAACCTCTACAAGATGCGCGAAGAGATGCAGGCCGAACGGATCGCCGGCTTCAAGGATTTCGTGAAAGACGTGCGGTCCGGCGCGTTCCCCGGTCCGGAGCATATCGTCACGGCGCCAGAGGGCCTGATTCAGGCGTTTCTCGACAAGTGCTAGGTGAAACGAGAAGGGTCCGGTAACGGATCCTGATGGGCGAGGCCGCCGAGCGCACATCCGCGCTGCATCGCTGGCTCGGCCGCGTGGTCGAGTTCCGCCCGCACGAGGTCGCGGCGCTCGCCTGGTCGTTCGCGTATTTCTTCTGCCTGCTGGCGGGCTACTACGTGCTGCGCCCATTGCGCGACGAGATGGGCATCGCCGGCGGCGTGCGCAATTTGCAATGGTTGTTCACGGCGACCTTCGTGGTCATGCTCGCCGCGGTGCCGGTGTTCGGCGCGCTGGTCGCGCGCCTGCCGCGCAAGCGCTTCGTGCCGCTCGTGTACCACTTCTTCGTCTTCAACCTCGCGATCTTCTGGCTGCTGCTGACGTTCGATTTCGAAAAAGTACACGTCGCGCGCGTGTTTTTCGTTTGGATCAGCGTGTTCAACCTGTTCGCGGTGTCGGTGTTCTGGTCTTTCATGGCGGACCTGTGGGCTAGCGAATCCGGCAAGCGCCTGTTTGGTTTCATCGCGGCCGGCGGTTCGGCCGGCGCGTTGCTGGGGCCGTCGGTCACTGTGCTGCTCGCCGTGCCGCTGGGCCCGGTCAATTTGCTGATCGTGGCGGCGGTGCTGCTCGAACTGGCGGTGCTCTGCGCGCACAGGCTGGAGACCGCGGCGCCGCAGCGCCAGGATGCAACGAAGGCGCCGGAACCTGCCGCGATTGGCGGCGGCTGGCTTGCCGGCATCGCGATGGTGCTGCGGTCTCCTTACCTGGCGGGTATCGCGCTTTGGGTGACGCTGCTTTCGCTTGCGGGGACTTTCCTCTACTTCCAGCAGGCGAGCATCGTTGCCGCGGCCTCCGATGATCCCGCGGTGCGCACGCGGATCTTCGCCTCGATCGACCTCGCGATCGGCGTGCTCACGATCCTCGTGCAGTTCTTTGCCACCGGCCGGCTGATCGCGCGGTTCGGCGTTGGCGCCGCGGCGTCCGCGTTGCCGCTGGTCTTCGCGCTCGGCTTCCTAGTCCTCGCGTTTACGCCGGCGCTCGCAGTGGTGATTGCGTTCCAGGCAATCCAGCGCGCGACCAATTTTGCGTTGTCCAATCCGGCGCGCGAGGTGTTGTTTACGGTGCTCGAGCGCGAGGAGAAGTACAAGGCCAAGAACGTGATCGACATCGTCGTGTTTCGCGGAGCCGATGCGGCGAGCGGGTGGCTCTTTTCGGCGCTGCGCAGCGTGGGGCTGGAGCTTTCGGCGATTTCGCTTGCCACTGTTCCGGTCGCGGGCCTGTGGCTGGTCCTTGCCCTGGCGCTCGGGCGCGGGCAGGAGAGGCGCGCCTCTTGAATCGCTGCGCGTCGCCCCAAATTCAAGGCTTCAGGAGATCCCCATGACCCGACTGCCCACCTATTTCATCTCGCACGGCGGGGGCCCCTGGCCCTACATGGAGGATCGCCGCAAGGCCCTCCACCTGCTTGAAGAGTCGCTGGTGGACATCCCGCGCCAGATCGGCGTCGTGCCCAAGGCGGTGCTCATGATCTCCGGCCACTGGGAAGCGGACGGGTTCAACGTGATGTCCAGTCCGAAGCCCCCGATGGTCTACGACTACTACGGCTTTCCTGAGCACACTTACCACGTCAAGTATTCCGCGCCGGGCTCACCGGAACTCGCGACCCGCGTGCGCGACCTCATTGCGGCCGCGGGCCTGCCCGCGCAACTCGATCCGCAACAGGGCTTCGATCACGGCACCTTTACGCCGATGGTCGTCATGTATCCGCAGGCGAATGTGCCGGTGGTCCAGGTGTCGCTCAAGGCGGGCTACGACCCGGCCGAACACCTTGCGCTGGGGCGCGCGCTTGCGCCCTTGCGCGACGAAGGCGTGCTGATCGTCGGCAGTGGCCTCAGCTATCACAACTTGCGCCAGTTCGGCCCGGGCGCCAAGGTGCCCTCGAAGACTTTCGACGACTGGCTGCAGCAGACGGTGGTCGCGTCAAACCCGAAGGAGCGCGAGCACCGCCTGCTCGAATGGGACAAGGCCCCGGCCGCGCGGCAGGCGCACCCGCAGGAAGACCACCTCGTGCCGCTGATGGTGGCGGTGGGGGCTGCGGAGAACGAGAAAGCCGACCTCGTGTACCACGAGGAGAACCTGTTCGGCGGCGTGACGGTGTCGAGTTTTCGCTTTGGGGCCGCCGCGAATCCTTGAGATTACCTTCGTAATGTCCGCGTGGTTATTGGCTAAGCGGTCAGCGGGCGTACCAGTACCGGTACATCCTGGGTTTACCAGGCAGCGTCCAGCAATTCCCTGACCACCGCCGGCCCGTCGATCTTGCGCGGGTTGGTGTGAACCCACCGGTCGTGCATGGATTCCTCCGCGATCCGGTCGAGCAGCTCCGGCTTGACGTTGACTTCGCGCAGCGTGCGCGGCAGGCCGAGTTCCGCAATCAAGTCCGCGAGCACGTCGGCGGCCGGCACACCCGGCCGGCCGAGCGCTTCGCTCACGAGTTTCTGTCGCTCGGCGTTCACCGGCAGGTTGAATCGCATCACGTGCGGCAGCATCACGCACGAGGTGTAGCCATGCGGCACGCCGGCAGTGCCGCCGAGCACGTGCCCGATGCCGTGGCTCGCGCCCTTTTCCACGCCGGCGCTGCTGCCGACGATCGACATCCACGAACCGAGCTGGCAGTCCAGCCGCGCCACGAGGTTAGACGGATCGGCCTTCACGGCGCGCAATCCGCGGCTGAGCAAACGCAGCGCGTGGAACGACGTGCCGTCCGAGAAAGGTTTCGCGCTCGCCGAGCAAAGGTCCTCGACCGCGTGATCGACGGCGCGGATGCCCGTCGAAAGCCACAACCACTCGGGCGTGTGCACGGTGACGGCCGGGTCGAGGATCACCGTGCGCGGAGAGGCCTTGGGCTGTACGAAGACTTCCTTGACGTGGCGGACCGTGTCGGTGCATCCGGCGGTGGCGGAGAACTCGCCGGCCGAGAGCGTGGTGGGGACGATCACCGAATCCACGGAAGGCGCCTTGTAGCTCGGCCTCACCGTCTTGCCGTCCGCGCCGATCTTGACACTGTAGGCGTCGAGCTGCGCGGCGTCGGTCACGTCGTTACCGAGGCAAATGCAGACCATCTTTGCCGCGTCGGTTATCGAGCCTCCTCCGATCGTGAGGATCATGTCGGCGCCCGCGGCCCGGGCAGCGTTGGCTGCAGCGACCACGTCCACCCTTGGCGTATGCGCGCCGATCCGTGCGAAGACGCCTGCAAAGCGATTGCCGAGGACGCCTTCAATTTGCGCGACGACGCCTGTCTCGCGCGCCAGCGTGCCGCTCGCGAGCACGAACACCCTGCGCGCCTTCTCGAGATCGAGTTCCCGGGCGAGGGCTTCCTCGAAGCCGGTGCCGTAGGAGATCCGGCGCGTGGCCGGGTAGCTGTAGAGGCCGGTCTGCATGATTTTCCTTGCTAGCGGCCTTCGAATTTCGGCTTCCTGCGCTCGTTAAACGCAAGCACCGCCTCGTGCTGGTCCTTGGTGTGCTGCACCAGCGCCTGCATGTTCGAGGCGAGCTCGAGCGCGATCGGCAGGCTCACTTGCTGCGAATCGCGCAAGAGGCGCTTGGTGAGGCGAAGCGAATGCACCGGCTGCGCGGCGATCTTGCCCGCGAGCTTGCGCGCCTCGTCCATCAGCTTGTCGTCATCCACGACTTTCGACACCAATCCGATGCGCGCCGCTTCCTCGGCGTCGAGGAAATCGCCAGTGAAGGTCATCTCGTAGGCTTTGGACATTCCGACCGCCTTGGGCAGGAACCACGCGCCGCCGTCGCCGGAAACGAGCCCGACGCGCAGGAAGCTTTCCGCGAATTTTGCGCTGCGTCCCGCGATGCGGATGTCGCACATGGTCGAGAGGTCGCAGCCGGCGCCGACCGCGGCGCCGTTGACGGCGGCGATCGAGGGCGCTTCCAGCCCGTAGAGGGCCATCGGGATGCGCTGGATGCCCGAGTGGTAGCCGCGCCGGATCTCGGCCGGGCTGCCGGCGAAGAGCCCCGCGCGGTCTTTCATGTTCTTGACGTTGCCGCCCGAGGAGAACCCTTCGCCGGCGCCGGTCAGGATCACGCAGCCGACGGTGAGGTCGGCGTTGATCCGCTCCACGTAGTCGACCAGCGCGTCCACGATGGAGGCTGAAATCGCGTTGCGGGTGTCGGGCTCGTTGAGGGTGAGGGTGACGATGCCGCCGTCCTGCTGGTAAAGCACTGCTTCGCTCATGCCGGTCTCCGGAATGTGAATCGTGTAGTGTGAACACACGGATGTTACGTTCCCGCGCAGGCGCTGTCTTGTCGATATCTCGGCTATATTCGAACCTGCGAACACGCAGGAGAAAAAAGCATGCACCAATTCAGTTTCGAGCCCGTGAGCTTTCCACCGGCGGCCGAGGCCCTGCGCGGCGAGGTTCGCGCGTTCATCGCGGAGGAAGTCGCCAACGGGACTTTCACGCCGAGCAAGAACTCGTGGTCCTCGTTCGATGCTGGCTTCAGCAAGAAGTGCGGCGAGCGGGGCTACATCGGCATGGTCTGGCCGAAGAAATACGGCGGCCATGAGCGAACGGCGCTGGAGCGCTACGTGATGACCGAGGAGATGCTTGCCGGGGGCGCTCCCGTGGGCGGGCACTGGGTGGCCGACCGCCAAAGCGGCAACCAGATCCTGAAAAACGGCAGCGAGCGCGCAAGGGCGACGATCCTGCCTAAAATCTGCTCGGGCGAATGCTATTTCGCCATCGGCATGAGCGAGCCCGACTCGGGCTCCGACCTTGCCGCGGTTCGCACGCGCGCGGTCAAGGCCGAGGGCGGCTGGAAGATCAGCGGCACCAAGGTGTGGACCAGCAACGCGCATCGCTCGCACTACCTGATCGCGCTGGTGCGCACCGCGCCCAAGGAGGAAGACCGCCACGCTGGGCTCACCCAGTTCATCATCGACCTCTCGCATCCGGGGGTGACCGTGCGGCCGATCTACAACCTGTATGGCGGGCACGACTTCAACGAGACGGTGTTCGACGAATACTTCGTCGCCGACGACATGGTCATGGGCGGCGTCGGCCAGGGCTGGAAGATGGTGACCGGCGAGCTTGCGTTCGAGCGCTCGGGGCCGGACCGGTTCCTCAGCACCTACCAGTTGCTCGCGCAGTCGATCCGCGAGCTCGGCGCGGAGCCCGACGATCGGGCGGCCAACGAAATCGGGCGTTTCGTCGCGCACCTGGCCACGTTGCGACGCATGTCCAGTTCGATCGCAGGCCAGCTGCAGAAAGGCGCGCAGCCCGCCGTGGAGGCCGCGCTCGTGAAGGACATCGGCACCACTTTCGAGCGCGAGATCCCGGAAACCTTCCGCCACCTGATTCCGACCGAGCCGACGCTCGGCCGCAGCGAGAGCTACTCGGAGCTGCTCGGCATGACGATGCTGCGCGCGCCCGGATTCACGATCCGCGGTGGCACGCGCGAGATCCTGCGCGGGATCATTGCGCGCGGATTGGGGTTGCGATGAGCGCCGCCCCGATGGATGACAGCGCGAGCGGGAGCGGCCTGCGCGACGATCTCGCGAAGACGATCGACCGCGTATTCGAAACGCATTGCGCAAGGCCGGTTCGCGAATCGGCCGAGGGCGGCCAATGGCCGGCCGGGCTGTGGGCGGCGCTCGAGGAAGTGGGGTTGCCGCTGGCCGCGCTGCCGGAGAGCGCCGGCGGCTCGGACCTTGCGTTCGACGATGCGATGTTTGCATTGCGCCGCACCGCGTACCACGGTGCGCCGGTGCCGCTGGCCGAGACGATGCTCGCCGGCCGCCTGCTCGTGGCCGCCGGGCTGAAAGTTCCCGCGGGCGCGATCACGGTTGCGCCGGTGGCCGTGCGCGAAGCACTCAGGATCGAGGGTGGAAAATTGTCCGGCAACGCATCGCGCGTGCCTTGGGGCGACCTATGCGGCCACGTCCTTGTCGCGGCCGAATCCGGCGGCAAGGAAGTCGTGGCGCTCGTTTCCACCGAGGGCGCTTCGAGCGGCGTGGAAAAGAATCTCGCTGGCGAGCCGCGCGCCGCCCTGAGATTCGACGCCACGGCGGTGATCGCCTCGGCGCCGCTCGAGAATGCGTCGTTCCGGCTGGCGGCGGAGGGCGCGCTCTATCGGAGCGTGCAGATGGCCGGCGCGCTCGAGCGCGTGCTCGAGTATGCGCTCGCGTACGCCAACGAGCGCGTGCAGTTCGGGCGCCCGATCGGCAAATTCCAGGCGATCCAGCATTTGCTTGCGGTGCTTGCGGGACACGCCGCGGCGGCCAGTGCGGCGGCAGAAGCGGCGGTCGAAGCCTCGGCTGCGGCGCCCGACGAGATCATGGTCGCGGTGGCCAAGTCACGCTGCGGCGAGGCAGCGGGAAAGGGCGCGGAGATCGCGCACCAGGTGCACGGCGCGATGGGCTTCACGCGCGAGCACAATCTGCACTACGTGACGCGCCGCCTGTGGTCGTGGCGTGATGAATTCGGCAACGAAACCCATTGGCAGACCCGCCTGGGCCGCAGGGTGGCCTCGATGGGGGCCGATGCGCTCTGGCCTATGCTGACCGGGCGATAGGCAAAGGACTGGGCGAAGTCGTTGCCTCGTGCAGGTGGCAGGCAACGAAGGTGCCCGGTTCGATCTCGGCAAGCGCCGGGGCTTGCACCCTGCAACGATCCATCACGCGCGGGCAGCGCGGATGGAAAGCGCACCCCGGCGGCGGATTGATGGGGCTGGGGACATCACCTTGCAGTACGCGCTTGACGCGCTTGACCTTCGGGTCCGGGATCGGCACTGCCGCCAACAAGGCTTCCGTATAGGGGTGGAGCGGCCGGCGGAACAGCGTTTCCTTGTCGGCATACTCGACGATGCGGCCGAGGTACATCACGGCGATGCGATGGCTGATGTGCTCGACCACCGCCAGGTCGTGCGCGATGAACAGGTAGGCCAGGCGCTTCTCGCGTTGCAGGTCAACCATCAGGTTGATGACCTGGGCCTGGATCGAAACATCGAGCGCCGAGACCGGCTCGTCGCAGACGATCAATCGCGGATTGAGCGCGAGGGCCCGCGCGATGCAGATGCGCTGGCGCTGGCCGCCGGAAAACTCGTGCGGGAAAGCGCGCATCTGCTCCGGGCGCAGCCCCACCTGATCGAAGAGCGTGGCGACCATGGCTTTCAGTGCCTCGCCTTTGGCGATTCCGTGCACCATGAGCGGCTCGCCGACGATGTCGCCGGCCGACATGCGCGGATCGAGCGATGCAAACGGATCCTGGAACACGATCTGCATCTCGCGCCGGTGCGGCCGCATCTCGGACTTGCCCAGCCGGGTGATGTCGCATCCGCCGAGCGTGATCGTGCCGCCGGTCGGTTCGACCAGGCGCAGCACCGCGCGCGCAACCGTCGACTTTCCGCAGCCCGACTCGCCGACCAGGCCGAGCGTCTCGCCTTCGTTGATCGAGAAGCTGACCCCATCGACCGCGTAGACATGGCCGACAGTGCGGCGCAGGAGCCCTTTGTGCAGCGGGAAGTGTTTCTTGAGGCCGCTGACCTCGAGCACGGGCGTCGGAGCTGCAGGCCGCATTTCAGGCACTCGTTACTCCCGTCAATGCATCCGAATGCCAGCAGGCCGCGCTGTGGCCGGGCCGCTTTTCCTCATAGGGCGGATACTTCGAGCGGCAGCGATCATCGGCCAGTGTGCAGCGGGGCGCGAAGGTGCAGCCTTCGGGCAGGTTGGTGAGCGCCGGGACCATTCCGGGAATTTCGGTCAGGCGCGCGTCGGCGGCGCGGCGCTCGCCGCGCATCGAGGGCAGGCGCGGGATCGATGCCATGAGGCCTTGCGTGTACGGGTGCATCGGCGCGGCGAACAACGCCTCCACGCCGGCCTCCTCGACCTTGCGGCCGGCGTACATGACGACCACGCGCTGCGCGGTTTCCGCGACGATGCCCAGGTCGTGCGTGATCAGGATCAGGGCCGTGCCGGTCTCGCGCTGCAATTCGACGATCAGCTCGAGGATCTGCGCCTGGATCGTGACATCGAGCGCCGTGGTCGGTTCATCGGCAATCAGCACTTTCGGGTTGCAGGCGAGCGCCATCGCGATCATCACCCTCTGGCGCATGCCGCCGGAGAGCTGGTGGGGGTATTCGCCGGCGCGCTGCCGCGCCTCGGGGATGCGCACGCGCGCGAGCATTTCTACCGCCTTCTCGCGGACGGCGGACTTCGAGAGGTCCTGGTGCAGCCGGATCGCCTCGGCGATTTGTTCGCCGATGGTCAGCACCGGGTTGAGCGAAGTCATCGGCTCCTGGAAGATCATCGACAACTCGTTGCCGCGCACGTTGCGCATGGCATCCTCGTCGAGATTCATCAGGTCGCGGCCGTCGAGCGTGATGCTGCCTGACACGATCCGGCCGGGCGGGTCCGGCACCAGCCGCATGACCGAAAGCGCGGCAATGCTCTTGCCGCAGCCGGACTCGCCGACCACCGCGAGCGTTTCGCCTCGCTCGAGCGAGAAGGACAGGCCGTCGACCGCCTTCACAATGCCTGCGCGCGTGAAGAAGTAGGTCTGCAGGCCGTCGACCTCCAGCAAGCTGCCTGTGGCTTTTGTCAAGTGCGCTGCCTCGGGTCGAGCAGGTCGCGCACGGCGTCGCCGAGCAGGTTGGTGCCGAAGACCACGAGGCTGATGGCGAGGCCGGGGAAGATCACCAGCCAGGGCGCGGTGCGCACGTACTCGGCGGCCGATTCCGACAGCATGCGTCCCCATGAGGGGAAGGGCTCGGGAATGCCCAGGCCGAGGAAGGAGAGCGCGGCCTCGGTCAGGATCGCCGATCCGAACTGCGCGGTGGCGAGCACGATGAGCGGCGCCAGCGTGTTCGGGAGCACGTGGGAGAGCGCGATGCGCAGGTCACCCATGCCCACCGCGCGGGCCGCCTCGATGAAAGGCAGTTCGCGCAGGGCGAGCGTATTGGCGCGGATCACCCGCGCAACCGTCGGGATCAGCGGGATCGCAATCGCGATGATCGTATTCTGGATCGAGGGCCCGAGCGCCGCGGCCATCACCAGCGCCAGCACCAGCAGCGGCAGCGCCTGCAGGATGTCGATCAGGCGCTGCACCAGCAGGTCCACCCATCCGCCGAGGTAGCCCGAGAACAATCCGAGGATCACGCCGAAGAAGCATCCGAGCGCGGTCGAGCCTATTCCTACCGCGAGCGAGATGCGGGCGCCGTGGAGGATGCGGCTGAACACGTCTCGGCCGAAATTGTCGGCGCCCATCCAGTGCGCTGTGCCCGGCGCGGCGAGCGAATGCGCGGAATTGGTCGCCAACGGGTCGTAGGGTGCGACGACGCCGGCGAGCAGGGCCGTGAGCAGGAATACGATCATGATCACGCCGCCGATGGCGCCGAGCGGATAGCGGCGCGCGAGGAAACGGGCAGCGCCCCAGCGGCTGGAGACGTTGGCCCCCGCCTTGGCGAGTTCGGAGTCGAAGGCCGCGGCGCGCATCAGTCCGAGTACCGGATGCGCGGGTCGAGCGCGGTGTAGGCCATGTCGACCAGGAAGTTGGTGACCACCACGATCAGGGCCACGAACATGACCAGGTTCTGCACGATCGGGTAATCGCGCCAGCGGATCGCCTCGACGAGAAAGCGCGCTACGCCGGGAATGTTGAACACGGTCTCGGTGACGATCAGGCCGCCGATCAGGAAGGCCGCTTCGATGCCGATGATCGTGATCACCGGCAGCACGGCATTGCGCAGCGCGTGGTGGTAGTTGACCGACTTCTCGGAGGCGCCCTTGGAGCGCGCGGTGCGGATGAAATCCTGGCGCAGTACCTCGAGCATGGAGGAGCGCGTAAGCCGCATGATCAGCGCCGAACTGCGAAAGCCCACTGCCGCCGCAGGCACGCTGTACATGATCAACGAATCGATGAAACTCTTCGGGGCGGCGCTATAGATCGGCAGCGTGCCGGTGAGCGAAACGAAAGCCATCAGGATCAGGAGGCCCAGCCAGAACGCCGGCATCGACAGCCCGGTCAGGCTGAGCACCCGCAACCCATAGTCCAGGCTCGTGTTCTGCTTCACCGCGCTGATCACGCCCAGCGGGACGCCGAACAGGATCGAGAACACGAGCGCCGCCGCCGCGAGCCGCGCGGTGATCGGGATGCGCGGCAGGATCTCGTCGAGCGCCGGTTTTTCGGACACGTACGAAAAGCCGAGGTCGCCCCGGGTAAGGCCGCCGATCCATTTTGCGTACTGCACGGGGATGGGTTTGTCCAGGCCCAGTTCGGCTTCGATCCGCGCTTTCTCCGCGGGGTTCACGAAGCCCGCGGCATCGGCGAGGATGTCGACGATGTTGCCCGGCACGATCCGCAGCAACACGAAGATGATCACCGAGATCCCGAACAGCGTCAGGATCATCAGCAGGAACCGCCGCACCAGGTAGGCCGTCAAGCTTTCGCCCTTCTTCCCGTGGTTCCGTCAGCCGCCAGGCTGCCGGCTACCGGTCCAGCCAAACGTCTTCGTAGCGATAGCCGTTGTAGGAGCTGTTGATCATGATCGTCATCCCCTTGACCTGCGGCTGCCAGCAGGTGCCGGCCCGGCTGTGCAGGATGATCGGACGCGCAACGTCCTCCTGCAGCTTCCTGTCGATCTCCCAGACCAGTTTCCTGCGCGCCTCGAAATTGCTTTCCATCGATTGCTGGTCGAAGAGCTTCTGCAGGTCGCGGTTGCAGTAGTTGGTGTAATTGCGCTCCGAGCCGCAGGCATAGTTCTCGTAGAAGTTCTGGTCCGGGTCGTCCACCGCGCTGCCGGTGAGGTTGAGGCCGATCGTGTAGTCCTTGCGCGCCACTTTCGAGAACCAGTTGGCTGTCTCGACCACGTCGAGCTCGCCGTCGATGTAGATCTCCTTCAACTGGTCGATCAGGATCACCGCCGGGTCGCGATAGATCGGGATATTGCGCGTCGAGACCTTGAGGCTGAGGCGCTTGGCGGGGCCGTAGCCGGCCTTCTGCATGATGCTGCGGGCTTCGTCGCGGTCCTTCTTCTTGTCCGTGCCGTAGCCCGGGATCGTCGCCAGCATCTGCGCTGGCATCCCCCACACGCCGGCCGGCGGTGGCAGCATCGAACCGCCGATGTCCGCCTGGCCTTCGAACAGGATGTCGACGAAGGCCTTGCGGTCGAGCGTCAGCGCCATGGCCCTGCGGATCTCGGGATTGTTGAACGGCGGCGCGTCGCGATTGACGATCAGGTTGGTGCTCACGTTGGTGGGCTCGACCATGCACACCGCCTTGGGCGCCTGTTTCTTGACGTCCTTCAATAGCGGGATCGAAACCTCGGTCGGGAAGGTGACATCGAACTTGCCGGCGATGAAAGCGAGGATAGCGGTCGAGCGGTTCGGGATGATCGTGTACTCGATGCCCTCGAGGTAGGGTCGGCCTTTTTTCCAGTAGTCCGGGTTGCGCGTCACCTTGATCGATTCGTTGGTCTTGAACTCCACGAACTTGAACGGGCCGGTGCCGGTGGGCTTGGTGCGCATATCGGCCGGCGACACGTGGCAGGGATAGACCGGCGTATAGCCCGAGGCGAGCAGCGCGAGCATGGCGGGCTGCGGCCGCTTGAGGCTGAAGGTGGCCTCGAAGTCGCCGTTGACGGAGACCTCGGCCACGTTGTCGTACCAGGTCTTGCGCGGGTTCTTGCGGAACTTGGTGGGCGACTTGTCCATCACCATGTCGAAGGTGCACTTCACGTCCTTTGCGGTGAATGGCTTGCCGTCATGCCACTTGATGCCTTCGCGCAGCTTGAAGGTGAGCTTCGTGTTGTCCGGGCTCCACGACCAGCTCGTCGCGAGGTCCGGGACGATCGTGTCCATGCGGTTCTGCGCGACGTCCTGCTTGTACATGACAAGGTTGTTGAAAATTCCCATGAAAGGGGTCACCGTCGAGAAGGTCGCCTCCTCGTGGATCGATGCGCTCGCGGGACTGTCGCGGTGGTACATCTTCAGGACGCCGCCCTGCTTCTGCGCGTAGGCCGTGCCGGCGGACATGAATGCGGCCAGCAGCAACGCGGCCGGCAAGGCAATGCGCGTCGCGATTCGAGTGTGCTTGTTCATGGTCCCTCCTTTGGTGGGCTCCGGCTTGTCACCTTCGGCGCCCTGCGTCGCGTCTCCCGGGATCCGGGGAAGGCCATCGCAGTGTAATCTTCGGGCGAAGTGCGTCAAGCGGCTCCGGCCCGGGGAAAAAATGGCGAGTGAAGCTTCCGAATCGATGCTTTCCGGCGGGCCCGGGGGCCCCCTCGCCGGCGTGCGCGTCATCGACCTTACCTCGGTCGTGTTGGGCCCGGTTGCGACGCAGATCCTTGGCGACTATGGCGCCGACGTGATCAAGGTCGAGACGCCCGAAGGCGACCTGATGCGCGCCAACGGCGTAAGCCTGCACTCGGGCATGGGCTCCGTGTTCCTCGCGATCAACCGCAACAAACGGTCGATTGCGATCGACCTCAAGGCACCGGAGGGCAAGGACATCCTGCGGCGCCTCATTGCGACGACCGACGTGCTGGTTCACAACATGCGCATTTCGGCAATCGAGAAGCTCGGCTTCGGTTACGCCGCCGTCTCGGCGATCAAGCCCGAAATCGTCTACTGCGCCGCAACCGGGTTCGGGCAGGATGGACCCGACGCCGACAAGCCCGCGTTCGACGACGTCATCCAGGCGGCGTGCGGGCTGGCGAGCATCAACAGCGAGGGCCGTGATGCCCCCGAATATGTGCCCAGCCTCGTCGCGGACAAGACCGTCGGTATGGCGTTGGTCAATGCAGTGCTCGCTGGGCTGTATTCGCGCGAGCGCACGGGGCGGGGCCAGTACGCCGAGGTCCCGATGCTCGAGACAATGGTGGCATTCGTGCTGGCCGAGCACCTCGGCGGACTGACGTTCGATCCGCCGCCCAGCGGAGCGGGATATGCGCGCCTGCTTGCCGGCGGGCGCAAGCCCGCGCCGACGCTGGATGGCCACATCGCCATGCTTCCGTACACCGGGGCACACTGGGCAGCATTCTTCAGGGCCGCAGGCCGCGAGGACCTGGCGGAAAAATACGGTGTCGCCGACCGGGCAGCTCGCAACGCCAATATCGTGTCCATGTACGCCGACATGGCCGCGATGACGCGGCTGCGCACCACCGCCGAGTGGATGCGCATCTGCGTAGAGCTCGACATTCCGGCCACGCCGATCTACTCGCTCGACGAGCTCCCCGACCATCCGCACCTCAAGGCGGTGGGCTTGTTCCGGGCGGCGGTGCACCCCAGCGAAGGCCCGGTGCGCTACGTTGCCCCGCCGACGAAATTCAGCGGCACGCCCGCCGCCATCCGGCGGCACGCGCCGCTGCACGGCGAGCACACCGACGAAATCCTGCTGGAGGCCGGCTACACCAAAGCCGAGGTGCAGGCGCTCTCCACGCGCCGCGTCGTCGTCTGCAAATAAATGGTGTCAGAGTCGAATTTGTGACGGCAAAAGGCCGGGACGGGGGTCGTCTTTCCAAGCCCATTGGCGATGATTGATGGCAGCATTTTGGCTGGAGCGTGACTATTGGCGAGGGGTTATGTCTAAAAATGGCAGCATTTACTCCACAAAATTCATTTTCCGAAATGCGACTCTGACACCATTTATTCGACCTTTCCGATCTTCTGGATTACCGCGCCGAGGCGCTTCGCATCCGCATCCAGATAGGCCTGGAACTCGTCGGCGTCCTTGTAGACGATCGGCGCGCGAAGTTTTTCCATTGCGCCCTTGAAGTCCGCGTCCTGCATGACTTCGCGCGAGCCGCGGCGGAGCGTGTTGAGCACTTCGGGCGGCGTGCCGGCCGGCGCGAAGAACCCGGTCCAGACGAAATACTCGACTTCCGCGTAGCCGAGTTCCTTCATGGTCGGCACGTCCGGGAACCCGGCGACGCGCGCCGGCGCAAACGTGGCGAGCGGCCGCAACCGGCCGCCGGCGACATGGCCGGCGATCGTGGCGGGCAACTGCGTGATCGCATCGACCTGGCTGCCCACGATCGCCGCGACCTGCTGGCCGCCGCCGCCGTAGGGGATGTGGTTCATCTTGATGCCGGCGGCATTGGCGAACATTTCCATGCCGACATGCATCGTGCCGTAGTTGCCGGTGGAGCCGTAGGGGATGCCGCCCGGCTTGGCCTTGGCGGCCTCGACGAGATCCTTGACCGACTTCCACGGACTGTCGCCGCGAACGACGAGGAAAGCGGGATCGGCGCTGATCAACGCGATCGGCGCGAACTGCTTGATCTCGTACGAAGGCGGCCGGCCAAAGAGGCGGTCCGACGCGGGGATCGCAGAGATGCTCGAGAGCGCAACCATCAGAGTGTAGCCGTCCGGTTTTGCGCGCGCGGCATACGCCATGCCCACGCCGCCGCCGGCACCGGGACGGTTCTCCACCACGAAGCTCTGCTTGAGCACCTTGCCAAGCGTATGCAGGAACGGCCGCCCGATCACATCCGAAATGCCTCCGGGCGAGAACGGCACGACCACGGCCACCGGCTTCGTTGGATAGGCGTCCTGCGCCTGCGCCGCGCCTGCAAAGGCAAGCGCGATAGTCATCAGAATTTTCTTCATGTTTCCTCCTGGGTTCATTGCCGGAACGCTTTTTTCATCTCGGCGAGCTGCACTTTCACCAGATCGCAGCCGGGATCGCGCAACTGGTTCACTACATCGAAGTGGTTGAGTCCCTGCGGTACCAGCAGTTCCACAGGATAGCCGAGCTTCTTCCACAGGTCGGCCATCGCCTGCGACTGGCGGTGATATTCCGGTGTCTCGTCGACTGCCACCACCAGCGAAAGCGGCGCGGACACCGGGTAGCGCTGTGCCAGCGGCGCATTCCGCTCGGCTTCTTCGATGCTCATCTTGAGCGTCTTGTTGAGAAACGACAGGCGGATCGCCTCCATGTCGAACAGGCCGCCGATCGCGCAGGCGCCCTTGACAAGGTCACGCGGCAGGCCGGCGCCGAAGGCCGGCCAGTCGGTCGCGAGCAGCATCACCGCGAGATGCCCGCCGGCCGATTGGCCGGTGACATAGATTCGATCCGGGTCCGCGCCGTAGGTGCGCGCATTGCGCCAGAGCCACGCGAGCGCCGCCCGGTTCTGGCGCACGATCTCGTCCATGCTCGTGTCCGGCGCAAGGCCGAAGTTGTTCACCGCGGTCGCGACGCCGTGCGGCCTGAGGCCCTCGGCCACATAGCTGTAGTCGGCCTTGTCGAGCGAATACCAGTAGCCGCCGTGGATGAAGACGCACAGTGGCGCGCCTTTCTCATCCGCAGGGAGGATGTCGAGCTTCTCCATCGGATCGGGCCCGAAAGCGAGGTCGAGATGGCAGGGCAGCTTTGCGCAGGTCTCCGTGCTCCAGATGCGCCAGTTGGCGAAGTGGACTTTGTAATCCGGCCAGCGCAGGCGATTGTTGTATTGGGCGTCGAGGCCCGCTTGGTCGTAGTCGAGGTAAATGGCTGGCACCCTGGTTTCTCTTTTGGCGTCGCGGTCGGGCGATGGTAGCTGATACGATGCCGACGGAACAATGCGAGGAGACGATCGTGCGAACCGGGTACCTGGCGCGACTTGGAGTGCTGGCATTAGTGCAGGCGTTCGCTTGCGCGAGCGCGCATGCACAGGCCTTTCCTTCCAAGCCGATCCGGATGTTCGTGGCGGGCGCGGCCGGCGACGGCATCGACACGGTGTCCCGCGCCCTCGGCCAGAAGCTCACCGAGGCCTGGGGCCAGCAGGTGGTCATCGAAAACCGGCCCGGCGCCGGCGGAGGCATTGCGGCCGCGGAGTCCACGGCAAGGGCTGTGCCTGACGGCCAGACGCTGATGATGGGCAACGCCGGGAACCTGACGATCAACCCCGGCCTCCTGGCAAAACTCTCCTACGATCCGGTGAAGGACTTCGCGCCGGTTTCACTCGTCGCAGTGGTGCCCAACCTTCTCGTGGCCAACCCCGGCCTCGCAGCGGCCACGGTCGCGGAACTGATCGCACTGGCCAAGGCGCAGCCGGGCAAGATCAACTACGCCTCGCCGGGCAACGGCACCGGCCAGCACCTGGGAGGGGAGTTGTTCAAGTCGATGGCCGGCATCGATCTGGCGCACGTTCCTTACAAAGGCAGCGGACCGGGAGTGACCGACCTTTTGTCCGGGCAGGTGCAACTAATGATCGTGCCCCAGCCGGTCGTGATCGGCCACGTGCGGGCGGGCAGGCTCAAGGCGCTGGCGGTCACCTCGCTCAAACGCTCGTCGGTGCTGCCTTCGCTGCCGACGGTGGCCGAAGCCGGGCTCGCGGGCTACGACGTAAGCGCCTGGTACGGCGTGGTCGCCCCGGCCGGTACGCCCGCGGAGATTGTCGGGCGCCTCAACGCTGAGATTGCACGCGTGCTCGGCGCGCCGGAGACGCGCGACCAGCTGCTCAAGCTCGGTGCCGAGCCATCGCCGAACACAAGCATGGAATTTGCGGGCTATATCCGCAGCGAGACCCTGAAATGGGCGAAAGTCATCAAAGACTCCGGAGCGAGGGTGGACTGAAAATGCCGACACAACACATATTGAACGCAAGTCCCGAAACAGTGCACTGGGGCTATTTCGACGCCAAGCTCAAGCCGCACGTCACCGTCGATTCAGGCGACACCGTTACGATCAACTGCGTGTCCGGCGGCCCCGGCGAAGTCGGGCATCGCACCGACCTGTTGCCCGAGCATCGCGCGATCCTCGACAAGGTGAAGCCGTACCTCGGCCCGCACATCCTCACCGGGCCGGTGGCGGTGCGCGGTGCGCAACGCGGTGACACGCTGGAGGTGAGGATCAAGAAAGTGGAATTGCGCACCGACTGGTCCTACAACGGCATCAAGCCGCTGCGCGGCACGCTGCCGGAGGACTTTCCGATGCTACGCATCCTGCAGATTCCGCTGGATCGCGAGAAGATGACCGCAAAACTGCCTTTCGGGCCGACGATCCCGTTGAGACCGTTCTTCGGGATTATGGCCGTCGCACCGCGCCCGGAGTACGGCGCGGTGTCCTCGGTGGAACCGCGCGAGTTCGGCGGCAACATCGACTGCAAGGAACTGGTCGCGGGCACGACATTCTTCCTCCCGGTGTGGGCCGACGGCGCGCTCTTCTCGGCCGGCGACGGCCATGCGGTGCAGGGTGACGGCGAAGTGAACCTGATGGCGCTCGAAACCGCGATGAGCGGCACCTTCGAGTTGATCCTGCACAAGGGTAAGTCGCTCACCTTTCCGCGCGCGATCACGCCGACGCACTACGTCGCGATGGGGACCGATCCCGACCTCGACGACGCAGCCAAGCAGGCGCTGCGTGAAATGATCAAGTGGCTGGTCGAGATGAAGGGCTGGGCGCCCGAGGACGCGTATACCTTTTGCAGCCTCGCCTGCGACCTGCGCGTGACGCAGCTGGTCGATGGGTTCAAGGGCATTCATGCGATGGTGGCGAGAAGCCTGATCGATTGATCCCTGGGGCGACACCATGAGCGAAGAAATCTGGCGTTGGGATGTGGTGCGCATTGCGAAGGCGGTGGCCAAGCGCGAGATCTCGGCGCGCGAGGCGGTCGCCTCGTGCGTCGAGCGCATGCATGCGGTGAATCCGGCGCTGAATGCGGTGACGATGGATCTCTCGGCGCAGGCGCTCGTCGGAGCCGATGCGCTCGACGCCGCAATCGCTCGTGGTGAGTCGCCCGGGCCGCTGGCGGGCGTCCCGGTGACGATCAAGCAGAACATCGACCAGGCCGGCTGCTCGACGAACAACGGCGTAGTGGCGTGGGAGAAAATCGTCGCGACCGCGGACAGCCCGGTCGTTGC
The DNA here is from genome assembly GCA_947482825.1 of Betaproteobacteria bacterium. Taxonomy (GTDB): domain Bacteria; phylum Pseudomonadota; class Gammaproteobacteria; order Burkholderiales; family SG8-39; genus SZAS-79. The sequence goes on along the minus strand of CANKMT010000020.1, from coordinate 22,230 downwards.
GAACTGGAAGGCGGCAGGCGCACTCGTCATCGGTCGGACTAATTCGCCGGCGTTCTCGCTGCGCTGGAACACCGACAACGACCTCTTCGGGCAGACGTACAACCCGTGGTCGCGCGAGCACACGCCGGGTGGTTCGAGCGGCGGTGCGAGCGCGTGCGTCGCGGCGGGCATCGGGCCCTTGGCACATGGCAACGATCTGGGCGGCTCGGTGCGCTATCCGGCCTATGCGTGCGGCATCGTGGGGCTGCGTCCTTCGTTCGGCCGCGTGCCCGCGTACAACCCGACTTCACCCGCCGAGCGGCCGATGTGCACCCAGATCATGTCGGTGCAGGGGCCCCTTGCAAGAACGGTCGCGGATATCCGCCTTGCGCTCGCGGCCATGGCCAGACGCGACGCGCGCGATCCGTGGTGGGTCGGCGCGCCGCTGGAGGGGCCGCCGCTCGTGAAGCCGATTCGCGTGGCGGTGATCACGAATTCCGCAGACCTTGGCGACGCCCCGCAACATCCCGACGTGCTTGCCGCCGTGCGCAAGGCGGCGTCGGCCCTTGCCGAAGCCGGGTACATCGTCGAGGAGGTCAAGACCCCCGGGTTCACCGAGGCGGCGAAACTCTGGGGCGTTCTTCTCGGCAACGAAATCCGCACGCTGATGTTGAAGACGATCGACGAACTCGGTGACGCCGATGCGAAAAAATCCGTCGGCGCGATGATCGAAGGCGAGCCTGTGCTCAGCGTCGAGCAGTACATGAACATGATCGCGGACCGGACACGCATCGTGCGCAAGTGGTTCCTGTTCCTCGAGAACTATCCCCTGGTGCTCTCGCCAATCTCCTCCGAGCCGCCGTTCAAACATGGGTTCGACACGCAAGGCACACCGCGCATGCAGGAAGTGCTCCGGGCGCAGACGCCGCAAGCTGCCTTGCCGTTGCTCGGGTTGCCGGGCATCGCGGTTCCCACGAGCATCGCAAACGGATTGCCTATGGGGGTGCAGATCATCGGCCCGCGGTTTCGCGAGGACTTGTGTCTCGACGCCGCGGCGGCGATCGAAAAACGGGCCGGGGTGTTTACGCCGATCGACCCGCGCTAGGGTTCACAGGCCTACGGGTCACGCTCTATGGGTCGGCAGGATCACGAGGATTCCCATAGCGGGGTAACCGGCAGGGCCCACAGATTGTCGCTGAAAGGCAGGCGCTGGTCGCCCAGATAAAGCACCACACCGCGTGCAAATTTGTCGCCGGCTCCGTCGGCCAGCGCCCGCAAGCCGCTGAAGTCGCCTTGGCCCACGCTGGATGAAGCCTTGACCTCGATGCCGGCGACACGCTGGCCCGGCGCTTCGAGCACCAGGTCTACCTCCTGGCCGGCCGCCGTGCGGAAATGATAGGGCGTCGCGCTCTGACGACTCCAGCCCAGGAGTTTGCGCACCTCCTCTTAGTGAAGTAGATATGCTGATAGATATATACAAAAAAGCAAATTATGTTACACTCTATGAGTATGCCAAAGACCCCTCGTGCCCTCCTTCAGCTTCCTCCAGCCACTGCCGGCGCCATCGAAAAGCTAGGCGCCGACCTGGCTGTGGCGCGCTTGCGCCGCAAGGAGTCATTGAGGTCCTGGGCACAGCGTTTGGGCGTTACCGTGTCCACACTCCAACGGATCGAGGCCGGTGACCCGTCCGTTGGCATTGGTATCGTCGCGACCGCGCTCTGGCTCATCAATCGCGACGGCGAGCTGAGAAATCTCGCGGCACCCGAACACGACCAAGGCGCCATCGAAATGGATGTCCGTGAGGCCGTCGAGCTGGGCCGCTCGCGCGCCCGGTCCTCCGCACAGGCGCGCCGGCGCGCATCGGGTTACTCCGACAAGCCGAAGGACTGAGATGCGCCTGGACGACTTGTACCTTTGGTACCTGGGTGACCCGGCCACGCCGCGCTACGTCGGCGCATTGAAGCTTGTCTCCGCCGGCAAGGGCGTTTCGTTGCACTACGGCAAGGAGTGGCTGGCCAACGGGTTCGCGCTGAGCGAGGACCTTCCACTCGTCGACAACGAGTTCTTGCCGCCAGGCCGCCTGGCTGCGGATGCGCAGCGTGCGGTCGGTGCCGTTGACGACGCGCGGCCTGACCGCTGGGGCGAGAAAGTCATTCGCTTCGCGGAAAAGCCCAAGCGCCTTTCCCTGATGGAATACCTGTACTACGCTGGCGACGACCGATTCGGCGCGCTCGGCGCTTCCACGTCGTCAAGCACGTACAGTCCGCGAGCAGTGAGCCCGCTTCCCCGGCTCGACGATGCGCAACAGCTTAGTGAGGTGGCGGCCAAGATCGAGGCCTCGGAGCCCATCACCGCACTGGAAGCCAAGATGATCGCTGGCGGTGGCAGCCCGCTCGGCGGCGCCAAGCCCAAGGCGCTCATCGACATCGACGGCGAGCAGTGGGTCATCAAGTTCTTCAACAACGAGTCCGTCGACACGCCGCTCATCGAGCATGCGACGATGACGCTCGCCAGGCGCGCGGGAATCGCCGTGGCCGAGACGCAGGTCATCCGCCTCGCAGGCGCGAACGCCCTCGCTGTTCGTCGCTTCGACCGCGAACGGCGCCGGCGGATTCACGGCATTTCAGCGGGCACCGCCATCCGCGCGGCCACTGCGTCCGGCGTCGAACCCGAGATGGGGTACCCCGAACTGGCGCGAATCCTCCGCCGGATCGGTATCACTCGGGACGAAATGAACCAGCGAGACGCACGCGAGCTCTTCCGTCGCATGGTCTTCAACATCCTGATCGACAACACCGATGACCACGAGAAGAACCACTCCCTGCTGGTCGTCAACCCGTTCGACAATGGCCGCCTGAAACTGGCGCCCGCATATGACGTCCTGCCAACGAATTCGGGGCAGGGGTACCAGGAGTTAATCTGCGGCGCTCAGGGCCGGGACTCGACGCTCGAAAACGCGATGTCGCAGTGCGATGCATTCGGCCTGTTGCCCACGCAGGCGACAGCCGAAGTCGCTAAAGTCATTGACGCCGTGAACGCCTGGCAGGAGCATTTCGCGAAAACCGGCGTGACAGCGCTCGATATCGAGAGCCTGGCCGAGCGCATCGACGGCGAACAGCTTCTGAGCCAGCGCATCGGCTTCGACCCAGCCCGGTTTCAGACCTCGCCGGCCAAACGAAAAAAACCAAGCCCTTTCCGGCGCCCCTGAATTCATCGTCTGCGGCGACCCGCACGAGGGGTTTGCAACCGGAGAGTGAAGGATTTTACTTGCGGGGCCTCTCCGCGAAGGATTCCGCGTGGTCGAGGTGCTCGTTGGTGAGCTTCTCGGCGCGATCCGCATCCCGGTCGCGGATGGCCTCGAAAATGCGCTTGTGCTCGGCGAATGAGTCGCGCCGGATCTTCCAGTCGATCTCCACGTAATAGCGCCGGATGCGCGACTGGAGGTCCTTGAGTGACTCGCAGATGATGCGGTTACCCACCGCTTCGGCGATCACCGAGTGGAAACGGCTGTTGATGCGCGAGTTGGACACGATGTCGCGCCTGCGGATCGAATCGACGCCCTCGGTGATCAGTTCGCGCAGCTCGGCCAGGTGCTCCGGCGTGCGGCGCTCGGCCGCCTTGCGCGCCGCGTAGGGCTCCAGCATGCGGCGCATCTCGAAGACCTCGCGCAACTCCTGTTCGGAGAGCGTGCGAACGTAGGTCCCGCGCCGCGGCATGGATTCAAGCCAGCCGCTGGTCACCAGCGCCTTGACCGCCTCGCGCACCGGTATTTTGCTGATGCCGAAATGGGCGGCGATCTCGTCGATCAACAGCCTTTCCCCCGGCATCAGAACGCGCGTGAGAATCGCCTCGAGAAGCATCTGCTGCACGTGTCCGGGCAGGTTCTGCGCGTGCCCGGTCTTCGGCACGCGATGCAGGTTCGAGCGCGGGGCCTCTTCGGTGCCGGCAAGCGGGGTCTCCATGATCAGTTCCCCGGGGTCAGGGCGGCGATCAGGGCGGCGGTGCTGGAAGCAGGCAGGTCGGCGACGACGCGGCGCAAGCCCGTGGCGTCGATGCCGGTCGTGCGCGGCGGGGCGTACTCGAGGCAATCGACGATCTTGGCCGTGAGCTCTTCCTCGGACAGCGGCGTGGCCCGATCGCCCTTCAGCTCGGTGGCGGTGTGCGCAAGGCGCTTGCCCGAAGCGCATGTGATCTCGATGATGGCCGGCGCAAATTCGGCGACCGCCTCGCCGATCTCGATGCGAATGCGCTGCATGAGTGCCTGCACGGCCGGGTCGCGGATGGCGCCCAGGCGGAAATGCTTGAGCGACAGGCTGCGACGAAGCAGGGCCGTCGCGACCGTGTACTCGATGCTGAACTGCGCCGCGATGATCGGGTTGTCGCCTTCCGAAAAGCGCTTGCCGGCGAGCTGGTGGGCCACCGGCGGGACGACGATGCGGATGGAGTCGATCGCTTCGCCTTCGAGGCGCGGTGCCAGCGCAAGAGCAGCATCCACCGGCGGATGCGTTGCGCGGCAGGAGGGGTACGGCTTGAGCGCAAGGTCTTCGATGTGGAACGATGCCCCCCACGGCGCGTGAAGAGGCTCGGCGCTATACCGGCCGCCCTTGTACAAGTGATAGAACCCGAACTTGCCCTCGAACACGCCCTCGACCCCGGTCACGCCACGCTCGGCCAGCAGGGCCGAGAGGACACCGGCCTTGGCCATGAATCCCGACTGCATGTGCTTGGACAGCGGCCAGTCGAGTGCAGTCTGCGTCGTGCCGGCGGTCTGGCTAAGCACGATGCCGAATGCGTGTCGCGTCTTGCCCGCATCGAGGCCGAGCGCGTGCGCCGCAGCCGCTGCCGCGCCGAACGCGCCGTAGATCGCCGTGCTGGTCCAGCCGATCTTGTCGGTGCAGGCCAGGCCCACGCGCACCGCCATCTCCACGCCCGCGGTCACCGACGCGAGCAGGTCGCGACCCGAGCGGCCCCGCGCCTCGCACACGGCCAGGGCCGCGGCCAGGACCGTGGAGGCCTTGTGGCCCGCGGTGACGTCATGCGTGTCGTCGAAATCGAGCGCCTGGATCATGGTGCCGTTGACCAGCGCCGCGGCCGGCGCCGGCACGCGAATACGCGAGCCCAGGATCGCGGCCTGTGGATTGCCGCCCCAGTCGCTGGCCAGCGCAAGGAGCGCTTCGACGTCATTGCCTCCACGCCCGGCGAGCGCGACCGCCAGCGAGTCCAGGACGAGGCGTTGCGCCGCGGCGACGGTGGCCGCGGGCATCGCCTGGTAACGGATCGAGGCGATGCCTTCGGCAAGCGAGCGCGAGGGGTCGGAAGCGACTTCGGCTGCGGGGGCGTTCATCGGCGGGGTTCCTTGTTACTCGGCTTTGATGCCGGCGTCGCGCACGACCTTGCCCCACTTGACGATGTCGGACTTGATCATTGCGGCGAATTCGTCGGGGCTGTTGAAAGCGGGGACCGAATTGCTGTCGATGAAACGCTTGCGCGTCTCCGGCGCATTGACCACGACCCCCACGGCGCGATTGATCTTGTCGACGATCGGGCGCGGCGTGCCCGCCGGGGCGAGCAGGCCGAACCACACGTCGACCGAGAATCCGGGCAGACCCGATTCCGCTACGGTGGGCAAGTCCGGAGAGGCCGGGGCCCGCGTCGACGTGCTGATCGCAATGGCGCGCAAGGTCCCCGCCTTGATATGCGAAGTGATCTCGGGACCGGTGCCGAAGTACATCGTGGTTTCCCCCGAAATGGCGCCGATGCTGGCCGGCGCGCTGCCCTTGTAAGGCACGTGAATGAACTTGGTGCCGGCCATCAGGTTGAACAGTTCGCTGGCCACATGCGACATGGCGCCTATGCCAACCGAGCCGTAGAACACCTTGCCGGCATTGGCCTTGCCGTACGCGATGAGCTCGCGCACGTTCTTGACCGGCGTTTGCGGCCGCACCACGAGGATGAGCGGCGTGTTCACCACGACGCAGATCGGTGCGAAGTCCTTCTCAGGGTCATACGTGAGGTTCGGGTAGATAGCCGGGAAGATCGCATTCGGACCGATGTTGCCGAACACGATGGTGTAGCCGTCGGGTGCCGACTTCGCGACGATCGCGGTGCCGATGCCCCCGCCGGCCCCGGGCCGGTTGTCGATGACGATCGGCTGGCCGAGCTGCTCGGTGAGCCCGACCGAGATCTGGCGCGCGATGATGTCGGTGGCGCCGCCGGCCGCATAGGGCACGACGACCCGGATGGGCTTGGTCGGGTAGTCCTGCGCGGTGGCGGCAGCGCACAGACCGAACGCAAGGATTAGTGCTGCAGAAACGCGGCGGATGGCTCTCATTGCGAAGTTCCCTCTAGGGGTTTGTTTTAAGCCGAGCCCCGCGTTTTGCGAGGTCCATGACTGCTTCGATGATCTTCACATACCCCGTGCAGCGGCAAATGTTGCCGCGCAGATAGTGGCGCACCTGCTCCTCGGTAGGCGATGGTTCGGCCGCGAGCAGGGATTTCACCGCCAGCACCATGCCGGGAGTGCAGAAGCCGCACTGCATGGCGCCATGCTCGATAAAGGCCTGTTGGACCGGATCGAGCGCCTGCGGCGTGCCCAACCCCTCGATGGTCAGCACGCTGCGGCCGGCAACATCCGCCGCGAGCGTCGAGCAACTGGACACCGGCAGGCCGTCGACCAGCACCGTGCAGGCGCCGCAGACGCCGAGATCGCAGGAGCGCTTGGCGCCGCGGAGCCCGAAATTTTCGCGCAATACGTCGATCAGCAGCTCGCGCGGCTCGATCCTCGCGCTGGCCGGTTCGTTGTTCAGGGTGAAGGTCACGTCCATGACTGCAATGTCGTTCATGCGGCGAGCGCCTCCATTCCCAGCGCAGCCCTTGCCGCGCGGCGCGCAAGCACGCCGACGAGGTGACGCTTGTATTCGGCGCTTCCGCGAATGTCGTCGTCTGCCTCCACTGCAGCGGCGGCTTGTTCGGCGCCTTCGGCAAGGACGGCCAGGGCGTCGGCTTCGGGAAGGCCGCGCATTGCTTTCTCCAGTCCCGCAAGTGCGGTCGGACGCCCACAGATCGAGCCGACACGCAGCCGCCAGTCGAATCCCTTGCCCAGCGGCAAAGCTACTGCTGCTACTCCCACGGCCGGGCGTTCGAGATGGCCGAACGCGCGGTAGCCGGCGCGCGTGCCCGCGGGCAACCCGGGCACTTCGATTCTCACCAGTACTTCGCCGGTCGCGCGCGCGGTCGACAACTCCCCAAGGATGAACTCGGCGAGAAGCATCCGCCGCTCCCCACCGGGACCTGCCAGCACGAGCTCGGCGTTCAGCGCGCAAAGCATTGCAGGGGGATCTGCGTGCGGCTCGGCGAAGCACAGGTTGCCGCCCAGCGTGCCGGCGGCGCGCACGCGGATGTTGGCCACATTGGCACTGAGCAAGGCGTAGGCCGGCAGTCGCTCGAGCACGAGCGAGTGGTTGGCGAGCTCGTGATGCGTGGTCAGGGCGCCGATGATGAGCCCGCCATCGCTGCGCGCCGAGACACCGCGCAACGCCGCAATACCCTTGAGGTCGACGATGTGCGCATAGCTGAGCACGCGGGCCTTCATCGCGATCAGCAGTTCGGTGCCGCCCGCGTAGGGGCTCGCGTCGTCGCCGTGCTCTGCGAGCAGGGCCACCGCATCCTCGATGCGGTCGGGCCGGTGCAGGTTGAAGCGCCGCGGCAGCATCAGGCGACGCCCAGTTCGGCGCGCAGCCGCTTTTCGAATTCCACGAAGATCTCCTCGGTCTTCTTTTTCACCACTGGATAGCCCAGCGCCGCGAGCCGCCCGGCCACCTGCAGGGTCGAGTCGACGGTGAGGCGCGTGCCGTTGTTCTCCGCCGGCGCCAGGACCACCTCGAGCAGCACGTCCAGCGTGGTCCCGGTGAACTTGTCCCGGCCGCGCGCGCGCGAGCGCACGCGCTCCGGCGCCAGGATGTCTTCGACCCGGACTTCGGTGGGCACTTCGAGCTTGAACGGGCCGATCTTCTGCTTCATGACCGCAGTGTAAAGCGCAAGCGGCTCTTTCTCTTCGACCTGCTCGCAACCCGGGATCAATCGCGCAATGCGCGCGACATCGAAGAAGATCGGCCAGATCGAATCGCGGCTCGCGGGCAGGGTCAGGTCCATGTGGAAGTTCACTTGCCACGCCTTGCATCGCGCTGCACTTCTCGTATGGCGCGCCAGACGCGCTCCGGCGTCAACGGCAGCTCGCGGACGCGCACGCCATACTGGCGGGCCAGCGAATTCGAGATGACCGGGGCCATCGGCAGGATCGCGCCTTCGCCCATCCCGCGCGCGCCGCCCGGTCCGGGGCCGTCGCCGCTTTCGATCAGCACCGTATGGAATTCGCGCGGCGCCTCGTCGATTGCCGGCACATGGTAGTCGATCATGCTCGCGTTCAGCGGTTGGCCGTCCTCATAGACGAGTTCTTCGTAGAGGGTGTGGCCAAGGGCCTGGATTGCGGCACCCTCGTCCTGGCCCTCCGCCGACTTGCGGTTCATCACGCGGCCTACGTCGGCAACGCTTACATAGCGCGTGAGCCGGACTTCGCCGGTCTCGACGTCGATTTCGGTTTCACCAACGCCGACCGCGGTTTCCCAGAAGAGGGGCATGCGCGAGAAATCGCCGTTCCTGTAACGCGGCGTGATGCGGCCGAGCCCCACGAACTCGCCGCTGTCGATCCCATTGGCGCGCACCATCAGGTCGAGCAGGCTGGTGAACCCGTTGGGCCCCGCGACGCCGCCATCGGCGAGCACGTAGGCCGCGGCCTCGCCGCCGTAGAGTTCGGCGGCGAGCTGGCGCACCTCGCGCGAGATCTCGGCGCAGGCCTCCTCCACTGCAAGGCCCATGATCACCGTCGAGCGGCTCGCGCCCGTGACCCAGTCGTAGGGCGCGAGGTCGGTGTCCGGCGTCGCCACCTTGATTCGCGCCAGCGGCTGCCCGAGCACGCGGGAGGCAACCGCGCGCAGCACGCCGTGGGCGCCCTGGCCGAGCTCGATCGTATTGGTCAGGATCAGCACCGAGCAGTCGATCTTCATGCGTACGAGGGCCGAGCCGAGCGCATGGATGCCGGGGTCGCTGGCCGCCACCGCCACGCCGCTCGCGCGCGAGTTGCCACCGGCTTCATCCATCGCAGCCAAGCCGCGCCTGAGCATGCCCGGCATGTCGACATCGATCGGCCGCAGGTCGGGCTTCACCAATCCGCCCTTGTCGAGCATGTTGCGCAGCCGGAAGTCGACCGGGTCGATTTGCAGCGCGTCGGCGATCACGTCCATCTGCGATTCGGTCGCCCACACGGCCGGCGGCCCGCCGATCGAGCGGAAGGCCGCGCCCGGCACGGTGTTCGTGTAGACCGCATAGGACTCGAGCTTGAGGTTGGGGATGTGGTACGGGCCGATCGCGCGGATCGCCGCCTTGACCGCGACTGCCGGGCCGGTGTCGGCGTAGGCGCCACCGTTCATCACCACACGCACCGACTTGCCGAGCAGCTTCCCGCCGGCATCGACGGCGGTCTTCAGTTCGATGTCGGCACTCAGCCGCCGGCAGGTGAGCATCGACTCGGATACCGACAGGCAGACGCGCACCGGGCGCTTTGCCTTCCATGACAGCGCGGTCACCAACGGGTCGATCTTGACCGAGGACTTGCCGCCGAACCCGCCGCCGACGTAAGGCGTGATGACGCGGATCTTCGCCATGTCGATGCCGAACAAGAGCGATAGCGCCTTCTGCACTGTGGTCGGCGACTGCGCACCGCTCCACAGCGTGATCGAATCCTCGCGCCAGTCGGCGATCACCACGTGAGGCTCCATCGCGGCGTGGACGACCATCGGGAATCGGAAGCTGTCTTCGAACACCCGGTGGGCGCGGCTGAAAGCGGCTTCCACGTCGCCGTGCGCGTACTGGTAGTGCTGGAAGATATTGGTGCCTTCGACGGGGTTGGTGCCGCCCCTGAAGTAGAAGTTCTGGATCTTGTCCATCTTCTCGTGCAGGAGCGGCGCGTCCGGCGCCATCGCCTCGCGCGCGTCGGTCACGTGCGGCAGGGGGTCGTAATCCACGAGGATGGCGTCCAGCGCCTCTTCCGCCGTGAACTCGTCAAGCGCCGCCACTGCAGCTACCGGGTCGCCGACATAACGCACCCTGTCGATCGCGACCAGCGGGCGATCGCGCAGGTAGAGGCCCCAATGCGAGTTGCGTCCGGCGCTCAGTTCCGCGAGGTCCGCGCCGGTCAGCACTGCGACGACCCCCGGCATTGCAAGCGCTGCGGAAACGTCGATGCTGCGGATCCGCGCGTGGGGCAGGGGACTGCGCAGGACGCGCCCATGCAGCATGCCGGGGATCACGACGTCGCTGGCGAACTGCGCTTGCCCGGTGACCTTCTCGAGGTAGTCGCCGCGGATCTCGCCGGTATTGTGGAGATGCCTGGCCGCATCCATGGTCGTGGTTCCAGCGAAGAATTCGGAATATAGTATACTTTATTTCATATCTCCGCTTTCTCAGGCTCATGTCGAAGACTCCAGCACCGAACGCCAGCGCACTGCGTGTCCTCATTGCAGGCGCCGGGATCGGCGGCCTCGCCGCCGCCGCTTGCCTCCTGTCGCGCGGCATCGATTGCGAGGTGTACGAACAGGCTCCGGAATTGAAAGAGGTCGGCGCCGGCCTGTGGCTCTCGGTCAACGGTGCGCGCGTGCTGTTCGCGCTCGGTCTCGAACCGGCGATCCGCGCCAGCACCATTGAAGCCGACGAAAGGGCGGTGCGCTTGTGGGACAGCGGGCGCAAGTGGACGCTCTACAAACGCGGCGTGTCCTCCGGCGCGCATGCGCCCTTCATCATGCTTCGCGCACAACTGCACCGGGTCCTGATCGACGCGGTCGAACGCCTCAAGCCCGGCGTGATCCAACTGAACAAGCGATGCACCGGTTTCTCGCAGCAGGACGGCAAGGTGCGCATGGAATTCGCCGACGGAACCTCGGCCGAGGGCGATGTTCTCGTCGGCGCCGACGGCCTGCATTCGAAGATCCGCGAGAAGGCGTTCGGCGACACGCCGGGACGCTTCACCAACGCGCTGGCGTGGCGCGGGTTGGTGCCCATGGAGCGGCTGAAGCCCCACCACCGTGCGCTTACAGCGACCACGTGGGTCGGACCGACTGCGCATGTCACGGTCTATCCGGCGCGCTTCGCCGAACAAGACCTGATGACTTTCTCGGGCCAGGTGGAACGCAGCGACTGGCGGCTCGAATCCTGGAACGAGAAAGGCTCGGTCCCCGAGTGCGTCAACGATTTCGCCGGCTGGCACCCGGATGTGGTCGAAATCATCGAGAACACCGAGTCCCTGCACAAGTGGGGCCTTTTCGTGCGCGATCCGCTGCCGCGCTGGTCGCTTGAGCGCGTGACCCTGCTCGGGGACGCCTGCCATTCGATGGTGCCGTATCTCGGCCAGGGAGTGAACATGGCGATCGAGGATGCGGGCGTGCTTGCGCGCTGCGTCGAGAAGTACGCAGCCGATCCTGCGCTTGCGTTGCAGAAATACCAGGACGCGCGCCTCGAGCGGACGACCAAGGTGGCCGCGCGCTCGGCCGGCATGCAGCACACGTTCCACAATCCGGCCCTGGCCGAACCCGAAAGCGCGGCAAAGTACGCCGAGGCTCAATGGAACCCGGCGAGCGCGAAGGCGCGTTACGACTGGATCTACGAGTACGACGCCACCCAGGTCCCGGTCTGACATGTCCGCGCCTGCGGCAGGCTCGACCTTCCGCTACGGCGCGCATGTCCGCGCCAACGGGGTCCGCCAGCACTATTTTCGCTACGGGATCGAGGGCCAAAGTCAGGACGTGCTGATCGTCGTGCCGGGGATCGTCAGTCCCGCGGCCGTCTGGGGATTCGTCGGCGAGCGCCTTGGACGGGTCTACGACACCTATGTGCTGGACGTCCGGGGGCGTGGCCTTTCAGAGAGCGGCCCGGATCTCGACTACGGCCTCGATGCCTGTGCGGCCGACTTGTGTGCATTTTCCAAAGCGATGGGTTTCAAGGCCCCGGCCGTGCTCGGCCATTCCATGGGCGCGCGCATCGCGATCCGCGCAGCGCGCAAGGCCGGCTCGGCCTTCTCGCGCATCGTGTTGGCCGACCCGCCGGTCAGCGGTCCCGGACGCCGCGCCTATCCGTCGCCGCTACTGGCCGTGCTCGAGTTGCTGCGTGCCGCGAGGCAAGGCGAGGCTGAAGATGCACTGCGCCGACCCGGCGCCGCGTCGTGGCCCGAGGCGCTGATGCGAGTGAGGGCAGAATGGCTGCACACCTGCGACGAACGGGCGGCGATCGAGGCGCACCGCAGCTTTCACGAGGACGATATCCACGCCGACCTCCCGCACATCGCGATCCCGATGGCGCTGATCGTGGCGGGCAGGGGCGGGGTGATCCTGCCGCAAGACGTTGCAGAAATCCAAAGGCTTGCGCCTGCAATCGAGGTTTGCAAGGTGGAAAGCGCCGGCCACCAGATGCAGGTCGACGATCTCGAAGGATTCATGGCGGTGCTGGGGGCCATCCTCAACCGGAAGCTATAGGGAGAAAACGCAAATGGCGGTCGATGCGGAGATGCTGGCGCTCTTCAAGGCGGAACTCGAGTTGTGCAAAGTGCATGAAGGCGAAGTGGTGGCCGCGCTCACTGCGTGCGGCGAATTTATCGACTACTCGCACGCTTTCATGCTTGCGGCCGAGGGACTGGGCGCGACCGCATTCAACGTGACCGTGCCCCGCAGCAAGCCCAAAGTGGCGGGCGTGCAGGGACGCCACCCGCTGGCCGGCAATTTCCCGGCGATCGAGTCGCTGAAGCGCGCCGACCTCGTCATCGACATGATGGGGCTGCTTTTTTCGGCCGAGCAGGCGGAGTTGCAGGCCGCCGGCGCCCGCGTGCTGCGCGTGATGGAGCCGCTCCACGTCCTCAGGCAGATGTTTCCGACCGAGGACTTGCGGCGCAGGGTCGAGTTCGAGCGTGACCTCCTCATGAAGGGCAAGGACCTGCACATCACGTCCAAGGGCGGGACCGACGTGCGCTACAAGCTCTCGCAATACCCGGTGATTTCGGAATACGGGTACACCTACGAGCGGGGGCGATGGGACCATTTTCCCTCGGGCTTTTCCTTCACGCAGGGCAATGACGGGAGCGTTGAGGGCACGGTCGTCCTGATGCCGGGCGACATCTTCGCGGCCTTCAAGCGCTACGTGCAGACGCCGGTCAGGCTGAAGATCGAGCGGGGATACGTCACCTCGATCGAGGGTGAGGGCATGGACGCCGCGCTGATGCGAAATTACATCGAAAGCTTCAACGATCCGCGCGGCTACGCGGTGTCCCATATCGGCTGGGGGCTGAACGAACGCGCGAACTGGCATCACTTCGCGGCTACCCAGAACCTTGCGAGCGAGCACGTGATGAATGCCTTGTCTTTCTATGGGAACGTCCTGTTCTCGACCGGTCCGAACACCGAACTCGGGGGCGCCAACGACACGCCCTGCCACATGGACCTGCCGATGCGCGGCTGCAGCGTGGTGCTGGACGATGTGCCCATCATTGCGGAGGGCAAGGTCGTGCACCCGGAGATGCGCGCGCCGGGGCACTGAGATTCCGCGGCGCCTTCAGTTATGGAGGCGTCGTTCCGCAGCCACCGGCTTGGCCGGGACCGGCGTAGTCCGCGCCTTGACCCATCCCATCCACGGCCAGCCGTCGACTTCGACGCGCCACAAGCCGGGCGCGCTCTTCGAGGGCTTGTCAAACTTGTATATGTGGGAATCGCCGTGCGCGACCGCCAGCGGCTTGCCCAGGGCGTTCGAGATCGCTGCGAGCTTCTCGCGCAGGCCGGCGTAGCCGTCGGACGCCACGGAAAGGCGGATCCGTTCTTCGAAGTTCGGGTTCGCCTGCATCATCACGATCATGGATTCGATTTCGTTCGAAGCCCGGACGATCGCTACTGCCTCGTCCAGCCATTCGAACACGGCCTTCATGCGCGCAGCGTGCTCGGCATCCATTGCCTTAGTGCGGCCGAGGTTGTTGTTGCTGCCGGGCACGTTGAGGCCCACGAACAACGCGCCCGAATGGATCCACCGCACGTGCTCCGGATACCGGTCCCACTGCCGCGCAAACGCGGGCAGCCTGACGGTGCCTGAATGGAACAACGCGCGCACCTTCGCCAGGCGCTCCATGGGATCGTGGCCGGTGATGTGGCAGTCGGTCCATTCGTTGTCGCCGACGACCAGGACGAAAGGCGCGGCAAAGCGCGCGAACTGCTTCTGCCTCGCCTCCAGCCAGGCGTTGCTACAGTCGCGCCCGGTGATGTCGCCAAGGTGAACGACGAACGCGGGCTTTTCCGCATTGATCTCGTCGATCATCGAATCGAGCAGGTTCGCGTTCGCCTCCGAGTAGGGCACGTCGCCGAGCAAGGCGAACGGCGGCCGTTCAGCGATTTGCGCGACGGCCGTGAAGGCGGCCGCGAAGAGGGCCGCTGCGACCCAGGCCCGGATCACAGTTTCTTGAGCCGGTAAATCAGTTCGAGTGCGTCGCGCGGCGAGAGTTCGTCCGGGTTGACCTGGTCGAGCGCCTCGCGCAGCGGCCCGGCGGCGGGCTCCGGATCCGGTTGCGCTTGCGCGGCGACAAAGAGATCGCTCTGTCCGCCGCGGGCCAGGCTCGCATCCTCGAGCATCTGCAGGTACTTGCGCGCGGTGCGGATCACCGCCTTGGGCACGCCCGCAAGCGCCGCGACTTGCAGGCCGTAGCTTTGCGAAGCCGGGCCTTCCTCGACCGCATGCAGGAACACGATGCTGTCCTTGTGCTCGACCGCGTCGAGGTGCACGTTGGCGGCCTCTTTGTACTCCTGGGCGATGCGCGTCATCTCGAAATAGTGCGTCGCAAAGAGAGAAAGGGAACGATTGCGCTCGAGCAGATGCCGCGCGATCGCCCAGGCAAGCGCGAGGCCATCGAACGTGGAGGTGCCGCGCCCCACCTCGTCCATCAGCACGAGGCTGTGCGCGGTGGCGTTGTGCAGGATGTTGGCCGACTCGGTCATCTCGACCATGAACGTGGAACGCCCGCCCGCGAGGTCGTCGGCCGCGCCGATGCGCGTGAAGATCTGGTCGATGGGGCCGAGGCACGCACGACTGGCGGGCACGAAGCTGCCAACGTGGGCGAGCAGTGTAACCAGCGCCACCTGCCGCATGTAAGTGGACTTGCCGCCCATGTTCGGGCCGGTGATCAAGAGAAATCTTCGCGCCGGGCCCAGGCGGGTGTCGTTCGGGATGAAATGCTCGACTTGCGCCTCGACCACCGGGTGCCGCGCGGCCTCGAATTCAAGCACGGTTTCCTCCACGAACTCGGGGCGCGACCAGCCGCGCTGTGCCGCGATCTGCGCAAAGCACGCGAGCACGTCGACCTGGGCCAGCGCCCGCGCAATGCGCTGGAGTTGCGCGACATGCACACCGAGCGAATCGAGCAGCGCGTCGTAGAGCGACTTCTCCAGCGCAAGGGCGCGGTCCTTGGCCGACAGCGCCTTGTCCTCGAAGGTTTTGAGCTCCGGGGTGATGTAGCGCTCGGCGTTCTTCAGCGTCTGGCGGCGCCGGTAGTCGTCCGGGACTTTTTCCGAGTGCGAGTTCGTGACCTCGATGTAGAACCCGTGCACGCGGTTGTACTCGACCTTGAGGTTGGCGATGCCGGTGCGCGCGCGCTCGCGCACTTCGAGTTCGACCAGGAACTCGCCGGCGTTCGACTGGAGTTTCCTCAGTTCGTCGAGGTCGGCCGAATAGCCGTCGGCGATCACTCCGCCGTCGATCACGCGCGCCGAGGGTTCCGGTGCGATCGCGCGGGCGAGCAGGTCGGTGCAATCTTCGGGCCTTGCGAGATCGGATTTCAGTTCGACGAACAGCGGGGCGCCTTCGGGCACCTGCGTCGTGAGGTCCGGCAGCAGCGCAAGGCTGTCGCGCAGCGCGGAGAGGTCGCGGGGACGGGCGTTCTTGAGTGCCACGCGGGACGCGATCCGCTCCACGTCGGAGAAACGCCGAAGCACCTTGTGCAGTTCGCCCGCCGAATCGCCGAGCGTCGCGACCGCCTCGTGTCTTGCACCGACAATCGCCCGATTGCGCAGCGGATGGTGAAGCCAGTGGCGCAGCAGCCGGCTGCCCATGCCGCTCGCGCATTCATCGACCAGCGAGAACAGCGTAGGCGAGGGTTCGCCGCGCAGCGTCTCGGTCATCTCGAGGTTGCGCCGGGTAGCCGCATCCATGCGCACGTATTCGCCGGCGCGCTCGGTGCTGATCGAGACCACGTGGGCGAGCGCCTGGCCCTGTGTCTTGCGCGCATAGTCGAGCAGCGCCCCGCAGGCCCCGATGGCCGGGTGCAGGTCTTCGCAGCCGTAGCCTGCGAGCGAAGCCGCGCCCAACTGTTCGAGCAGGCGCTTGCGTCCCGATTCGAACTCGAAGCTCCATTCGGGCAGGCGGGTGAGGGTGAAGGCGCCGAGTTCCCCGATCAAAGCGCTCGAGTCGGCCACCAGAATCTCGGCCGGGCCGATGCGACGAAGCTCGCTGGCGAGGATCTGCGGCGCGATCTCGGCCGCGCGCAATTCGCCGCTGGCGAGCGAGAGCCATGCGAGCCCCACCGTCGACTTGTCCGAACTGATCGCGAGGAGGATGTTGTCCGACTTTTCGTCCAGCAGCGCCGAATCGGTGAGCGTGCCCGGCGTTACGATGCGCGTGACCTTGCGCTCCACCGGTCCTTTCGAGGTCGCCGGGTCGCCGATCTGCTCGCAGATCGCCACCGACTCGCCCATCTTCACGAGCTTGGCGAGGTACTGCTCCGCCGCGTGATACGGCACGCCGGCCATGCGGATCGGCTTGCCGCCCGAGGCGCCGCGCGCGGTGAGCGTGATGTCCATGAGCCGCGCGGCTTTCTCGGCGTCGTCATGGAACAGTTCGTAGAAATCGCCCATCCGGTAGAAGAGCAGGACGTCGGGGTGCTCGGCCTTGATGCGCAGGTATTGCTGCATCATCGGCGTTTGCGAAGAAGTACCTTCGGCTGCGGCAAGGACGGGTGGTTTCATGGCCCGCTATTTTAGTTTGCCTCGGAGGTTGCCGTGCGGCGCATCTGGTCGCGCTTCGGTAGGCCGGCCTATTGCTGCCATTTTCATCACAACCCCCGCGTCTTTATTGGGTCTCGAGGCGAATTGCTGCCATCAGCCCAACGCGAACAAGCTGAAACAATGCAAAATCGGCCTCTTGCTCGGCGGGCTGCAACCCAAAGTCTCAGCCCTGAAAAGCTACCGGCTCGACCAATACTCCGTCGAGCGCCTGATTGACTCTCGCGCCGCGCTCAATCATGAACTCAGGCGGCCAGCGACAGATGAGTCTGGATGACAGTCACGGCCATGATGTCGAAGATGCCGCCGGCATCCGTGTACTTCAGGTCCGACAGCTCTTCGTAGCGCCCTCGTTCGTCGTAGGCGTCCTGGATCTCTTCGTTCACCTGCCCGCGATAGGCGCCTTCGAGGTAGATAGGGTCGTCCTTGTGGGAACTGACGGTCGCGCGAATCACCGGGTCCGCGACCTTCTCTTCCGTCACCTGTTTGATGTAAAGCGCTTGCTCGTCGGTGATCTCGAACCGGGTCTTGATCTCATTGATCATGTCCTGCACAGACACCTTCGCAGGTGGCGGACCGGAGGTCTTTTTTCCCGTGCTCGGCTGAAGTTTGATGGGGCCGCCTCCTGTCATGATTCCCTGGAACTCCACGGCGGCTTTGGTAACTTCCGTTGCCCGAATCTGCTTCATCAGATCTGAAATGGTCCCCATCTTGACGAGCTGCGGGCCAATGCATTCGGCAAACGAGACGAATTCCTGAATCTCGGGCGGATAGGAGAAGAAGCAGGTGAGGAATTGAAAGCTCTTCACCAGCCTCGCCAGCTGGTAGACGAAGTCCTTGCGGCTTTCCCAATCCGGTAGCTTTTCCTGAAAACGCTGCCGCAGGGCGTTCACTTTGTATTGCACCTCTGCATCCGACCCGGTCTTGACCAGGGTAAGCAGGTCGGCGGCATCCTTCTGCGTGAAAACGCCGAGGGCCAGGATCTCTGCGCGCAGCTTCGGGCAAAGTTCCTTGTCCGGTTCCTCCGGCTCGAAAGGCGTGCCTTTCCGATACTTCGCGAACGCCTTGAGGATCTGCTTGGCGTTGTTGGTGAAGTCCACGACCACGACATCCTTCTTGCCGTGATGGCAGCGGTTCAGCCGCGAAACCGTCTGCACGGCGTTGCGATCCAGCACCGGCTTGTCGAGGAACATGCCCGCAAGCAAGGGCTGGTCGAAGCCGGTCTGAAACTTGTTCGCCACCACCATGAGCCGGTAGTCGTCACCTTCGAAGCGGTCTTCGATCAACTCGCCCGTCTGCAACTCGTTCACTGCGTATTCGCTGATGGCCGCATTGGTCTCCGGGTGCACGAAATCCGAAAAGGCATAGAGCACCTTGTAGTCGGCACCGCGCTCCTTGAGTTTTTCCTTGATGATGTTGAAATACCGCAGTCCGGCCACGCGCGACGAGGTGACGATCATCGCCTTGGCGCGTCCGCCGATGAGCGGCTTCACGTCTTTCTCGAAGATGCGCAGCATTACCTCGGCCTTGTACTGGATCAGCCCGTCGTCCTGAAACGCCACGTTCTGGAGCGCTTTGGACACGACGCCCTTGGGGTACAGCTTTTCCTCGTTCGGCTTCGGAACGATGGGGCAATGCAGGTTGTAGAGCGTCTTGTAGGAAATGATGCTCGCCGCCACGTCCACGATGTAGCCCTCGGCGATGGCCTCCGCTTCGGTATAGGTGTCGAACGGCTTGCCGAACATCGACACCGTGGCCGGTGCCGGTGTCGCGGTGAAGGCGACGAACAATTGGTTCAGGTCGTGCTCGCGGATGACCTTGGCAATCTGTTCTTCGAGATCCTCCTCGGGCGTCTCATTGTCCGGCTCGCCCTCCTTGCGGAACGGCAGGCGGATGGCTGCGCCCATGTGGCCTTCCTGCGACCGGTGTGCTTCGTCGATCAGGAACGCCACCCGCAACTTCTTCAATTCCGGGTTCTTCTGAATCTCCTCCAGCACCCAGGCAAACTTCTGCTGCGTGGTGACGATGATGGATTTGCGCTCCTTGAGGAAACGCGGCAGGTCGTCGGCTTTCTTCGCGATAC
Source organism: Betaproteobacteria bacterium (assembly GCA_947482825.1). Taxonomy (GTDB): domain Bacteria; phylum Pseudomonadota; class Gammaproteobacteria; order Burkholderiales; family SG8-39; genus SZAS-79. The sequence continues at coordinate 3,039 of CANKMT010000020.1, read as the reverse complement.
CCACCACGTCCTTGAGGTGGGTGAACTTGTCGATGTCCTCGCGGATGTTCGTATCGAGCGACTTGCGGTCGGTGAGGATGAAGGTGATGTCCACCAGCTTTTCGTTGGTGCCGGGCTTGTAGAGGCTGTGCAACCGGTCGGCAAGCCAGCAGATGGAGAGCGTCTTGCCGCTGCCTGCGGAATGGTCGGCCAGATACTTCTTGCCAATGTCGCCCGCCGTGACGAAGTGGGCCGTGATGTCCTCCGCCACCCTCCGCACCAGCCTGCTTTGGTGATAGCGCGGGAAGATGGTAGACGCCGGGCGCGCCTGTTTATCGCCCTCCGCTTCGCGTTCGGTCACGCGGACGAGGAAGAACGACAGAGCCTCCAGCAGTTGATCCCGCGACAGCACTTCGCGGTAAAGGAACTCGACCGGATACTCGTTGGCATTCGTGGGCGTGTTCGTCAGCCCCATGTTGTGCCAGCGGAAGTTCTCTTCCTTGCGCGGGTCGGTCGCGGCCATCGCGTCGCAGGTGTCGGCGGCGAGGTAGAGGAAGGGGTGCTGGAAAATCTTGTGCGTGTGGTCGCGCTTGGTGAACTGCGACACCGCGTCATGCACGTTCTGATTGGCCTCGTGCTTCAGTTCCAGCGCCACGATCGGCAGGCCGTTGAGGTAGAAGACGAAATCGATCTCGTGGTTCGATTCACCGAAGTAGAAGTGCGGACGGAAGGTGATGCGGTTTTCGGCGTAGCCTTTGACGCCGGCGCTTTCCGCCGAACGGGGCTTGGAATAATAGAGTTGGAATTTCAGCCCTCGCACCGGCAGGCCCTGCCGGAACAGCATCCACAGCGGCGTGTGCTCCAGTTCCTTGCGTAACGCCTTGAAGACTTCCTCCCGCGCGTCCGTGCCGTAGTCGTCCACCAGCTTTTTCAGCGTGTCGGCCTGACTGGCTTTGAGAAACGCCCAGAGCTGGTCTTCGGCGATGAAATGTTCGGTGTCCGTGATGTCGGACTGATCCAGCACGGCGTACTTTTGCTCGCGGACGAGGTAATCCGCGATGTGCTTCTGAAAGGTCAGCTCCGGCGGCTTTTTCCGTTTGACCACGGTCAGTCTTTACCGGCTTCCAGCCGCGCCCGTGCCAGCCGTACCGCATCCTGCAGCTTCTGCTCCAGCAGTTTCCGTGGCAGCACTTTGGTCCAATAGCTCGCCACGTGGATGCCGCTCTTTTCCAGCTCCAGCAACTCGACGTGTTGTGCTCGCTTGCCCGCGCACAGAATGATGCCCAGCGGATCGCTCTCGCCTGGTTCGCATTCATGGCGCTTGAGCCAGTTCAGGTACAACTCCATCTGCCCTTTGTCGGCGGCTGCAAAATTCCGTAGCTTCAATTCAATCGCCACCAGCCGGCGCAGCTTTCGGTGATAAAAGAGCAGATCGAGGTGGTAGTCCAGGTCGTCGATCTGCATTCGTTTTTGCCGCGCCACGAAGCAGAAGCCAGCGCCCAGTTCCAGAATGAACGACTCCATCTCCCGCAGAATCGCCGCCTCGATGTCCTGCTCCGCGTAGGAATCGTGCAAGCGGAGAAAATCCAGCACGTAGGGGTCGCGAAAGACCAGGTCGGGCGTCAGTTTGTCCTCGTCACGTAACGCTGCCAGCTCCTGCTGGATGAGTTTGTCTGGCTTCTTCGAGAGCGCGGTACGCTCGAACAGCATCGAGCCGATCTTCTTCTCCAGCGTCCGGGTGTTCCATTTTTCAATGCGGCACATCTCCGCATAGAAGTCGCGTTTTAGCGGGTCGTCGAGGGCAATGATCTGGCGAAAATGCGTCCATCCCAATAGCGTCCGCAGTGCGGACACTATTGACTCATCCGGGAAAACCTCCGCAAATCGGACCATGCGGAAAAGATTCCGCACCCCGAAACCGCGCCCGAATTCCGCGCTCAATTGTGTCCCCAACGCGGACACAATCTTCTCTCCGTACTCCGCCCGCCGCTCCTTCAGGACGTCCTCCCGTATGCGCCGGCCCACATGCCAGTAGAGCGTCACCAATCCCGAATCCACCGCGCGGGCAACGCCGGCGCGCGCCTCCCGGATCATTTCCTGGACATCCGTCACCAACGCTCGGGCGGGGCGCTTCGCCGCTTTTGCGGTGGACGGTCGGGTCAATGCCTTGGAAGACTTCGCTCTCATGAGTGATTCGTCGGCCGCCGCTCCACGGTCAATTGTGCAGGCGCCGCCTGGACAATCTTCAGGTCGGGGAACACCTCGGCAAACGGCACCATGTTGGCCAAATTCCGGGCGCCATATCTCCGGCCGAACTCCTCCGCCGATTTTGCAGTCAGCGATTGCAAAATCTCCCGCCCATGCTCCGCCCGCTTCTCCAATTGTCTCCGCAGCGCCGAGACAATTCGTCCGCCATACTCCGCCGGCCTTTGCTCGGCGATCAACGGCCGGGCCAAGGCCGCCTTGGCCGGTGCGTTCCGATTCACCACCTTCGCGTCCTTGGCGCTCATCGGTCCGGGCTCATCGACGCTGCTTTACCGTGCCGCGCCCGTTCGACATCCGCATCGGTGATCCGCCGCTGGCCGGTGACGCATTCGTGGATGAGGGACTTTCGGTAGGCGGTGAGGGTGGCGATTTGGGATTCGATGGTTGTCACTACGCGCTTCATCTCGCCCACTTTAGTATGGAGGTGCTCGCAGATGGTTCGTTGCTCGGTGACGGTCGGCAGAGGAATCAGCATCCGACCGTAACGGGTCGAATTCAGATTTGATTGTTGTACCGAAGGAATGGCCAGTCGTCGCGCAAACGCGAGAAATGCTCCGCAATTCACAACGTAGTTGAGGAACTCGGGAATGATGCGGTGACTCACCCGCAACCTGACCAGATAGGAGGCGAACGTGACGGCATCGTCCTTAGGGTCCGCGCAAAAATAAATTCACATTCTCGATCATGTCGGAACAAGTGTGTAGTTCCACATTGGCAGCACCCTGTGCTGGCGTAGATTCACTTGGTGCATCTGCGCGTCGGACACTTTGATGCCGGTCGGGTAGTTGCCATCGA
>CANKMT010000019.1 GCA_947482825.1 Betaproteobacteria bacterium | reverse complement strand
CGGATTTCGTTCTGAGTCACTTGCCTGGTGATTTGCTTACCGACGTGACCTTTGCGTTATCGATCTCAACCAATGAGTGGGTCGCACCTTGCGGTGCTTCGTTACATTGTCAGAGCCGCTCTTTATTCAGGCCCCTAGATTCACCCGGTGACACGGGCGGTTCCCTCCTTTATATTGTGAGAACAACTTCTACAAGCGACTTCGTGTCGCACTTGATTCTTCTATCTCTTTTTTGGCTGGAGAGCCAATGCTGGCGAGGGCGTCTGCCAAAAAATGGCAGTAATGGGGATGCCGCTCGCTTGATCGGGCGGGCCTTCATGGCAGGTTGGGAACAGTTTCACTTATCGCTCCGGACCTTCATATAGACTGACCAAATCGTAAGCGTGTAACGCGTTGCGTTGAACATGAACACCTTCTCGAAGGAATCGACATGACATTGCCTGCATCGTGTTTCGGTCGTTTCCTGTTGGCCCCTTTGCTGCTCGTCTTTGCCGGGGCGATCGGCTCGGCGGCGCAGGCGCAGAACTATCCGGCCAAGCCGATACGAATGGTCGTGGGCTTTCCGCCCGGCGGCGCATCGGATACGGGTGCACGCCATTTCGCGCCGAAACTGGGCCAGTTGCTGGGTCAGCAAATCATCGTTGACAACCGGCCCGGCGCGAACACGAACATCGCGATCGAGACAGTTGCGCGTGCGCAGCCGGATGGCTACACGCTGCTGTGGGGCTTCAGCAACGGTTTGACCGTCAATCCCAGCCTGTACAAGAACGCGACCTTCCACCCGCAAAAGGATCTGCTGCCGGTCAGTCTCATCGATGAGTATCAGTTCGTGCTGGTCGTCCACAAGTCGGTCACCGCGGGGAAACTGGGCGACCTGATATCGCTCATCAAGGCAGGCAAGCCGGGCGAGTTCACCTACGGCTCCACGGGACTCGGGAGCCAGAACCACCTTTCGGCCGTCCTGATGGGCCGCAAGGCCGGGATCGAGATGACGCACGTGCCCTACAAGGGCGGCGGCCCCGCGACGCTGTCGGTGGTCGCCGGCGAGACGAAGATGCTTTTCGCGAGCATCCCGTCTGTGCTGGGACACATCCGGGGCGGCAGCGTGCGACCGTTTGCCGTGACCGCGCCGACCCGCTCGCCGGAGCTTCCCGACGTTCCCACGATGCAGGAGCTGGGCTTCGCCGATTTCGACGTGCGCGCGTGGGACGCGATCCTCGTGCCCGTCGGGACGCCGCCGGCGATCATCGTCCAACTCAATCGGGAGATCGCCAGGGTTGCGGCGATGCCGGAGATCCAGGAAGCCTTCAAGAAGGTCGGGCTGGAACTGTCGGTGACTTCTCCCGACGCGCTGGCCGCGCGCATCCGGCGCGAAACGGCGATCTGGTCTGCGATCGTCAAGGAAGCCGCGATTTCGCTGGAATGACAGCCTCCAGCATCGGAATCGATACCGGCGGCACATTCACCGACCTTGCCGTCTACGATGCAGGCGCGGGGGACATCCGGACGATCAAGGTGCCCTCGACGGTGGCCGATCCCTCGGAAGCGGTCATGCGCTCGCTGGACCGGTTGGGGAAAGAGGGATGGGCGAATTCCCGGATCGTCCACGGCACGACGGTGGCCACCAATATCCTTCTCGAGAGGAAAGGCGCGCGCCTGGCCATTGTGGCGACCGAAGGGTTTCGCGACCTGCTCGAAATCGGAAGGACCCGGCGTGCTTCGCCCGGGTTGTTCAACACCAAGTTCATCAAGGCCCCCCCGCTCGTACCGCGGGTAAGTCGCTTCGAGGTGCGCGAGCGATTGCGCGCCGGCGGGCGGGTCCATCGGGCGCTGGATCCGCGCAGCGTCGAAGAGATATGCGACCAACTCAAGGCATCGCGGCCCGAGGCGGCCGTGGTGTGCCTGTTGCACTCCTATGCCAACGCAGAACACGAGCGCGAAGTCGGCCGGATCCTCGGCGAAAAACTTCCCGGGCTGCCGGTCATCCTGTCCTCGGACGTGGTTCCCGAATATCGAGAATACGAACGGCTCACCACCAGCGTGATCAATGCCTACGTGCTGCCGCGCGTAAAGACCTACGTGGGCCGCCTTTCCCAGCGCATCGGCAGCTCCGCTGGCAGGTTGTACGTCATGGGATCGAACGGCGGCATTCTCACGGCGCAAGCCGCGGGGCAGACGCCTGCAAGGACGATCCTGTCGGGGCCGGCCGGCGGCGTGAACGGGGCGATGCTCGCCTGCGCAGCGGCCGGCGTGGAGGACTTCATTACTTGCGATATGGGAGGGACAAGCACGGACGTCGCTCTGGTCGCCGGTTCGAAGCCCACGGTCGTCCAGGAATCCATGATCGCCGGACTGCCGCTGAAGCTGCCGCAACTCGACATCAACACGGTCGGGGCCGGGGGAGGCAGCATTGCCTGGCGTGACGTCGACGGCAGCTTGCGCGTCGGCCCGCAGAGCGCGGGGGCCGATCCGGGTCCGGTCGCGTATTTGCAGGGAGGACAGGACGTCACCGTGACGGACGCAAACCTGTTTCTCGGAAGAATCTCTTCAGGAACGCTTCTGTCCGGGGAGCTTTCGCTCGATCGCGAAGCATCGGCCAAGGCCATCGGGCGGCTGGCCGGCGAACTGGGGTACCCGAACCTCGAGCGGCTGGCCGAGGGCGTGATCAAGCTCGCAGTCGCGCGCATGGCGAGCGCCATCCGCGAGATCTCGATCGAGCGCGGGCACGACCCGCGCCGGTTCGCCCTCGTGCCGCTGGGCGGCGCCGGACCGATGCACGCAGCAGAACTTGCCGACGAACTGGGAATCCGCCGCATTGTCGTTCCGCGCTTTCCCGGCAACTTGTCGGCCGTGGGGTTGATCGGTTCCGACATCCGTCACGACTTTGCGCGAACTGTCCTGGCCGATGTGCGCGGCGTCGCTCCCGGGTTCATCCGCGAGGCCGGTGCGGATCTCGTGGCCGCCAGCCGCGCCGCGCTGGGGCGCGAAGGGTTCCCTGATTCCGATTCCCGCATCGAGTGTTCGGCGGACATGCGCTATAGGGGGCAGGCATTCGATCTCAACATCCCGTTTGACCCGGAGGACGGCGTCGCTCCCCGTCTTTCGGCGGATTTCGAGGAGCGATACCAGCAGCGCTATGGGCATCGCCGTCCCGGCAAACCGATCGACATCGTTACATTGCGCGTTGTCGCGACAGGTGTCGTAGCGCGCCCGAAACTTGCCGACATCCCACGTCAGGTAGATGCGATCAGCGAGGCCGAAAAGGCAAGAAGGACGGTTTACTTCGACGGCGCATGGCATCGCGACTGCCCGGTCTACGAGCGCAGCCGCCTCGGCGCCGGCGCGGAATTCGCCGGGCCCGCCGTCGTCGAAGAGTACGGCAGCACGACGGCCATCCCGCCGGCCTGGCATGCGGCCTTCGACCCGCTGGGCAACATCCGCATGGACCGCCGCTGATGAAGCCGTCGATCGACCTGATCACGTTGGAAGTGGTGCTCGAGTACTTCGTCTCCACGGTGCGCGAGATGGGCAAGACAATCATGCGCACTGCGCATTCGTCGATTATTTTCGAAGGCCAGGACTTCTCCTGCGCGATCCTCGACAAGGAGGGCGCGCTCGTGGCGCAGTCGGAAGGCAGTCCGGCGCACATCATCCCGCTTCCGGCGCAGGTGCGCGAAGCCTTGTTGTACTTCGGCGGGGACCTTTCGGAGGGCGACGTCGTCATCGTCAACGATACCTACTCCTCCGGCACCCACATGAACGACGTCGCGATGATGGTGCCCTTCTTCGCCGACGCTCGCCGTATTGCGATCGCCGTGGTCCGGGCGCACTGGGGTGACATCGGAGGAATGACGCCCGGGAGCATTTCGGGAGGAGCCACCGAGATCTATCAGGAGGGCCTGCGCATCCCCTTCGTGAAGATCTACCGGGGCGGCAAGCGTGTCGAAGGCTTGCTGGAACTCATCCTGGCCAACGTGCGCGTCCCCGACGAAAGGGAAGGCGATTTCTACGCAATGCTGGCGTGCTGCCACACGGCCCTCGACCGAATGCGCTCCCTGGCCGAGCGCTTCGGGACGACTCTGATCGAGGACCTCATGGTCGAGCACCTGAATCGCAGCGAGCGCAGGATGCGCGATGCGATTGCGCGCGTGCGGCCTGGTACGTACGCCTACGAGGACTACTTCGACGGCGACGCCGCAAGCGGGGGCCCGATCCCCTTGCGGGTTTCGATTACCGTCGATGGCGGGACGCTGAAGGCGGATTTTGCCGGCTCGGCGTTGCAGACCGGCACCCCGGTGAATTGCAGCCTCGCCGTGACTGCCATGGGAACGTTCGTTGCACTGAAGGCGCTTCTCGATCCCCGGGGTCACATCAACCAGGGCGCCTTCCGGCCGGTCACGGTCGTTGCACCCGAGGGAACCATAGTGAACGCCGCTCACCCAGCGGCCATGGGCGGGTTCTCGGAGGTGCGCCGACGCGTCGAGTCGGTCGTCATGGGGGCGCTGGCGATGGCGGCGCCCGACTACGTTGCCGGCGACATCAAGGGCGCCACGAATCACACTTATATCGCGAGCGTTCACCCCGCCCACGGGCGCCCGACGATCTTCTACGAATATCCCTCGGGAGGAACCGGCGGGTTTCGCGAACACGACGGGAGCCACACGATTCGCGCCTACGACGAGGGTGACTTTACGTCCATCCAGCCGGCCGAAGCGGTCGAACTCGAACACGCCCTTCTTGTCGAGCGCTGCGAGCTGCGCGTCGATTCTTGCGGGGATGGTTTGCATCGAGGCGGACTCGGCCTGCACCGCGAAATCCGTCTTCTCGCGAAAGAGGGCAATTTTTCGGAGTTGTCGGACCGGAACATCCTGCCGCCGTTCGGTGTTTGTGGCGGGTACGCTTCAGCGCCGAATGCGTTCGCGGTTCTTCGCGACGGGGAAGCAATCGAGCCGTCGGCGATCCCGGGGAAGGTTTCGAAATTTCCTCTCGTCGAGGGCGATATCGTCGTCATGGAGACAGCAGGGGGAGGCGGGTATGGTTCCCCGCTGGCGCGAGATCCGGAACTCGTGCTCGAAGATGTTCGGCAGGGTTACATCACCGTAGAGCGTGCACGGGATCGATACGGTGTCGCCATATCGAGCGACCGAGTGGATGAGGCCGGTACACAGGTGCGTCGGGCAGCGCTGAAGGCCGGAATTGCCAGGCTTCGGATTCTCGAAGTGCCAACCGACGAGTATGCGGGAGGGCGTCGAACCTGCGGCATTTCGGACCTGGATGCAGGAAAGCTGGAAATAGCCGACGGCAGCCTGGTGGAGCTCGTCAATGAAGACGGCGCCCCGCTTCGAGCGTGGGCGGTCGTGGATGCCGCAACGCCGCCAGGATCGCTCCGGCTGGGACCGATCGGGCGGTCGGTCCTTGGAGCCAAGGAAGGGGCGAGCCTTGAAGTGCGTATCCTGGGCGGAGCCCTGCCGCGGTAACCGAACAAAACCATCGCATGAAGGAGTAACCCCTATGAATGACCCGAAGAAGAAGCCTCCCGCAAGCAGCGAGCAGGTCAAGGAGATCGTCCCCGCACTCTTCGAATTGACCCAGAGAGTAGTGTTCGGGGAGGTCTGGGAGCGCCCGGGCCTGTCGAAGCGCGACCGCAGCCTGATCACGGTAGCCGCGCTGGTCGCGCTCGCGCGCGAGGATCAGTTGAAGGGGCACATCTGGCGCGCGCTGGACAACGGGGTGACCCGCGACGAGCTCTCGGAAGTCTTTACCCATCTTGCCTTCTACGCCGGGTGGCCGAACGGCATCATCGCGGCGAAGGTTGCCAAGGCGGTTTACGAGGAACGCGGATGACCGGTTGATCCGCTCCTGATACAGCAGGCCCGGTGGCAGCATTTCGCCGGGAGAGCCAGTATCGGCGCGGTCCGGGGTCGAAAGATGGCAGCAATTTCCCGGCCGAGAGCGAGCCGGCATCGGTCGTGGCGAACCCGCCGCCTTCAATCGTGTAAATACGCATGTATTGACATATTTTCTGGGGCGGTGCAGGCTGCAGTGATGAAAACCGCGCAACTGCAGATCCGCGTTTCACCGTCCGAGAAGGCGAGGATCGAGCGCGCCGCGCGGCAGGCCGGCATGGGAATGTCGGCCTATGTGCTTGGCAAGTTGCTGCCCGGCCGTGCCGCGGAATGGCGCGGCCTGTTGCAGGACCTCCTGCGCATGGACGAAAAGCGGCTCCCGCTCGCGGCGCTGAGCCACTGGCTCGCGAGTCTCGCCCCGGGAGAGTTCGCAGATGCGCTCGACGCCCCGCCCCCCGCAGGGCTGACCGGGCAACTTGCCAATACCGTCGCCGCAATGGTCGAGCACGTTTGCGCAGCTTCGGGCAAGAGGCCGCCTGCATGGACGCGGGAGATCGCGCCCCTGGCCGAGCCGGCCTTCGGCAGCGGACTAACGAGCCTGCGTCTGCACCTGCTGACGAACTCCCCGGCTGCTTTCAGGCGTCGCAACCTCTTCGTGGATACCGTCGTCGGCGGCCAAGTCTGAGATGCCGGGATTTTCGGCCAGGGACCTGAACCGCCTGTTCGGCCAGCTCAACGACGAACTCGCGGCTGGCGATTGCAAGGGCGAGCTCTACCTCGTGGGAGGCGCGGTCATGTGCCTTGCCCATGCAGCGCGGCCCTCCACCGAGGACGTGGACGCGCTCTTTCGCCCGGCGCGCGAGGTGCGCGAGGCGGCGGCGCGAGTTGCTGCGCGTTCAGGCGCTCCCGCCGATTGGCTGAACGACGCGGTGAAAGGCTACCTAAGCGAGCGCGGCGAATACCGGCCCTGGCTGGAGTTGAGCCACCTTCGCGTGATGGTGGCGCAGCCGGACTACCTCCTGGCGATGAAATGCCTGGCGTTCAGGATCGGCGCCGAATTCCATGACGAGGATGACGTGCGTTTCCTGCTGCGCCTGCTGGACATCAGGAGCTACGCGAAGGCTCTCGAGACGATTGCGCGCTACTACCCGAAGGAGCGGTTTCCGCAAAAGACCCTGTATGCGCTGGCCGAGTTGCTGCCGGAGGCATGACGGTCAAACCGAAGAATTTGTAGAACTTTCCCCCGAGATTGACGACTGCTTGCAATCGCCGATGCGCTTGGCGGCAATCGACTGGGTCATCGGACCCGGCATCTCTGGCATGGACATGGTCATCTCCAACGCCATGCTGGTCGCGGTTATGGTGCCTTTCACGCTGCCATCGAGCTTTTGCGGTTTGGTACACGACATCTTGTACGAAATCCGGTCGCCGTTCTGGACCAGGTCTTTCACCTGGCAATCGCTGTTGCGCTCAGCGGGCATTTCGAATGCCTTGTTTCCTTCGGCGTCCTTGGCGCTTATGCAGCGTTGCATGGTTGTTGCCGGCATATTGGACATCTGGGGCACGCCGGGCATGTTCATCTTCATGGTGTACTCATACAGGCCGGGCGTGAGGCCGCTACCGGCGGCGGCCGTCAGCGGGAGGGCGAAAAGTACGGCGGCGAGAACTCTAAGGTCGGCGAATTTTCGTTTCACTCGGCGCTCCCGGGTAAACATCAGACGACGAAAGAATCCATAAACTCGTGGACCGGTGTTGCTTCAGGCTTGGCCGCCACGAGGCCTAGAACACCAGCTTGAACGCTTTGCCGTTTGCCCGGCGGTAAACAGAGAAATCGTTCACGTCGATGGTCGCAATTGCGCCGATCCCAAAGCGTTCGCCCTGTACGACGAGGGTTGCATCCGCATAGTCCATCGGCAGGTCCGCATATCGCTCGAGGGTCGCAGCAATTCGAGCCTGCCCATCTGCATCGAATTCGAGGATTTCGCAGGCGGCCGTGACGAAGCGTACCAGCGGCAGGCGCGCGGGTGCCGAAACCAGGTGCCACGCCTCCGTGACCACGGCCTGCGTAGTCAGGAGCAGGCCGCGGTGCTTCCTGAACCAGGCGACTGCGCGCGCATGGTGGGTGTCGTTGCGTCTGAACAGGGCCACCAGCGGCCCTGTGTCAAGCAGGACGCTTGCCACGCAAAGCTGCTTTCACGTATTTCGAATGTTGTTTGGCGACATCGCGCCGCGGATCGCGGTCGATGCCGATCACGCCCATCGCGCGGGCGATTTCGAACGCGGATTTTCCGCCCTTGCGCTGTGCAAGCCGCTCGCGGATCAGACTGCGCACGATCTCGGCCTGTGGCATGTTCTGTTCGGCGCTCAGGGCGCGAAGGCCCGATTCCAGTTCCGCGTCCAGACGGATTACCAAAGGCATGGCGGCCTCCATGGGGAATGACCCTGCGAATACATCAGCGAATACAAGAATAGCATATGCGCCCGGAAGACGCGGCCGGCGATTGAACTCTCCGGGCCTGGTCAGAACCCGGCGGCGCGGATGACCTCCGGCGCGCCCGAGTAAAGCCTCTCCACCAACACAGCGCGCCGCTCGAGCACCGCGCGCTGGTTGATGTAGCCCTTGTCGGTGATCTCGTTGGCGTCGATTGAGGGCGGATCGTCCATCACGAGCAACCTTACCGGCGCGGTCGAACTGCCGGTAGATTCGCGGACGAGTTTGTCCAACGACGCACGGAGTCTTTCCCTCACACCGTCCGCATCGAGCCCGAGCGCCTTGGCCGCGGCCGGGTTCACGAACACCAGCGCGCCCATCTCTTCCCGATCGTGCCCGGTGATCACCGCGTCCTGCACCAACGGATCGCAAGCGGCGATCAGCTTCACGCGCACCGCGCCCACGTGCACCCACGTGCCCGACATGAGCTTGAAGTCTTCCGCCACCCGGCCGTCGAACGTGATGCCCTTGGCCGGGTCGTTTTCATCGGCGAATTTCATCGCGTCGCCGATGCGGTAGAAGCCCTCTTCGTCGAACGCCGCCTTGCTGAGGTCATCGCGCCCGTAGTAGCCCGGCGTGACGTTGGGCCCGCGCACTCGCACCTCCAGCTTGCCGCCCGAGGGCACGAGCTTCAATTCGGTGCCCGGCGCCGGGTTGCCGACCACGCCGGCGCGTTCGATGTGATAGTGCACGCAGGCGGCCATCGGCGAGGTCTCGGTCGAGCCCCAGGCCGACAGCATGGAAAGCCTGCCGCCGTTCTCGGCGACTGCGAGGGCCTCGAGGCGCTCCCAAAGGTTCTGCGGCAGCGCGGCGCCCGCATAAAAGATCACGTCGAGGTTGCGGAAGAAATTCTTCCGCAGCGCCGCGTCCGACTCGAGGAAAGGCAGCAGCAGGTCGAAGCCGCGCGGCACGTTGAAATACATCGTGGGCGACACCTCAAGCAGGTTCTTCACCGTGGCTTCCACCAGGCCGGGCGCGGGCTTGCCGCCGTCGACGTACATGGTGCCGCCGTTCCTCAAGACCATGTTGAAGGTCGCGTTGCCGCCGAAGGTGTGGTTCCACGGCAGCCATTCGCACAGGACCGGCGGCGTGTCCTCGACAAAAGGCCAGAGCTGCGCCCAGGCCTGCTGGTTCGAAACCAGCATGCGGTGCGTGTTGATGACGCCCTTGGGCATGCCGGTGGAGCCCGAGGTGAACAGGATCTTGGCCACCGTGTCCGGACCGACCGAGGCGAAGGCCGCATCGATTCGCGCGCCGGGTTGCGATGAAAGCAGTTCGCCGATCGGCGCGGCGGTTGCGCCGACCACGGCAAGCGCAGGGGCGAACTTCGCCGCATCCTGCGCGAACACGAGGCCGGGCTTGAGCAGGTCGAAGATCGCCTTGAGTTTCGCGTGGTCCTTCGACATGAGCGAGTAGGCCGGCGAGATCGGCGCCACCGGGACACCGGCGTGCATTGCGCCAAGCGCGAGCAGCGCGTGGTCCACCGAGTTGTCCGACAGGATCGCGACCGGGCGTGAAGCATTGAGTCCGCGCGCGAGCAACGATTCGCCGATCCGGCGGGCCGCGTCGAGGGCTTCGGCATAGGTCACCTTGCGCCACGTTTCGCCCGCGCGCTCGGCGAGGAAGATGCGCTGCGGTTCCTTCCGCGCCCATTGCACGAGCCATTCGCCGACGGCGCGCGGGTAACTGCCGAGCGTCTGCGGCGAACGCAGGATCATGGTGCCATCGCCACGTTTCTCGACGTGCACCTGCGCGGGGGCAAAGCGCAGAGCCGAATGCAATCGCGCGGTCATCTCTTGCCTGCTCCCAAGAAAGGCTTGCGGCTAACGCGCGCCGCGCGCGGCGAAGGCCTCGAAAGGCGCTTTTGCCTCGTCCTCGAGCACCGGGCCGCGAACGTCCACCGGCGTCGGCGCGACCGCGAAGACCTTGCGGCAGTCCACGCTGCCCACCATCGCGCCGACGGCGCCCGGCAGGTATGGCGTGGCGACTGTGGCTCGGATGCCGAACACCACGCGGCGCACGCCGGTGCGGATCATCGCGCCCGAGCACATCGGGCACGGCTCGCCGCTTGCGTACATCGTAGCCGCGGCGATCTGTTGGGGCGTGCAATGCTTCGAGGCCGCGCGGATCGCATTGATTTCCGCATGCGAAGTGATGTCGCGATCGGTCACGATGGCGTTCTCAGATCGCGCGAGGACGGTGCCGTCGGGCGCGACCAGCACCGCGCCGAACGGCATGTTGCCGCGCTTTCTCGCCGCCTCCGAAAGCGCGATCGCTTCGCGCAGCGGCCCGAAATCGGTGTCAGAGTCGAGTTTCGTTGTTTCGGTCATGGTCGGCGGAGTGTACCAAGCCGCGCCGTTCGGGGGCGATGCGGATAAACTCCCGGCTTTCGCGAACCGGAGCATTCCATGGCCAGAAAACCCAACCTTATCGTCATCCTCATCGACGACCTGCGTTTCGACGAGACGAGCATCTCCGGCCATCCGTACATGAAAACCCCGAACATCGACCGCCTCGCCCGCGAGGGCGCGATGTTCGAGAACGCGTTCCACACCACCCCGCTGTGCTCGCCGAACCGCGCCTCGATCCTCACCGGCCAGTACGCCTCGCGCCACGGCATCATCGACAACGTGGGCCGCGACATCGCGAGCCATCGCCTCGACAACTACCACCTCGCCCTCAAGGCGCTCGGCTACGAGACGGCGCATGTGGGCAAGTGGCACATGGGCAACGATTCGAGCCCGCGCCCCGGCTACGACCACTGGGTGAGCTTCAAGGGCCAGGGCCAGCTCATCGACCCGATCCTTTGGGAGAACGGCAGCGAGCACCAAGTCCAGGGCTACATGACCGACATCCTCAATTCGCGCGCGGTCGACTTCGTGAAGAAGAAGCGGAAGTCCCCGTTCGCGCTCTTCTTCGCCCACAAGGCGGTGCATCCCGACCTGCACCAGAACGCAAGCGGCGGCATCGACGCCTCGACCATCGGCGGCTACACGCTGCCCGAGCGCCACAAGCACCTGTATGAGGGCAAGACCTATCCCAAGCGGCCGAACATGCTGCCGCTCGATGAGGTCGCCAAAGACAAGCCCGCCCTGAAAATGATGTTCGAAGCGCGCGCTCAGCCGCTGTCCCGCGACATCCTCGCCGCAATGGACGGCGGAACGCAGGAAGAGATCAGGAAACGTGCCGCGATGATGGCCTCGGTGGACGAGGGCGTAGGGATGCTGCTCGAAGCGCTCGAGGCCACGAAACAGCTCGACAACACCTGCATCGTGTTCCTCGGCGACAACGGATTCTTTTTCGGCGAGCACGGGCTCACGGTCGAGCGCCGCTTCGCGTACGAGGAGGGCATCCGCACCGCCTTCTATGTGCGCTACCCGAAGCGCATCGCGGCGGGCGCCAAGTTCAACCAGATGATTCTCGCGATCGACATCGCGCCTACGCTCATCGAGCTGGCCGGCGGCAAGCCGGGCGACACGGTGCAGGGCAAGTCGCTGGTGCCGCTGATGAAAGGCCGGACCGGGAAATGGCGCAAGTCCTTCCTGTGCGAGTACTGGAGCGAAGGGGCCTGGCCGTGGATCGTCGGCATGGGTTACAAGGCGGTGCGCACCGAGCGTTACAAGTACATCCACTGGACGCATCATCAAGGAATGGCCGAGATGTACGACCTCGAGAAGGACCCTTACGAGATGAAGAACCTCGCTTCGGACCCTACGGTCGCCAAGGAACGCGAGGCGGTCAAGAAGGAATTGCGCAAGCTCACGGCCGAAGCGCTCGGCATCTGACGCGAGGCGCCGTGCGGCCCGGCGCGCTTATCCCGCAATCAGGCCGTTCAAGCGTAAGCGACGCCCTGCGTATTCACATACAGCGAATACAGCGAGGTGCTCGCCGCCATGAACAGGCGGTTGCGCCGCACGCCGCCGAAGCAGAGATTTGCGCACCGTTCGGGCAGGTCGATGCGCCCGATCAGCTTGCCCTGCGGGTTGAAGACGTGCACGCCGTCCAGGCCGTCGGCGCCCATGCCCCAGCCGCACCAGAGGTTGCCGTCCACGTCGACGCGAAAGCCGTCCGGCGTGCCGGGGCCGGCGTTGATCAGGACGCTGCGCTCGCCCAGCGTCTTGCCGTCGGGGTTGACCTCGCAAGCCAGAATCTTGCGCGGCACCGAGCGCGACTCGACGATGTAAAGCAGCTTTTCATCCGGCGAGAACGCGAGGCCGTTGGGCTGGTTGATGCCTTCGGCGGCCAGTTCGACCCCGCCCGAGGGGTCGATGCGGTAGACGTTCATCGGCAATTCGGGTTCGGCCTTGCCGCCCTCGTACCAGCCGAGCACGCCGAAGGTCGGGTCGGTGAACCAGATCGAGCCGTCGGACTTCACCACCACGTCATTGGGCGAATTGAGCCGCTTGCCTTTGTACGAGTCGGCCACGACCGTGATCGTGCCGTCGTGCGCGGTGCGGGTGACGCGCCGGCCGCCGTGTTCGCAGCTGACGATGCGGCCCTGCCGGTCGCGCGTGTTGCCGTTCGCGTTGTCCGACGGTTTGCGAAACACGCTCGTCTGCCCGGTCTCCTCGTCCCAGCGCAGCATGCGGTTGTTCGGGATATCGCTCCAGACCAGCGACCGGGTATCGCCAAGCCACACCGGCCCCTCGGCCCAGCGGCAGCCGGTGTAGAGGCGCTCGACTTTGGCAAGGCCGATGCGGTAGTTATCGAACGAAGGATCGATAGAAACGATCGCCGGGTCGGGATAGCGCTGCGCGGACTGCCATTCAGCCATGGGAATTCCTCTCTAAGCCGCAGGGGAACCCAGGTTCCCCCGTTACCTCTAGTTCAGGTGGACGTACTCGTAATCGACCGCCAGGTTGTTGATGCCGCGTTCCGGCGGTGCGATCCAGCCGGCCATCTTGCCCGGCCCGGTCACTTTCTGCATCAGGCTTTTCACGAAAGCCCGGTCGGCTTCCGAAGGCGCCCATTCGTCTTTCCGGCGCTCGTACTCGTCCTTGGCGATCAGGTTGCCTTTCGGATCCACCGGCAGGCCGGCCCAGGTGCCGATCGAGCGGCGGAAGCGGATGGACGGCAGCGTCAGGCGGAACTCGTGGCCGGCGCGCTCGATGGCGCGGTTCCAGCGGCGCATGCCGATCTCGCAATCCTTGAGGTAGGACTCACGCATGACTTCGTTCAGCGCGTTGAGCATCGGCACATCCTGCTCGCCTTCGGGCGTAAGCAGCTTCATGGTCGAGTCGCGCAGCACATGGTCGGTGTAGGTCGACTCGTCGGGGCGGCCCTTGAGCCCGTTGGCGAAGCTGGCGGCCGAGTTCGAGGAGATTTCGTTGCCGAAGAGGTCGAGGGACGAAGAGCACCAGAAGTTGATGTACTTCTGCAGCAATTGCAGGTCGATCGCGCCTGCGCGGCGGATTGCGGCAGGATCGTCGGTGCCGAGTCCCTTCATCACTTCGAGCGTGCGCTTGATGACGCGCCCGATGCCGGTCTCGCCGACGAACATGTGGTGCGCCTCTTCGGTGAGCATGAAGCGGCAGCTGCGCGAGAGCGGGTCGAACGACGACTCCGCGAGGCTCTTCAACTGGTACTTGCCGTCGCGATCCGTGAAGTAGGTGAAGCAATAGAGGGATAGCCAGTCGGTGATCGGCTCGTTGAAGGTCGACAGGATCCTAGGCTTGTCCGGGTCGCCCGAGTGGCGCGCGAGCAACTCTTCGGCTTCCTCGCGGCCGTCGCGGCCGAAGTACGCGTGAAGCAGGTACACCATCGCCCACAGGTGGCGGCCTTCCTCGACGTTGATCTGGAACAGGTTGCGAAGGTCGTAGAGCGAGGGGCAGGTGTGCCCGAGCATGCGCTGCTGCTCGACCGATGCTGGCTCGGTGTCGCCCTGGGTGACGATCAGGCGGCGCAGCGTGGAGCGGTATTCTCCCGGCACCTGGTGCCACACCGGCTGGCCCATCGCGTCGCCAAAGCCGATGGTGCGCTCCGGCACCTGGTCGGCGAGGAAGATGCCCCAGCGGTAATCCGGCATCTTCACCGCGCCGTACTGCGCCCAGCCGTCCGAATCGACCGACACCGCGGTGCGCAAGTAGACGTCGGAGGCTTGAAAGTCGCTCGGCCCCATCTCCTGCCACCAGTTGAGGAAGCTCGGTTGCCAGTGCTCGAGCGCACGCTGGAGTGTCTTGTCGTTGGCGATGTTGATGTTGTTCGGGATTTTCTCTGCGTAATCGATGGCCATTGTCAGACCCTCTCCCAGTTGAATTTCGCTTTTGAGCCGCTACCGTAGACTTTCAGCGCGCCTTGTTCGCCGACCGCATTGGGCCGGTTGAATACCCAGTTCTGCCACGCCGTGAGGCGCCCGAAGATGCGTGTCTCCATCGTCTCGTTGCCCGCGAAACGCAACGACGCTTCCATGGCGGTTAGCGCATCCGGCGACTGGCTTGCGCGCTCTTCGATCGCGAGGCGGATCTCGTCGGCCCAGTCGAGGTCGTCCGGCGTGATCGTGACCAGGCCCAGTTCCCGCGCGGCTTCGGCGTCGAGCGGCTCGCCGATGGCCGACTTGCAGCGTTCGATGGGCGTTTCCTCGTCGCAGAAGCGCGTGGCGATGCGCGTGCGATGGTTGGCCATTTCGAAGTGGCCGAAGTTGAGCGTCGAGAGCGCGATTTTCGGCGCCTTGGCCGGATCGTCGGGCAACGCAAGCATGTAGCTGCGGTCGGCGGCGAGCGCGAGTTCCGCCAGCGTCCCCGCGAAGCACGAGCCCTGGTCGATGAGGGCGATCAGCGATCTCGAAGCCACATCGATGCGCGAGAAGGTGCGGCGGATGAACCCGAGCGTCTCGCGCACGAACCAGTGGCCGGCATTCGCGGCCATGATCTTGTCGCAAGCCAGCGCAGTGTCGATGGAGCCTTCGGTCTTCAGCAGCCAGGTGCCGACTTCGGCGTCGTTGGTGCGCAGGAGGAGAACGGCATCGTCGAGATCGCGCGCCATCGCCAGCGGCCACCACTGGTCGCCCTGCGCGAGGATCGCGTCGATCGTCCCGGGCTGCGCGCCCTGCGGTCCCTTGACTGTGATCGTGGCCTTGCGAGCCGTGCGGTCGATCTGGACGTCCACGTGACCGTAGTGATAGCCCTTGTCGTCGATCGTTCTCTTTAGCGGTGAGAGCGCCACGCCCTTCGCGCTTTCCGGCCGGTCTGAAAGCTTCGCCAATTCGAGGGCGCGGGCCTTGACCATTTCGGTAAACGCCGCGGGCTTGGCGACGTGGTCCACGAGCCGCCATTCCTTGGCCCGGTCGGCGCGCACGCCCTCCGACGTCGTGCAGAAAACATCCGCCAGGTCGCGGCGCATCTTGCGCTTGTCCACCAGGCGCGTCAGGCCGCCGGTGCCGGGCAGAACGCCAAGCAGCGGCACTTCGGGCAGGCTCACGGCCGAGGAGCGGTCATCGATCATGGCGATCTCGTCGCACGCGAGCGCCATCTCGTACCCTCCTCCGGCGGTGGCGCCGTTGAGCGCGGCGAGGAACTTGAGGCCCGAATTGCGGCTGGAGTCCTCGATGCCGTTCCTCGTCTCGTTGGTGAACTTGCAGAAGTTCACCTTCCACGCATGCGTGCTCTGGCCGAGCATGTAGATGTTGGCGCCCGAACAGAACATGCGCGGCTTGCCCGAGGTCACCACCACGCTCCTGACCTCGGGATGCTCGAAGCGGATGCGGTTCAGCGCGTCGTTCAGTTCGATATCCACACCGAGGTCGTAGGAGTTGAGCTTGAGCTTGTAGGTCGGGAACAGCCCCTTGTCCTCCTGGATATCGAGCGTGAGCGTCGCGACCGGCGGCTCTACGCTGAGTTTCCAGTGGTTGTATTTGTCGGGACTGGTGTCGAAAGTGATCATTGGGTCGCCTTCTTCAATTCGGAGAGGCTCTGGCGCAGCGTGCGGCCGGCGGTGTCCACTGCCCGGTCGGCCTGCGCATAGAGGTGGTTGCGCTCGATCAGCAGTTGCTTCAGGTCGTCCATCGCCGCTGCGTGGCCGCGGATGGGGCGCATGTCGCCCTGCGCGATCACGCGGGCCATGTGCTCTTCAGGCGCGGCCTTGAGCCAGACCGTTTTGCAGTTCGAGAGCAGGCGCGCATAGGTTTCCGGCGCCGTGACGATGCTTCCGCCGGTGGCGATCAAGCAGCGCTCGTTTTCCGCGAGCACGCGCTCAAGGGCGCGGCGTTCGAATCGGCGGTAACCTTCCTGCCCGTACATGCCGAACAGTTCAGCAAGCGTGGCGCCGGCTTCGCGCTCGATTTCCCGGTCGAGTTCGATGAAAGGCATCCCGAGGTCGGCGGCAAGCCGGGCGCCGAGCGAGGATTTCCCGGCGCCGCGCAAGCCGATCAACGCGATGCGATCGCGCCGCGGCACGCCGGGCTCCTCGCGCACGAGGGTCTCCACCGGTACCTGCATGGCCTGGGATAGCTGACGCAGCAGCAGGATCGACATGTTGCCCTGCCCGGATTCAAGCTGCGCGAGGTAGCGCTCCGAGACGCCTGACGAAAGGGCCAGCGCCTTGCGCGTCATGCGGTGGCTGTCCCGCCATGTGCGCACACGCTCGCCCAAGAGGGCGAGGAATGCTTCGTCCTCGGTCTGGGTGCGGAGGGTGGCGGTTGCGTTCAATCGGGGGTGGGGTAGATGAAATATAATGCTTAAGTCTAGTATGAACTGCATTATAATGTCTGTCAATCGCCACCCCCCCAGTCTCCGAAATGAAACTCAAGATCATCATCCTCGTCGGCACCATGACCGGCACCGCGCAACTGGTTGCGCAGGAACTCGAACTCATCTGGGATGCCGACGACGTCGCCGTCGAGACGCTGCTGATGGACAACCTCGACGCCTCGGTCTTCGATCGGGAAGGCGTGATCCTGGTTTGCACATCGACCTACGGGCAGGGCGACGTGCCCGATAACGCGAAGAAGCTGCTCGACGACTTGCGCTCGACGCGCCCCGACCTTTCCGCCGTGCGTTATGGCGTATTCGGCCTGGGCGATCGCACCTATGCCGAAACCTTCAACTTCGGCGGCAAGCGGTTTGACGAATTGCTGCAAGAGCTCGGCGCGCAAAGGGTCGGCGAGCGCATCCAGCACGATGCGTCCTCCGGCGTGCTGCCGGAGGAAAAAGCCGAGGAGTGGGCCGGCGAGTGGCTGGCCGAGGTGCGCGAGAGGGTCGTCGCTGCGGCTTAGGACCTCGCCGGTAGCGGATGCTGCATAATTTGCCCGACCTGAAGGGCAGGCTACCCAGGGGGAGGTGCGGCATGGACAAAGATCCGAAATCCGCGGCAGCAACCGGGCGCGCTCGAGACAAGCGCAAGTCAGGGCAAAGCGGAAGGCGAAGGGCGCTTGGCCTGATCGGCGGCGCGATTGCCGCGCCCTTCATCCTCGGCAGCGCGGCGCGCGCGCAGGCCGCCTGGCCGAACAAAGCGGTGCGCTACATCAACCCGTATCCCGCAGGCGGGGCCACCGACACGCTGTCGCGCCTGTACTGCGCGGCGATGAGTGACCTCACCGGCCAGCAATTCGTGGTCGACAACCGCGGCGGAGGCGGCGGCGACATCGGCGTTGAAATGGTCGCCAAGTCGGAGCCCGACGGCTACACGCTCGGCCTGGGCGGCATCGCGTCGCATGCGATCTCTCCCACGCTCAAGGCCGGCAAGCTGCCGTTCGACGCGGCCAAGGACTTTACGTTCCTCACCCATATCTGGTCGTTGCCGAATTTCCTTGTCGGGCACCTCGGCCTGCCGGCCTCGACCGTGCCCGAGCTGATCGAACTGGCGCGGCGCAACCCGAAGAAGTATTTCTATGCCTCGGCCGGTCTTGGCACCACGCTGCACTTGTCGGGCGAACTGTTCAAACTGCTCGCGGGGGTGGATATCGTGCACGTGCCCTATCGGGGCGCCGCGCCCGGGATGGCCGACCTGCTGGGTGGCCAGGTGCACCTGATCTTCGACAACATTCCGGGTGCGCTGGCGCAGTACAAGCCGGGCAAGGTGAAGGGTTTTGCCGTGACCAGCGCAACGCGCAGCCCGATCGTGCCCGACATCCCGGCGCTCGCCGAATTCCTGCCCGGATTCGATGTGAACTCGTGGACGGCGTTGATCGGGCCCGCGCGCATCCCCGCCGCGGTGGTCGAGCGGATTTCGACATTCTCCAAGCAGGCCCTCGAGAGCCCTGCGCTCAAGCAGGCGTTTCTCGATCGGGGCGCCACGGCCATCTGGTCCAGCCCGGCCGAGGTCACCGCGTATCGCGCAAGCGAAGAGAAACGCCTGGGCGATATCATCCGCAAAGCGAAGATCACGCTCGATTGACGCGGCAGGAAGAACTTCCCCAACGGAGGCAGTGAATGGCGGTAACCGACATCCCGCGCGTGTACAACGCTGCGGTGGACCTCGTTGAGCGCAACCTGAAGGCCGGGCGCGCATCGAAGCTCGCATACATCGACGACGCCGGCAGCTACACCTATGCCGACCTCGCCGAGCGCGTCAATCGAGCGGCGAGCGCGTTGGTGTCGCTCGGTCTGCAGCGCGAGGAGCGCATCGCCCTTGCGCTGCTCGACACGATCGATTTCCCGGCGGTCTTTCTCGGCGCGATCAAGGCCGGCATCGTGCCGGTGGCCTTGAACACGTTGCTCACGACGCCGGATTACGAGTACATGTTGCGCGACAGCCGCGCGCAGGCGCTGGTCGTGTCCGAGCCGTTGCTGAAGAGTTTCCTGCCGCTCCTAGACACGCTGCCCGACCTGAAGCACGTCATCGTCGCCGGCAAGGATGCGCAGGGCCGCACGCTGTTTTCCAGCCTGCTTGCCAAAGGGACGAAAGACTTCGAAGCCGCCCCGACGCTGGCCGACGACATCTGCTTCTGGTTGTATTCGTCCGGCTCCACAGGTGCGCCCAAAGGCACCGTGCACCTGCACTCGCACTTGATCCTCACGGCCGACCTGTACGCAAAGCCCGTGCTCGGCATCCGCGAGAGCGACGTGGTGTTCTCCGCGGCCAAGCTGTTCTTCGCCTACGGCCTGGGCAATGCGCTCACGTTCCCGCTCGCGGTCGGCGCAACCACGGTGCTGATGGCGGAGAGGCCGACACCGGACGCGGTGTTCAATCGGTTGGTGGAGCACAAGCCTACGATCTTCTACGGCGTACCCACGCTGTATGCGGGAATGCTCGTGAGCCCGAATTTCCCCAAAAAGGAAGATCTCGCGCTGCGCGTTGGCACATCGGCGGGCGAGGCGCTTCCGCCCGAGATCCTGAAGCGTTTCGCCGAGCGCACCGGCGTGGAACTGCTCGACGGCATCGGTTCGACCGAGATGCTGCACATCTTCATCTCGAACAGCCCGGGCGACGTAAAACCCGGCACCACGGGCAAAGCGGTGCCCGGCTACCAGTTGCGCCTGGTCGACGAGAAAGGCAACGAGGTCAAGGACGGCGAATTGGGCGAATTGCAGATCTCGGGTCCCACCTCGGCGATCATGTATTGGAACCAGCGCGAGAAGACCAAGAACACGTTCCAGGGCCCGTGGACGCGCAGCGGCGACAAGTACACGAAGATCGAGGGCGGTTACTACGCGTACGGCGGGCGCTCGGACGACATGCTCAAGGTGGGCGGGATCTATGTCTCACCGGCCGAAGTCGAGGCGGCGCTCGTTTCGCATCCGGCGGTGCTTGAGTGCGCGGTGGTCGGGCACGAGGATGCCGAGAAGCTGGTCAAGCCCAAGGCGTTCGTCGTGCTCAAGCCCGGCGCCAAGGCGACCGGCGACGAGCTAAAGGCCCACGTGAAAGCCACGCTGGCGCCTTACAAGTACCCGCGCTGGGTGGAGTTCGTTGCGGAACTGCCGAAGACGGCGACGGGGAAGATTCAGCGATTCAAGCTGAGGGGAAAATGATGCCGAGGCGGTTCTGGGTCGTCCTCATCGAGGCACTGATACCGGCGTTCGCAACCGCACAACCGTTCCCCGCCAAACCCGTCCGCATCGTCGGCCCCCAGACCCCCGGCGGCGCCACCGACGTCTTCGCGCGCCTCATGGCCCAAAAGCTGGGCGCGAAGTGGGGCCAGCCCGTGGTGGTGGAAAACCGCGCGGGCGCTGCGGGCGTCGTGGGCTCGGAAGGCCTCCGGTGCACGGCTTGATTGAGTCGAACTCCAATGGGAGTTCGCCATGGCGGGTGGAATCGCGCTGCTGCTTTGCTTCGTGTTCTGGGCTTGCATTCCCACGCAGCCGCAACCGGACTCCGAAGCGATGAACCAGCTCGCCCCCAGCGGCAAGATCCGGTTCGGCGTCGCGTTTGCGCCCGAACAATCGACCTTCTTCATCGAGAAGACCGCGGCCGGCGAGCTGCGCGGCGTGACGGTCGACCTCGCCAACGAGCTCGCGCAGGCGGTCGGCCGGCCGATCGAGTTCACGGCCGCCCCGAACACCGGCGTGCTCACCGACGCGCTCGTGGCCGGCACGCTGGACGCGGCGTTCATGCCCGTGGACGACGAGCGCCGGGGCAAGCTCGGCGTCGGGCCGATCTATTTCACCGCATTGAACACCTATCTCGTGCGCCCCGGTTCGGACATCACGACGATCGCCGAGGTGGACCGGCCCGGCATCCGCGTCATCGGCATCGCGGGCACGACGACGATCCGGAGCACGGCCGTCGCGCTCAAGCGCACCAAGGTCGAGCCTGCGGAGTCGGTCGACGTGGCGCTCGAGATGCTGCGCTCGGGCCAGGCCGATGCCTTTGCGTTGACGCACGACACGCTGCGGTCGTTGTCGCCGCGGGTTCCGGGTTCGCGCATCCTCGAGGGCTCGTTCCGCGAAATCAGCATCGCGATCGTGGTGCCGAAGAACCGGCCGGAGTCGCTCGCCTATGTCGGCCAGTGGCTCGAATCGGCCAAGGCTTCAGGCAGCGTGCGGCGCGCGTTCGATCGCTGGGGGTTCGCCAATGCCGACGTCGCGCCGCCTTCACGCTAGGAAAATGTCAAAGAATTTATTTACAAGGACGTTGTGGATATTGGCGCTCCGGTCAATTGGTGTATCGACGTCGGTACACTCAAGGCCGGGCGGCAGGTGCCCATGAGCGCTCGCATCGACGAAGTCCGCGGCTGGGTCGCCGCCGCCAAACGCATCGTCGTCCTCACCGGCGCCGGGATCTCCACCGAATCGGGGATCCCGGATTTCCGCGGCCCCAACGGCCTTTGGACGCGCGACCCCGAAGCCGAGAAGCTCTCGGACATCCGCTACTACGTCGCCGACCCCGACGTGCGCAGGAAAGCCTGGCAGAAGCGCCTGTCCAACCCGGCGTGGACCGCGCAGCCGAACCCGGGGCACGAGGCGATCGTCGAGCTGGAGCGGCGCGGCAAGCTGCATGCGCTGATCACGCAGAACATCGACGGCCTGCACCAGAGGGCGGGCTCGTCGACTGAGCGCGTAATCGAAGTGCACGGCACGATGCACTCGGTGCTGTGCTGGGATTGCGGCTGGCGCGGGCCGATGCTGCCGACGCTCGATCGCGTGCGCTCGGGCGAACCGGACCCGGCCTGCGCTGAGTGCGGCGGCATCCTCAAGAGCGCCACCATCCTTTTCGGCGAGGGCCTGGCCCCCGGCGTGATGGAGCGCGCGATGGCTGCGGCACTCGAAGCCGACCTGTTTCTGGCGGTGGGCTCCACGCTGCAGGTCTACCCGGTGGCGGGCGTCGTCCCCGCCGCCAAGTCGGCCGGCGCGCGCGTCGTGATCGTGAACGCAGACGAGACACAATTCGATCGCCTTGCCGACGCAGTGCTGCGCGAACCGATCGGCAAGGCGTTGCCGGCCATGATCGGCTCTCGATGACCGCGCGGCCGTTGGTCAGCATCGTCACGCCGACCTACAACCGGGAAGCGTTCCACGAGCGCGTCCTGCGCTACGTCAAATGGCAGACCTACCCTTCGATCGAGTGGCTGGTGCTCGACGACAGTCCCGCGCCCTCGGCGGTGCTCGGCCCGCTCACCGACCCGGCGATCCGCTACGAGCATTCCAGCAGCCCGCTGTCCGTCGGCGCGAAGCGCAACCGCCTGATCGAGCGCGCCCGCGGCGAGGTGATCCTGCATTTCGACGACGACGATTTCTATGCGCCCGGCTACGTGGAGGCCATGGTCGGGGAACTCGTCGCCAAGGAGGTCGACCTGCTGAACCTGCGTGGCTGGTTCATCTACGATGCCCGCCACCGTTTCTTCGGCTACTGGGACCTCGAGGTCAAGGTAGGCCTGCACTACGTGTGCAATAACGAGGGCGTGAACCCGATCATCCTGTCTGCGGCGAACAACGGACCCCTTGCGGACAACCACCTTGGCTACGCCGCAGGCTGGGCCTACCGCAAGAAGGTCTGGCAGGCGGCGCCCTTTTCCGACCAGGACTGGAACGAGGACGGCCTGTTCGCCCTCAAAGCGGCAGAGAGTTTCAAGCTGGCCGGCACCCATGACACGCGCGGTCTGTGCCTGCATTTGCGGCACCCGCACAACATCACCGGGCAATGCTTCGCGCAATTCCAGATGCCCGAATTCATGCTTCCGAGGATCTTTCCGGACTTCGTGCCCTGACCCGGTTTCGGCCCGGCGCTTTGCAATTGCGGTGCTGCACAAGTGCGCGTTCCTCGACCCGCCCCTCCGCCTGCGGTACCTTGACAAGCGGAGGAAGGAAAACACTATAAGAGGAGGAGGGACCATGGGACAGTTGCGCCTTGCATCACTCATAGCTGCCGCGGTTTCCGCGGCGTTTCTTGCGGCTCCGGCCACCGCTCAAAACATCACGCTGCCTAAAACGCTGACGTTCACCGCGTACGACACCGGCTCGTCCGGGTTCAACATCGCGGTCGCGGTAGGCAAGATGTACAAGGACAAGCACGGCACCGACGTGCGCGTGCTGCCCGCCGGAAACGACGTCGCGCGGCTCGCGCCGCTCAAGGGCGGGCGGGCGCAGGCCTCCTATATGGGCGTGGGCGTGTACTTCGGTCAGGAAGGCATGTTCGAGTTCGGGGTCAAGGAATGGGGGCCGCAGGCGCTCCGGCTGATCCTCGCCGCGAACGACTGCAACGCGATCGGCCTGGGCGTTGCCAGGGACACCGGCGTCAAGCAGATCAAGGACCTCAAGGGCAAGCGCATAGGCATGGTGGTCGGGTCGCCCGCGCTCAACCAGAACGCCCTCGCGATCATCGCGTTCGGCGGCCTGACGAAAGCCGACGTAAAGCTGGTCGAGTTTTCCAGCTTCGGGGCGATGTGGAAGGGACTCGTGAACAACGAGGCGGATGCTGCGATCGCCTCGACGATTACCGCACAGGTCAAGGAGGTCGAGACCTCGCCGCGCGGACTCTTGTTCCCGCCGACGCCGGCCGCCGACAAGGCGGGCTGGGCGCGCATTCAGAAGATCAGTCCCTACTACGCGCCGCACACCGCGACGTGCGGCGTCGGCATCAGCAAGGAAAAGCCCGTCGAGTTGCCGAACTACCCGTACCCCATCTTCTCTACTTATGCTTCGCAGCCGGCCGACCTGGTCTATGCGATGGCCAAGTCGATGATCGTGAACTACGACGCCTACAAAGACGCCACGCCGGGCGCGGCCGGGCTCGAACTCAAGCGCCAGCTGCTGAAGTGGGCGCTTCCCCACCACGATGGCGCGGTCAGGGCTTTCAAGGAGGCAGGCGTGTGGAAGGCCGAGCACGAGGCGAACCAAGCTGCGCTGGTCAAGCGCCAGGGCGTGCTCGAGGCGGCCTGGACCGGCCTGGTCAAGGCGAACCCGCCGGAGGACAAGGACGCGTTCTACAAGGCCTGGCAGACGGTGCGCGCGGCTGCGCTCCGGAAAGCCGGCATGGAAGTGATTTTCGAGTAGCCGAATGGCATCCGACGCGCGCGCGCCCGCCAGTGGCGCGCCGCTACCCCTGGGAACGATCGACCCGCACGCCGCCCTGGCCGGGCCGGTCGAGGCCGAGATCATCCGGGTTCGATCGCTGCAGGGCGCCTGGCGCTGGCTGCTGATCGGCGCGGCCGCGCTGACGATCTTCCTGTGCGTCAACCAGCAGTTCGTGTTCCGGTTCTTCATCGGCTTCACGCCCCTGAACACCGAGTACTACTACGGCCTGGTGCTGGTGATGTTCCCGTTCGTGTTCGTGATCTTTCCGGGGACCGCGGACGCCCGCCTGGACCGCGTGGACTGGGTGGACGCGGCGCTGTTCGTGATCACGGTGCTTACCACGCTCCTGTTCCTGGTCAATATCCGCAAGGCGGCGGAACTGGGCTGGGAGTTCGGCGGGGCGCCGCAACAGATTGTGATCGCCGGTTACGTGATGTGGGCGCTGCTGATGGAGGGCCTGCGCCGCACCGGCGGCTGGGGCCTCGTGCTGTCGGTGCTGCCGTTCACGTTCTACCCGATGTTTGCCGACTCCAGCTGGCTGGGACCGCTCAAGGGAACCGAATCAACCCCCGCGCAGACCAGCGCGTACCACATGCTGTCGTCGGAGAGCCTGCTCGGCATCCCGATCCAGGCGTTTGCCGAGACGGTGATCGGGTTCCTGGTATTCGGCACCGCGCTGATGATGACTGGCGCGGGAAAATTCTTCATCAACGTTTCGTTCGCATTGTGCGGAACATTCCGGGGCGGCGCGGCCAAGGTCTGCATCTTCGCCAGCGCGCTTCTGGGCATGATGTCGGGCAGCATCATCAGCAACGTGCTGGCCGCCGGGTCGATGACGATTCCCGTCATGAAGCGCACCGGTTTCACCTCCGTGTACGCCGGCGCGATCGAGGCATGCGCCTCGACCGGGGCGGTGCTCGCGCCGCCGGTGATGGGGGCGACCGCGTTCGTGATGGCGCAGTTCCTCGGCGTGAGCTACGGGCAGGTCGCGCTGGCCGCGACGATCCCGGCGGCGCTCTACTACTTCGGCCTGTTCCTGCAGGTGGACGCGTATGCGGCGCGACACGGCCTGAAAGGTCTGCCGCGCTCCGAGCTCCCGAAGCTCTGGGCCACGATCAAGGAAGGCTGGTACTACGGGTTTGTCGTGGTGCTGCTGATCTTCATGCTGCTCGTCATGAAGCGCGAGAGCCATGCGCCGTTCTACGCCACGGTGCTGCTGCTGATCCTGAACCAGCTCTTCAACCGCGAGCGATGGACGCTCGAGACATTGTGGAAGTTCCTCGAACTCAACGGCAAGACCTTCGCCGAGTTGATCGGCATCCTCGCTGGGTGCGGCCTTTTGATCGGCGCTTTCTCGGTGACCGGCGTGATCTCGAGCCTCGCCAACGACCTGCTTGCGATCGCGGGCGACAACGTGCTGTTGCTGCTGGCCATGACCGCGCTCACGAGCCTCGTGCTCGGCCTGGGGCTCACGACCACGGCGTGCTACATCTTCCTCGCGATCCTGGTCGGTCCGGCGCTCGAGAAGGCGGGCCTGAACAAGATGGCAGTCCACATGTTCGTGTTCTACTGGGGCATGCTCTCGTCGATCACGCCGCCGGTGGCGATTGCGTCGTTCGCCGCGGCCGGCATCGCCGGGGCGCCGCCGATGCAGACGGGCTGGGCATCGATGCGGGTGGGCAGCATCATCTATTTCATCCCGTTCTTCTTCGTGCTGAATCCGGCCTTCGTGATGCAGGGGCCGTGGACCGAAACGCTCTACGTCACGCTGTGCGCCGCACTGGGCTCGGTGTTCATCTGCGGCGGCCTGCAGGGCTACCAGCTCATGATCGGCGACCTGAGAGGCGCGGGGAAAATGGAATGGCCGTTGCGCTTGTTGCTGATCCTTGGCGGATTCGCGCTGGCCGCGCCGGGCGGCGGGATCATGCCGCTGTCACAATGGCAGATGGCATGGCTTGCGCTGGCGCTCCTGGCGCCTACGCTGGCCGCAGCGTCCTGGCTGTCGAGGAGACCGCGTGAAAACTGAACCTGTCCGCCGGCACACTATCGCGCGCGTCCTTGCGCTCGCCTTCCTGCTGCCGCCCCTCGCCCACGGACAGGCGTTCCCGACCAAGCACATCACCATCTACATCGGGTATGCGGCCGGCGCCAGCACCGACCTGAGCGCGCGGGCGCTGGGCGAGGGGCTCAACAAGCTGCTCGGGGTCCCGGTCACGATGGAAAACAAGCCCGGGGCCGCAGCCGGGGTCGCCGCAGGTATGGTGGCGCGGGCCGCGCCCGACGGGTACACGCTCGGCGTCGTGTCCACCGGCGTAATCTCTGTGCGGCCCCACATCACCAAGCCGCCCTACGACCCGCTGAAAGATTTCACCCTGATCGCTCAGTACGCCCGCTACATCGGCGCCCTGACCGTGCTCGCCGATTCGCCCTACAAGACCGTCGAGGATTTCATCACCCATGCAAAGGCCAACCCGGGGCTGTCCTACAGTTCGCCGGGCCAGCACACCCAGCAGCAACTGGGAACCGAAGTGCTCAGGCAGTGCAAGGGCCTCGAGTTCAGGCATGTCGCCACCAAGGGCGGTGCGGAGGCCAATGCCCTGCTGATCGGCAAGCACGTCGATTTCACCGCCGGCGCCGGCCAGCACATGCAGTTCGTCAGGCAGGGACGAATGCGAATGCTGGCGCTCTTCAACGCCGAGCAGCGCGACCCGGCCTATCCCGCGGTGCCGACGCTCAAGGAGATCGGTTGCCAGGACGCGCCTGCACTCGGCTACCTCGTGGTTGCGCCCAAGGGTCTGCCCCCGGCGGTTTCGGTCCGCCTGGGCGAGGCCGTG
Source organism: Betaproteobacteria bacterium (assembly GCA_947482825.1). Lineage (GTDB taxonomy): Bacteria > Pseudomonadota > Gammaproteobacteria > Burkholderiales > SG8-39 > SZAS-79. The sequence continues at coordinate 35,628 of CANKMT010000019.1, read as the reverse complement.
CGCAGGGCGGTCGAAGCCCCCGAGTTCCAGAAGGCCCTCGCCAACCTCGAGATCCCCTATGATTACAAGGATCGCCAACAGCTCGAGAAGGAAATCGCGGAGCATTCCCGGTTCTACAAGGGGCTTCTCGAGAACCTCGGAGTGAAACCGGAGTAACGCTTGCCAGTCCCAGAAATCATCCCCAGTGGCGAGGCGCTCGGGGCCACCGTCAAAGGCCTCGATCTCGCCGCGCCGATTGCCGAAGCCGAAGTCGACACCGTGCTGCGCGCGCTCGGCGCCTACAGCGTGCTGCGTTTTCCGGACCAGTCGCTCACCACCGCGGACCTGCGCAATTTCAGCGCCCGCTTCGGCGAGCTCGAGATCAACGTGGCCAACGCGTTCCAGGAACCCGGAATGCCGGAAGTCATGATCCTTTCCAACATCGTCAAGGACGGCCGGCCCACGGGCCTGGCCGATGCCGGGCAGGGGTGGCATACCGACATGTCCTACAGCAAGACGATCGCGTTCGCGAACGTGCTGTACGGCATCGAGATCCCGCACCGGGACGGAAGACCTCTCGGCGCGACGGAGTTCAGCAGCATGACCGCCGCCTACGACGGCTTGCCGGAAGACCTCAAGAGGAGGCTCGAAGGCAAGACGGTGCTGCACGACTTCAACAAGTTCTGGGAGATGATGCGCCGCGAGAAAGGCAGCGCGCGAGCGCCGCTCACCGAGGCGCAGCGCAAAGCCAAGCCGCCGGTTTCGCACCCGGTATTCCTCACCCACCCGATCAACGGCCGCAAGGTGCTCTATGCGAATCCAGGCTACTCGATGCGCATCAACGAGCTGCCCGAAAAGGAGGGCGACGAGATCCTCGCCTTCCTGTTCGAGCACCAGGTGCGGCCCGAATACCGCTACCGCTTCAGCTGGACCAAAGGCGACGTGCTGATGTGGGAGAATTTCGGCACGATCCACAATGCGGTGGCGGATTACGGCCCGCACGAACACCGATTCATCAAGCGCTGCCAGGTGGCGGCGACCCGATTCTTCCCGGAGGCCGCATGAAAAGAACCCCGCTCGGCGCGCTCGCGTTCGCGCTTTGGGCCGCATTTTCGGCGACGGTTGCACAGGCGCAGGAGTTCCCTTCCAAGCCCGCGAAGTTCATCGTCGGCTTCGGCGCCGGCGGCCCCACGGACGTGATCGCGCGCATCGTCGCGCAGGACCTTACGGCCTCGCTCGGGCAGTCGTTCGTGGTCGAGAACCGCGCGGGTGCAAATGCGATCATCGCAACGGAGTTCGTGGCGCGCTCGGCGCCCGACGGCTACACGCTGCTGTTCTCCTCGCTGTCCCTGCTCGTGAACGCGATCCTGCTCGAGAACAAGGTCAAGTACGACCCGTTCAAGGATTTCGCGCCGATCAGCAACGCGGCACTTTTGCCGTTGGTGGTGGTGACCAGCCCGGAAACCAGGCTCAACTCGATGCAGGACCTGGTCGCGCTCGCGAAGGCGAAGAACGGCGAGGTGAGCTACGGGACCGCGGGTCATGCCGCCTCCGCGCACCTTGCGGGCGCGATGCTGGAAAACTTCACCGGGACGAAAATGATCAACGTCCCGTTCAAGGGCAACGCGCCGGCGCTTGCCGAAGTCATGTCCGGCCGCGTGACCTACATGTTCTACCCGATCATCGGCATCGCCGATCTGGTGTCGGCGAAGAAACTCAAGGTGCTCGCCGTAGGCGCGATCGCGCGGCATCCGGATTTCCCCGGCGTGCCGACCATGGGCGAACTCGGTTTCACCGGTTTCGAGGCGACCGCGCCGTGGGTCGGCCTGCTCGCACCGGGCGGCACGCCGCCCGCAATCGTCAACAAGCTCAGCGCCGAGATGCGCAAGTCGCTCGCGAAGCCCGAGACGCTGCAGCGCATGAAGCAACTGGGTGCAATCACCGTGGCCGACAGCCCGGCGGAGTACGCCGCGTTCCTGCGCAAGGATTACGAGCGCTGGGCGCAAGTGATCAAGGCCTCGGGCGTGAAGCCCGAATGAGCGTCGCCGCATGAAGTGGGGGCGCATAGAGCTGGAGGGGCACGCGGTCGATGTGCGCCTCGAAGGCGGCGAGGTCGTCGGGCACGGCGGACGGCGCTTCCCGCTCGCCGGCACGAAGCTCCTGCCGCCGGTGATTCCCGGAAACTTCTACGCGGCGGGACTCAATTTCCGCGCCCACGTGGAATGGGCCAACGCCCACTCGGGCAGCAGCTACAAGGTGCCGGCGCAAGCGGACATCGGCTACCGCTCGAACAACGCGCTCATCGGCAGCGGCGCGGAGATCGTGATCCCGGCAGACTCGACGGGGCCGGTCCACTATGAGGGTGAACTGGTCGCGGTCATCGGCAAGCGGGCCCGCGACCTCTCGGAGGCGAATGCTCTGGACTGCGTGGCCGGCTATACGCTCGGCAACGACGTGAGCGAGCGGGCCTGGCAAAAAAGCGACCGCACGCTCTGGCGGGCCAAGAACTCGGACACCTTCAAGCCCATGGGCCCGTGGATCGCGGATGGTCTGGACCCGATGAACCAGGTGATCGACGTGCGCGTCAACGGCAAGACCGTGTCGCGTTACAACACCGGCGGCATGATTTTCGGGGTCGCGCACTACCTCGCGCGCATGTCGCGTTACATGACGCTGCATCCGGGCGACGTGGTCTGGTTCGGCTGCGACGGGCCGACCGTGCCGGCACTCCAGGCGGGCGACCTCGTCGAAATGGAAAACAGCGCCATCGGCGTGCTGGCCAACCGGGTGGTGCGCGAAGCGCCGGCCTGAGACACCGCCCGATGGGGCAGGGCCGGCAGGGCGGCCATTGCCGGGAACCCCGGCCCGGCCTAGAATTCGAACAATGGTTCAAATTCTGAATCTTGGTTCGGATTCCGGGCGCCGCCTGCCCGCGGGCAGCTCCGAGCGCTCGCGGCGCAAGAGCGAGGCGCGGCGCCTCGACATCCTGCGCGCCGCGGCCCGCGTGTTCCGCCGCCGCGGGGTTGCGGCGGCAGGCATGCGCGAGATCGCCGAGGAGGCGGACCTCTCGCCCGGCAACCTCTACTACTATTTCAAGGGCAAGGACGAGCTGTTGTACTTTTGCCAGCACCGTACGCTCGAGCAGATGCATGCGGCGGTGGAATCGGCGCGTGCGACCGCGGCGCCCGTCGCCGAGCAGCTTCGCTCGGTGCTCGCGGCGCATCTGCACTGCACGCTCGACGAACTCGAGGGTGCTACGGCGCACCTCGAAGTCGAGGCGCTCCCGGACAAGCTGCGCCAGCAGATAGTGGACAAGCGCGACGCCTACGAACGATCGGTGCGCGCACTGGTCGCAAAGGGCGTGAAGCGCGGCGAGTTCGCGCCCTGCGACGCGGCCCTCGTCACGCGCGCAATGCTCGGCGCGGTGAACTGGACCGCGCGCTGGTACCGGCCCGACGGCGCGCAGACGGTCGCCGAGATCGCCCGCGCGCTGCCCGAGTACCTTGTTCGCGGACTGTCGTCATATGCGCGCCACTCTTCAAAAGCAACGGCCAGGGCACCGGTCGCCTCAACCATCTCAAGGCGGGCAAAGTCATGCTGATCGCATTCCGGCGCAGGCTCGGCAGCCTCAAGGAAAAGCTGGAGCGCCGCATGGAGAAGATCGCCGGCGGCGGGCGGCGCGAGCAAAAGCCGATCGCGAAGGAGGACCGCGATTTCATGCTGGGATGGATTACCGGCAAGGTCACGGACGCGGCGCTCATCGAGCGCGCGAAAGCGGGGGCGGGCCTTGCGTTGATCGAACGCGCCTGCGCCGCACGGCCCGGCAACGCGCTGGTCTGGGCGGCGCGCGCAGGTTACTGCCTCGAAGAAGGGGATCTCGCCGAGGCGCTAGGCCACGCCGAGCGGGCCTATGCGCTCGGCCGGCTCGAGCCGCAAGCCGGGCTCATCCTCGTGCGCGTGCTGGCGGCCGCCGGGCGCGGCGAAGACGCGCTCAAGATCATTCCCGGCGCGCTGGCCAACGCCACGCGCTTGCGTGCGTTTGGGGAGCGCTTCGAACTATGCGCCCAATGGCAGGCCCTCCAGCCGGAGTCGCTCGAGCCGTTGCTCGAAGCCGCGCGGGCGCGCGTGGGCGCGGGCGAACTCGAGAAGTCGGTCGATGAGTTCCGCGCGCTTATCGCGAAGTTCGGCCAACGCGCCGAGATCCTGCTGCCGCTTGCCGCGGTCTACCAGGACTTGCTGCGCCCGGAAGAAGCCTTCAAGACCTACCTGGAGGCGGTCGAGGCCGAGCCCGCCAACGTCGATGCCCTTTGCATGGCGGGCCTTTGCGCGCGCGACCTCGGCAACACGGGGGAAGCCGGCCGCCTGCTGGGCAAGGCGCATGGACTGGACCCGGCGTCTTCGTTCGTGCAGTGGAACCTCGGCCTCGTGCGGATGGCGCAAGGGCGCATCGACGAAGCGGCCGCGCTGATCCTGGGCGCCCGCAATTCGGTCCGCGGCGAACCATGGGCGCCCGGCACCCTGGAAGCGCGGGTGGCGGCGCCCTTGGCAAGGGATATCGCTTCGCCGGACTGGGCGACCGCCCGCTTCAAGCTCAAGCACGACATCGAACAATTGGACTACCTGCGCGAAAAGCAATTGCTTGGCGCCGAGTTCGGTTCCGTGGCTGCGGAGTACCGCCGCGCCGTTTTCGACAAGCATCTGCCCGCCCCGATCTTCGACATGGTGGCGCTTCCGCCGGAGCGCTATCCGCTCCTGGCGGCCACGTACAAGATGCCGTTCCATGCGCCGGATCCCGCGCCGCCCCAGGGACCGCTGGCGAACGCCAGGGTCGCGTGGGGCGAGGTGGAAGACCGATACCTTGCCGCGGAGCCCCGCCATGCGGTCATCGATGAACTGCTCTCGCCGCAGGCGCTCGAGGCGCTGCGCGCCTTCTGCCTCGAGAGCACGGTCTGGAACGACCTCAAGGGCGGATTCCTCGGGGCGAGCATGGCCGACGGGTTTGCCGGCCGCCTGCTGCTTGGCATCGCGCAAGACCTGCGCGCGAGTCTACCCCGCGTCCTGCGCGACCGGCCGCTCCAGGGGATGTGGGCCTACAGCTACGACTCGCTGTTTACCGGCATCGGCGTGCACGCGGATGCGGGCGCGGTGAGCCTCAATTTCTGGGTCACGCCCGATTCGGCCAACCTCGACCCGGAATCTGGCGGCCTGCTGCTCTACGCTGCAAGGGCACCGGAGCGCTGGAGCGTCGAGCGTTTCGCGCCCCGCGAGGAAGACATTCGCGCGCACCTCACCTCCGTGGGTGCAAAGGCGATCAAGGTGGCGTACCGCGCGAACCGCGCGGTGCTCTTCGATTCGTCGCTGCTGCACGAGTCCGATGCCTTCAAGTTTGCCGAAGGGTTTGAGAACCGCCGGATCAACGTGACCTTTGTCTACGGCGCGCCGTCCGCCTGAAAGAGGGATGCCCATGATGAAGAACGTCCACAGGACGCTGCAGGTCAACGGCGAGGCGCAGCAAGTCTCGTTCGCGCCGTACAAAACCCTGCTCGAGGTGTTGCGCGAGGACCTGAACCTCACCGGGACCAAGCACGGCTGCGAGCTCGGCGAATGCGGCGCCTGCGCGGTGCTGGTCGATGGCCAGCCGCTGCTCGCCTGCCTGGAACTGGCGGTGGAATGCGAAGGCCGCGCGATCGAGACGGTCGAAGGTCTCGCGAATGGATCGGTGCTGCATCCCCTGCAGGCGGCCTTCGCGGACCTCGGCGGCGCGCAGTGCGGCTACTGCACGCCGGGCATCCTGATGACCGCCAAGGCGCTGCTCGAGAAAGAGCCAGAGCCCTCGCGCGAGAGGATCCGCGAGGCGATTTCCGGCAACCTGTGCCGCTGCACCGGCTACCAGCAAATCTACGAATCGATCGAAGAGGCAGCGCGGCGAATGAAGGAAGCGAAGGTGCCGGCATGAACGCGCCCGGGAACCCGTCGGAAAAAATGCGGACGCGCAGGCGCTTCGACACCATCGGCAAGCCGCGCCGCCGTGTCGATGGCCGCGCAAAAGTCACCGGGCTGACCAAATTCGCCGACGACGTGGTGCTCCCACGCATGGTGCATTGCAAACTCCTGCGCAGCCCGCATCCGCACGCGGTGATCGAATCGATCGATTTCACGAAGGCCTCGGCCCACCCGGGCGTGCACCTTGTGCTCACCGGCAAGGATTTTCCGATCAGCTACGGCATCCTGCCGGTCACGCAGGACGAATACCCGCTCGCCAACGAGCGCGTGCGCTATGTGGGCGACCCGGTTGCGGCGGTCATAGCGCGCGACGAGCAGACCGCAGACGAAGCGACCCGGCTGATCGAGGTCAAGTACAGACTCCTCAACACCGTCTCGTCGGCCGAAGACGCGCTGGCGAACCCGGAACCCCGCATCCACGACTACGGCGAGCAGGGCAACATCCACCGCCTGCAGGCGTTCGAGTTCGGCGATGTGGACGAAGCGTTAATGGGGTCAGACCACGTTTTCGAGGACCTGTTCTTCTTCGAGGGCAACACGCACCTGCCCCTGGAGCAGCACGCATCGGTGGCCGCGCCCGACGGCGAAGGCAAGCTCACGTTGTGGTCCTCCACACAGGTGCCGCACTACATCCACCGGGCGCTGGCGCGCGCGCTGCGCATCCCGGCTGCCCACATTCGAGTCATCGCGTGCCCGAACGGCGGCGGCTTCGGCGGCAAGTGCGACCTGCACAACCACGAGATCGTGGTTTCGCGCGCCTCGATGATCCTCGGCCGGCCGGTCAAGATCTGCCTGACGCGCGAAGAGGTGTTCTACATGCACCGCGGCCGCCACCCGGTGCTCATGAAGATGAAGACCGGCGTGACCAAGGACGGCAAGCTCACCGGCATGCACCTACAGACGCTGCTGGACGGAGGCGGTTACGGCTCTTACGGAGTGGCGAGCACTTTCTACACCGGTGCGCTGCAAACGGTGACCTACGAGCTGCCGCGCTACAAATTCGATGCCTGCCGCACGTTCACCAACAAGCCGCCCTGCGGCCCCAAGCGCGGGCACGGCACGCCGCAGCCGCGCTTCGGCCAGGAGGTGCAACTCGACAAGATCGCCGAAAAGCTCGGCCGCGATCCGGCGGAACTGCGCCTGGGCATGGTGGCCAAGCCCGATTCGCTCACCGCCAACTGGCTCAAGATCGGCACGATCGGGCTGGAGGAATGCATCCGGCTGGTGGTCGAGCACTCGGACTGGAACAACAAGCGGGCGACGCTTCCGCCCGGGCGCGGCGTGGGCATCGCTTGCGGGTCGTACCTGTGCGGAGCGGGGCTGCCGATCTACTGGAACAAGATGCCGCAATCGGGCGTGCAGATACTCGCCGACCGCAGCGGGCAGGTCACGGTGTTCTGCGGGGCGACTGAGATCGGGCAGGGCTCGGACGACATGCTGGCGGCTTTCGTGGCCGAGGTGCTTGGCATCGATGCGTTCGACGTGCGCCTGGTCACCGGCGACACCGCCCTCACGCCCGTGGACCTGGGTTCGTATTCGAGCCGCGTCACCGTGATGATGGGCCATGCGGCGATCCAGGCCGCCGAGCGCCTGCGCGAGATGATCGTCGACGCGGCCTCGCACGAACTGGAATGTTCGCCCGAGCGCCTCGTGATGGCGCAGGGCCGCGTATTCCTTTCCGAAGATCCGTCCAAGGGCATGACGTTCGCCGAAGCGATCGTCTTTGCCGAGACCAAGTACGGAACGCTCGGCACGGTCGGCTCGTATTCGCCGCCGCGTGCGCCGGGACGCTTCAAGGGCGCCGGCGTCGGCCCTTCGCCTGCGTATTCGTATACGGCGGTGGTGGTCGAGGCGGAAGTCGACCAGAACACCGGCTGGGTGACGGTGCCGAAAATCTGGGTGGCACACGACATCGGCCGCGCGGTGAACCCGGTGCTCGCGCGAGGCCAGGTGGAAGGCAGCATCTACATGGGCCTGGGCGAAGCGCTCATGGAAGAGCAGATCTTCCGCCGGTTGCCCGCCAAAATGTCGCATGCGCTGGTGCACAAATTCCCCTCCATGCTCGAGTACAAGAGCCTCACGTCGCTCGACATGCCCGAGGTGTTCACCTACCTGGTGGAAGACCCCGATCCCAACTGCCCGTTCGGCGCCAAGGAAGTCGGGCAGGGGCCGCTGCTGCCGGTGATGCCCGCAGTGGCGAACGCGATCTACGACGCAGTGGGCGTTCGCATCGACGAAATCCCGATCACGCCGGACAAGGTGCTGCGCGCGCTCGAACTCAAGGCCAAGGGCGAGGCGCCGCGTGTCGGCCCGGATCATTTCCCGCAGGTGCCGTACCCAAAGCCGGTCTATGTGAAGACACCGTGGGAGGGCGGCGACGGCAACGAGACCAAGCCCGCGGACAGGAAACAGGCGGTCGCCTCATGATGCGCCTGCCGTGGTTCGGCTTTCATTCGCCGCGATCGGTGGCCGAGGCCGCGAAGATCCTTGCCGGCGAAGGCCCGAACGCGATGCTGATTGCCGGCGGCACCGACCTGGTGCCGAACATGAAGCGCCGCCACCAGGCGCCGAAGACGCTGGTGTCGCTACGCCGCGTGGACGAACTGAAGAAGGTTTCCAATGGTTCCGGCCTCCGGCTCGGCGCGGGGCTTTCGCTGACCGAAATCGTCGACTCCCAAAAGGTTCGCGGTGCTTACACGGGCCTCTACCAGGCGGCCGCGCAGGTCGCCACCGTGCACCTGCGCAACATGGGCACGCTCGGCGGCAACCTGTGCCTCGACACGCGCTGCACCTACCTCAACCAGAACTACGAGTGGAGGAAGGCGATCGACTTCTGCATGAAGTCCGAAGGCGACATCTGCTGGGTGGCCACCGCCAGCAAGCGCTGCCTCGCCGTCTCGTCGACCGACACGGCGCCGGCGCTGATCTCGCTTGGTGCGAACGTGAAGCTGGTTTCGACGCAGGGCGAACGCGAAGTGCTGCTCGCCGACCTCTACAAGAACGACGGCATCGACTACATCACGCGGCGCGCCGACGAGGTGCTCACCGAGATTTCGCTGCCGGATTCGGTGGGCTGGAAGAGCACCTATTGGAAACTGCGCCGCCGCGGGGCCTTCGATTTCCCGGTGCTCGGCGTGGCCGCCGCGGTGAAGTTTGCGGGCGATGGCACGGTCGAGGAAGCGCGCATCGCGCTGGGCGCGGTGTCTTCGCGGCCGCTGGCCACCAAGGCCGGCAATTCGTTGATCGGAAAGAAGCTTACCGATGAAGCCATTGCCGAAGCGGGCGCCAAGGCCCAGAACGTCGCCAAGCCAATGGACAACACAGACCTCGACATCTACTGGCGGAAGGATGTCGTGTCGGCCTTCGTGGGCTATGCGCTGCGCGAGCTGCGCGGGGACGACATGCGCGAGACGCGGATGCGGATTGCGCGGCAGGTGCTGTAGGAAAGTCGAACTTTTAAGTACGGAGATTCAATAACGGCGAGGCTCTCGGGCATTCGTGTTTTCCTAAAACGGAAAAAAATAGGATAAGCGCCGCTCAGGCGGCATAGCCGGCCCGCGGTTGCTCCACCCGGACGAGCGGGCCGTCGAGAGGACTGCGAACACCGCGCCCGCCGCACAGCACGACGTTGGACGGCAAAATGGTCGTCCGCGCTATACTGTCGGCACTTGAACAAGTCGCGGGGTTGAAATGCATTTGACCGCAGTGTTTCAAAAAGTACCCGAGGGATATATCGGCTTCGTGGAAGAGCTTCCTGGCGCCAATACGCAAGGTGCTACTCTCGAAGAAGCGCGAGAGAATCTCAACGAAGCGGTTGAGCTAATCCTTGAGGCCAACCGTAGCTTGGCGGAAGAGACGATTCAGGGGAAAGAAGTCATTCGCGAGAGAATGCTGCTACCGGCAGGATGAAACGCGATGACCTGATTCGTCATCTTCAGCAGCGCGGTTGTGTCTTGCATCGTGAAGGTGGCAAACATTCGATCTACATAAACCGTGCCACTGGAAAAGCAACCGCCGTTCCACGCCATCGCGAAATAAACGATTTTCTTGCAAGGAAAATTTGTCGTGATCTCGAAATCGTCGAACCGTAGCCGTCCAACAAGTAGTTGTACCGGGCGCGCGAAAGCGGTCATCGAGTTTTCTCAACTGGTGTCACGCGCGCGCCGGTAAGCACAACGGTGAGGCTGCAATAAGGTCCCAAGTCTTGTCCTCGCCTCCTTCTTTCAATCGTTACTCGATGAAGACCATTCGAAGGAAGAACAAGAAGAGATCGTGCTTTTGATTATTTGTGCGGAAGCCAAGACGGACAACGTCACTGGTGCAAAGTTGAATGAGATTCGCCGTGCCCTCGAAAAACAGAAAGCTCGATGATCGGCAACTTCGAGCCTATGAGGCTGAACGCGACCTCGCCGCGGAGTTGCTCGAATCAGTGCGGCAAATGTCGGAACGCACGCCTGTCGGCGCCGCCCGAGCGCACCTGACGCTGCCGGCTCGCGGCAGAGAAAAGCGTCAATCGGCGCGACAAGGAATCGAGGTTCCAGTCCATGAAACTCTTCATCACCCCGGGTTCTCCCTACGCGCGCATCGCACGCGTCGTCGTCCTCGAGAAAGGATTGGAGGCTCGCGTCGAAATCGTCGTCGCCCAGACACGTCTTGCGGACAGTCCGTACTACAGCATCAATCCATCCGGACGCGTTCCCTATCTCGTCCGCGAAGATGGCATCGGGCTGGAGGAATCTGCCGTTACCTGCGCTTACCTCGATCACCTCGACGGCAATCCCGCCTTCGATCCGCCGGCCGGAGACCAGGCATGGGAAGCGCGCCGTCTCGAGGCCTTGGCGAGGAGCATGTTGGATGGATTCGCAGTTTGGGGCCGCGAACTCAGGCGACCGAAAAGCGAGCAGTCCCCGACAATCCTGCTGCACGAAGCCGGCCGCGCCAAGCGCATGGTTGCTCTATGGGAACGGGAGATAGATCATCTACTGTGCAGCGGCACACTCAACCTCGCGCAGATCACGCTCGCCTGCGCCATGGGGTTCGCAGCCCTGATCCCTGATCTCCACTGGCGGCCTGGGCACCCGAAGCTAGGCCACTGGTTCGACCACATCTGCGTGCGCCGGTCGCTCGCAGCGACCGCGCCCGGGACCCGGCGCTGAAGCGGGTGCCGCCCAACGTCAGGCGCGAGTCTCGTTTTGGTACCGAAGCGACAGCCGCTTGCTTGTCCTAATAGGCGTGCCGGCGGAAAGTGAAGAGAATTGCGGCATCTCATATTGAGGCTTGGTGCTAGCGATGGAGCGGAGTGCAAAAATACCCCCGTATTCTTTCCTTGATGGAGTAGCCCAGATGAACGGTCGTTGCCTGTGCGGAGCCGTCAGTTTTACTTCCCCGGACACGAAAGAGATCGGAGCCTGTCATTGCGGCACCTGTCGAAGGTGGGGTGGGGGGCCGCTATTTTCGACTCCAACGACTTCGAGCTCGCGAGCCAGATCTACATCGACAAGAAGCCGCCCTACTATTCCTTCGCGAATCGGACACCGATGCTCACTGAACAGCAAGTGATCGAAAAGTACGCGCCGCCCGGTGGTGAAACTGCGGCCTGATCCCTCGTATGTCCAAGGAACCCAAGATCACTCCACAGCGCGCCGTCGTGGCAGCCGTGCAGCTACCTAGGGTCAGCGACGCGGAGTTCGAAGCATCGTTGGCCGAACTGCGCGAACTGGCCAAGACGCTGGGTTTCGAGGTGCTGGCCACATTCGTGCAAAAGCGCGCCAGCTTCGACTCGACGGCCTACTTGGGGTCCGGCAAGCGCGAGGAGATGCGGCGCTTCGTCCAGGGTGAACCAGCCGATGGGCCGCAGGAGGCGCCCGCGGCGGCGGGGCGCGGAGTGAAAAGCTCCGATCGCCGCATCGCACGCCACGGCGCGGTCGCGGCGCGCGAAGCGGCAAAGGCCCTGAGCGGCACCGACAACAGTCGAGCCGCTTTCGTGCTGGTGGACCACGAGATTTCGCCCTCGCAGGCGCGCAACCTCGAAAACGAGATCGGTTGCCAGGTCATGGACCGCACCACGGTGATTCTCGAGATCTTCCATCGCCATGCGCGCTCAAACGCGGCCCGCGCGCAGGTCGAGATCGCGCGCTTGCGCTACCTGGCGCCGCGCTTGCGCGAGGCGGCCAAGCTGGCCGGGCCGCAGGGGCGGCAGCGCAGCGGCGTCGGCGGCCGCGGTGCGGGCGAGGCCGCGGGCGAGGCGGACCGCGCCAAGATCCGCGACCGCATCGCGGAATTGAAGCGGGAGATCACGGCCTTCGACCTCGAGCGCCGCACACAGGTTGCGCGGCGGCAGGAAAGCCAGGGCCTGGAGCGAGTGGCGCTGATCGGCTACACGAACGCAGGCAAGTCGACCCTGATGCGCGCGTTGACGGGGAGCGAGGTGCTGGTGGCCGACAAGCTCTTCGCGACGTTGGACACCACCGTGCGCGCGCTGGCGCCGGAAGGCGTGCCGCGCGTGCTGGTGAGCGACACGGTGGGCTTCATCAAGAACCTGCCGCACGATCTGGTCGCGTCGTTCAAGTCGACGCTGGAAGAGGCCGCCGAAGCTTCGCTGCTCGTCCATGTGATCGACGCCAGCGACCCCGGGTTCGAGCGCCAGATCGAGGTGACCGAGAAGGTACTTGCCGAGATCGATGCCGGCAAGGTGCCGCGCCTGCTGGTGTTCAACAAGATCGACCGCGTCGGCGATGCCGATGCACAACTCGAACGCGCGAAGGCATTGCGCGCGCAATTCCCCAAGTGCCTAGTGATGAGCGCAATGGACAAGGAAGACATTGCCAGGCTGCAAAAGGCGATCCGCGCGTTCTTCGGCCGGCGCCTGGTCAAGGCGGAGTTGTTCCTTCCCTGGGCCGCACAGCAGTTGCGCGGCGAGTTGTTCGCGTCCTGCGAGGTGCTGGATGAGCGCGCCGACTCGGAAGGGGCGTTCTTCCGGGTGCGCGGCGTTCGCAAAGACATCGAAGACCTTCGCGAGCGCATCCTTCGCTTCGGCGTTCCTTGACACGCCATTGCGTAGAAGGCGGCATGCCCTCCATGACCAGGCATCCATACCCGCTGGCGATCGCTTGCTACCTGGCCATCCTTGCAGTCATGCTCGCGGGCGCCGGGCTGGCCAGCCTGATCGATCCGGAAATGGCGCTTGGTCACGGAAACTACGAGCGTGATTTCCGGTGGCTGCAGATGGCGCAGCAGGGCGTGCTGATGGCGTCGGCCGGGCTGATGCTGGTCCTCTGGGCAGCCGCTTGCTACCTGGTGATCGCGTCAAGGCAGCGTTCCGCGCTCTGGCTTGTGCTGGGTGCAACCGGGCCCTTCGCGTTCATGTTCATCGCCCTGCTCGGGGACAAGTCGCCCGCCTCCGGTGGACAGTAACAGCGGTTCATCCGGGGGCTGCGAATCCACTGGCGCGTCCTGTTGGAGATCGCGTTGTTCGTGTCTGCCTGGGTCCTTGCCTACGGGGCCGTGGTGTTACTGCGCGAACTGATGATCGCGTACCAAGCGTTTTCGACAGGCAGGCCCGCCGCGGAGATCGTTGCCGAGCAGTTGGCCTCCAGCGGCATGTGGGCGTTTGGCGAAGCGCTCGAAACGCTATACCTGTTCTCACTTGTCTACCTGCTGTGGCCCATTGCCTTCAATCTGGCGGACTGTCTCTTCAAGCCGGGGATGGCTTCGATCCGGCGATGCGAACTCCCGCAAGGCGCGCTTCTGGGCAAATACCAGCAAGCAGGGGCCTACACGGACTGCTACACGACCAGGCTGGCGCAGCGCGTTTCCCATGCTGAATTCGTCGAGGCCTTCTACACCACGCCTCTGTTCAAGGTGGAAAGGCGGCTGCTGGCATGGTTCGTTTCGAAGCCCTCGACCGATGGCCAGGCCGGCGGGCTCGCCTCGGGTGCGCTCGACGCGTTTGCCGCATGGAGCGTGGAGGCGCACAGCCCAGACCAACTGCTCCTGTGCGATTTCGCGGGCCGCACGCGCTCGTGGCGGCGGAGGAGGGCGGCAACCCGAACGTTACGCGCTTGTATTTCGGCTCCGCAGTCGTGCCTGTCGCGCGCGCAAGACCCGGCAAGCGGTCCATGGGGTTCGTGTTCGGTTTGCTACTGGGTTTTCACAAGCTGTATTCCCGTGCACTATTGTCCGCGGCGAGGTCGCGCCTTGCGCAATCGCAATCCGAGGGAAATGATCAATGAGCATCGAGAAATTCATGCAGGGCTACAAGGCGGCGTGGGAAGCGAAGGACGAGTCGATGTTCGCCGCCCTGTTCGCAGCCGACGGCGTCTACCGCAACACGCCGTTCGCCGCGCAACGCGGCCCCGCGCAACTCGCCGAGTACTGGCGCCGGATCAAGCTCCAGGACGACATCGAACTCACCTTCGAGGTGCTCTCGACCGTGCCCGATGGCGGCATCGCCCACTGGCACGTGACCTACCAGGTGGCTTCCGAAGAGCTCTTCCGGATCTGGGCGCAGTCCACCGGCACCAACCTCGTCGCGCGCAAGCCGGGCGACCCGCTGCCCCGCATGGTGCTCGATGGCGTACTCAAGGCCTGGTTCGAGGGCGGCCTGTGCAAGGAGTGCGACATTTGGTGGCACAGCATGCCCGTGGCACCATGAGGATCGACAGGAGCCCGCCAATGATTATCGGAATGCTGATCTTTCCCGACATGACCCAGCTGGACTTCACCGGTCCCTACGAGGTGTTCTCGCAGATGCCGGGGTGCGAGGCCAAGGTCATCGCCGCTACGCTGCAACCGGTTACGGCCCGGGGCGGCCTGAAGTTCATCCCGGATACGGCCATGGCCGATGCGCCGCTGCTCGACCTCGTCTTCGTTCCCGGCGGCCCGGGGGTCGGCGCGCTGATGGAGAACCCTGAAGTCCTCGAATTCCTGCGCCGCCAGTCGCAGCAGGCGAAGTACGTCACTTCGGTCTGCACGGGCGCGCTCGTGCTCGGCGCCGCGGGCCTGCTCAAGGGGTATCGCGCCACCACGCACTGGCTGTCGCTCGACCTGCTGCCGGTGTTCGGCGCAACCGCGATGCCGGATCGCGTTGTTTTCGATCGCAACCGCATCACGGGCGGGGGCGTCACGGCGGGCATCGACTTTGCACTCTCGATCGCCGGTGAAATTCTCGGCGCGGACGCCGCCAAGTCGATCCAGTTGCTGATCGAATATAACCCGGTGCCGCCTTACGCCTGCGGCCACCCCGCGACCGCCGAGGCGGCCATCGTGGACAACGTGCGCGCCGCGAGGGCCCCGATGCAAACGGCGCGCCTCGAGCAAGCCAAGCGGGCCGCTGCCCGGTACTGCTGAGGGACCGCGCGGTGTTTCAGGCGCCCGGTTAGCCGGGCGGTTCGAGCAACTTGCTTCGAACCCGCCCCAGCACGCTTGCCCAGTCGTCGGGAACAGGCTGGCGGAAGAGGCGCATCGTCGGGTACCACGGGCTATCCGCCCGGTCGAGCAACCATCGCCACTCCGGATTGAACGACTGCAGCAGCCACACCGGCTTGCCGAGCGCGGCGGCCAGGTGCGCCATGCTGGTGTCCACCGTGACCACGAGATCCATCAGGTCGACCAGCGGCGCATCGGCGAAATTGCGCAAGCCGGCGGTCAGTTGCCGGACATCGTGCGCATCGAGGATCGCTTGGTCGTCGGCAGATACCTCGTTCTGCATGCTGAAGAACTCGATTCCCGGCGTCACGATCTGCAGCATTTCAGGAAGCGCGATCGACCTGTTCGCGCCCGCGGCTTTCCACACCAATCCGACACGCGGCCCGGTCTTCGGTCCGAGCTTCTCGCGCCATTGCGCGACCTCTTCAGGATCGCAGCGCAGGTAGGCTCGATCCGCCGGGATAGTGGCGAGCGTAGTGTTGAATGCAAGCGGCAGGCTGAGCAGCGGGCAGTGATAGTCGAAGGCCGGCAACGCTTCGCCTCGTGCAATCACCCGCGACGCACCTTCGACCCCCGAGAGCAGCGCCTTGAGGGGCTTCTGCACTTCGAGCACGACCGTGGCGCCGCGCTGCGCGACCAGCTTTGCGTAGCGGCAGAACTGGATCGTGTCGCCCAATCCCTGCTCGGCATGCAACAGGATCGTCTTGCCCTTCAGGTCCTCCTTGCCGAGCCACAGCGGCGCGGCAAAGGCGCGCCAGTCGGCGCGCGTGTGCTCGAGGCGCCAGCGCCATTCCTGCTTCGGCCAGCCGGTCTCGAACAGGCCGAGCTGCATGCGCAGGAACCCTTCGTTCCAGTGCGTTTGCGCATGGTCGGGCTGGATGGCGAGGGCTTGCGCGTAACTTGCAAGCGCCTCGTCGCGCCGGCCCAGGCCCCAGAGCGAGTTTCCGCGATTGCTCCAGGCTTCGAAACATTGATCGTCGAGCGCGATCGCGCGGTCGCAGGCATCGACGGCTTCGCGGCCGCGCCCGACGGCGTTTAGCGCCAGCGCCAGGTTCGAATGGAATCCGGCCTGGCCCGCGTCGAATGCAATCGCCTTTTCGATCAGTTCCACCGAGCGCGCCGGCTCGTTGACCTGGTAGGCGAGCGTGCCGAGCAGGTTGAGGGCCGGCGCATGGTCCGGCGCGAGCGAAATGACTTTGGCGTAGGACTGTTCCGCCTCCTGAAGGCGGCCTTGCTGGTGGAGGGCAACGGCTTCCCGGAAAGCGGTGTCGATCTGCACAGCGAACTCGTCCGGTTCTTCGGGCCGGCCGAACAACGCCCTGGCCCGCGCCCACAGGGTCAAGGCGGCGTCTCGCTCATTCCTTCAGGGAGGGGGCTGTCTCAACGGCCGGCGCAATCGCGCTCCGGCGCATAGTCGTGCATTTTCACGAGCACATCCGGCACGTAGCCGCTGTGCTGCACCGGGAGGTAGCCCTTGCCGGTCATGCAGCCGAGATAGACCCCGCGGCTGGGCAGGAGCTTGTCGACCGTCTCGCTCATGTAGCTCGTGTTCTTGTACTTCTCGGCGATGCACTTGCGCGCCTGGTCCACGCACCCCTGGCGGTCCTCCATGAAGGTCTGGATGGGCGTCGGCTTCTGCAAGGGTCCCTCGTAGCGCATGAGCTGGACCAAATTAAACGGCGAACAACCCGCCAAAAGTGCGGTGATCGAGATCGATGTCAGGACTTTTTTCATTTTTCGGCTCCCCCGGCGCGGCATTGCGGGGCCAACTCTACCGTAAACGCCGTCACCAAGTATCATCCAAGGCTGCGCCCATCTCGTCGGCCGCACTTCGCAAAGGAATCCCCATGCCCCAACAGAACCGCCAGTTCAAGCTGATCGCGCGCCCGGTCGGAATGGTCAATCGCAGCGATTTCGAATTCACCTCCGCGCCGGTCCCCGAGACGGGCCCGGGCGAAGTGCTCATCCGCGTACTGTATGTCTCGCTCGACCCGGCGATGCGCGGCTGGATGAACGAAGGCCGCTCCTACATCCCGCCGGTGGGCCTGGGCGAAGTGATGCGCGCCGGGACCGCCGGCAAGGTGGTCGCCTCCAACAATCCGAAGTTCGCCGTCGGCGACTTCGTGGCCGGGTGGGGCGGCGTGCAGGACTACGTGATCTCGAAGGGCAACGACATCACCAAGGTCGATCCGCGCCTCGCTCCGCTGCCGGTGTATCTCGGCACGCTCGGCTTGCCGGGCATGACCGCGTATTTCGGTTTGCTCGACGTGGGCAAGCCCAAGGAAGGCGAGACGGTGGTGGTCTCTGGTGCAGCCGGCGCGGTGGGCACGGTGGTCGGCCAGGTCGCCAAGATCAAGGGCTGCCGGGTCGTCGGTATCGCGGGTGGGCCGGACAAGTGCAAGTGGATCGTCGACGAACTGGGGTTCGACGCCGCGATCGACTACAAGTCCGAGGACGTCAACAAGGCGCTGCGCCAGCACTGCCCCAAGGGCATCGACGTCTACTTCGACAACGTGGGAGGCGACATTCTCGATGCGGCGCTCGCCCGCATCGCGCGCAACGGCCGGATCGTGATCTGCGGGGCGATCTCGCAGTACAACAACACGACGCCGGTCAAGGGGCCGTCGAACTACCTTTCGCTGCTCGTCAATCGCGCGAGCATGACCGGCATGGTCGTCATGGACTACACCGAAAAGTTCGGCGAGGCGGTGCGCGAGATGGCGCTCTGGATGAAAGCCGGCAAGCTGAAGACGCGCGAAGACATCGTCGACGGCCTCGAGACTTTTCCCGAGACGCTGCTGATGCTGTTCAAGGGCGAGAACACCGGCAAGCTGCTGATCAAGGTCGCCGATGCCTGAGCCGCAAGGGTCCGCCCACGCGTTCGACGAAGCCGTCCGGCTGGAGCCCTCGGGCAACGGGCGATTCACGGGCCACACCAGCAAGAAGTACTGGAATTTCGTCGGCCCCTTCGGCGGGATCACCGCGGCGACGGCGCTCAATGGCATCCTGCAGCGCGCCGACCGGCAAGGTGACCCGCTCTCGCTGACGGTCAACTTCATGGCGCCCATCAAGGAGGGCGCCTTCACGGTCGACACGAAGCTGGTGCGCACCAACCGCTCGACCCAGCACTGGTCGGTGCAACTCGCGCAGGACGGCGAAACCGAGCCCGTGCTCGGCGCGCTCGCGGTCTTCGCCGCGCGCCGCGCCACATGGGGTCTGCGCGAGGCGGTCCCGCCCGAGGTGCCGGGGCCCGAGGCCTGCAAGCGCTTCGAGCCGCGCCTCGAAATCCTGTGGCCGCAGATGTACGAGATGCGCTACGCGCGCGGCCGTTTTGGCACTGAGAACCCGGACAGCGTGACGCACGCGTGGCTCCGCGACGTCCCGGCCAGGCCGCTCGATTTCCCTGCGCTAACCGCGATCTGCGACGCGTTCTTCCCGCGCATTTTCCTGCGCCGGCCGCGCATGGCGCCGATCGCGACGGTGTCGCTCAACATCTATTTCCACGTCGATGCCGCCGAGCTTGCGGCGGAGGGCGCGGAGCCGGTGCTCTGTGTGGCGAAGGCGCAGGTGTTCAACAAGGGCTACTACGACCAGGAAGGACAGGTCTGGGGCCGCGACGGCAAGCTGCTGGCGACCACGCAGCAGGTGGCGTGGTACAAGGAATAGCAGCATAAATTCACAAGATTCTATTCCGTAGAGTCAATAAAGACGCGGACTCCAGGCTGATCGGCTTGCCTGAAACGGAAAACATAGAACTGCCGTCCCGTCAGTCCACGTAAATCGAGCCTTCGAGATACAGCACCGCGTGACCCGCGATCGACACGCGCGCGCCGAGGTCTTCGCACTCCAGTTCGCCCCCCCGCGCCGACACCTGGCGGGCGCTGAGCCTGGTCTTGCCCAGCCGGCCGGCCCAGTAGGGCGTCAGCGTGCAATGGGACGAGCCGGTCACCGGGTCCTCGGGCACGCCCATGCGCGGCGCGAAGAAGCGCGAAACGAAGTCGGCTTCGTTGCCCGGCCCGGTCAATATGATGCCGAAAGTGTCCACGGCCATGAGTTTCGCGAAATCCGGCTGAACGGCGCGGACCGCGGCCTCCGATTCGAGCACCACCAGATAGTCGCGCGCCTTCAGCACTTCGGCGGCCTGGATGCCCAGGCCCGCCAACAAGGCCTCGGGCGCCTCGCACGGCTCGCCCGGCCTCGAAGGAAAGTCCATCGACAGCTTGGCCCCGTCACGCTTGACCGTGAGCACGCCGCTTCGCGTATCGAAACTGACTTCATCCGAGGTCACGCCGAGTTTTTCGAACAGCACCCATGCGCTCGCCAGCGTCGCATGCCCGCACAGGTCGACTTCGGCCGTGGGCGTGAACCAGCGCAGGTGGAAGCGGTCGGGTCCCGCGACGAAGAACGCGGTCTCGGCGAGGTTATTCTCGGCGGCGATGGCCTGCATCACGTCGTAGTCCAGCCACGCGTCGAGCGGGCACACGCCCGCCGGGTTGCCGCCGAAGATGCGGCTCGTAAAGGCATCGACCTGGTAGAACGGCAGTTTCATGGCTGTCTCACCCAAGGGGCCTCGAGATGAATGCCGAGCGCGTGATCATTGCAGTGCCCGGTCAGTTCGCTTTCGCGCCCGAAGCCTTGACGACTGCGGCCCAAGTGGCGACTTCCTGCTTGAGCAGGCGCGCGAATTCTTCCGGCGTGTTGCCCATCGGCTCGGCGCCCTGCTCGACGAGCTTCTGGCGGATGTCGGGCGAATGCGCGGCCTTGGCAACGGCGCCGGCGAGTTTCGCAACGACCTCCGGGGGCGTTGCCGAAGGCGCGAGCAGCCCGTACCAGACGACCACGTCCATGGCGACGCCGGACTCCTTCAGGGTCGGAACATCCGGCATCAGTTCGGCGCGCTTTGCGCCGGTGGTTGCGAGCGGGCGCAGGCGCCCCGATTTAACGTACGCGTTGATCGCGGGAATGTTCGCGTACGAGAGTTGCACTTCGCCCGAGATCAGCGCGGTGAGCGCCGGCGCGGTGCCTTTGTACGGGACATGAACGATGTCGGTGCCCGTAAGCGTCTTGAACAGCTCTCCCGAAAGGTGCTGCGTGCTGCCCGAGCCGGCCGACGCATAGTTGAACTTTCCGGGCGTGGCGCGCGCTTGCACGAGCAGTTCGGCCACGGTCCGTATCGGCACCTGCGCGTTGACCACGAGGATATTCGGGCTCGACGAGAAGACCGAGACCCCGGTGAAGTCGCGCAGCGTGTCGAAGCCTGGATTCTTGTAGAGCGACATGTTGATCGCCACTGCGGGCGTATTCATCAGCAGCGTGTAGCCGTCGGGCGCCGAGCGAGCCACGAATTCGTTGGCGATGTTGGTGCCCGCGCCGGGCTTGTTTTCGACCACGACCTGCTGGCCGAGCAGGTCGGCAAGCTTCGATGCAAGCAGGCGGGCGTTGATGTCCACGCCCCCGCCCGGCGTGAAGCCGACCACGATCTTGACGGGCCGGGACGGATAGCCTTGCGCGAGCGCGGGCACCGGCAATCCCACGGCAAGGGCCAGAAGCATTCCAAGGACCGGCTTCATTCGATGTCTCCGGATCGGCGGGGTTTTCGTGCGTTCGTTGGGAAAGGCAGTGTCCAAAATGAAAGACGTCATCCCGTTCCTGCCTCTCCCGGCGTACTGTAACCTATCGCATGAACGAGGTGACTCATGCTGACTGACCGTTACGGGCTTGGATTGTCGACCGCGTCCGCGGCTGCGCGCGACGCGTACGTGGAAGGAGTCGATCTTTTCCTGTCCGCGAATTTCGGCTCCGAAGACGCCTTTGCCCGGGCGATCGCGGCCGATCCGGGGTTCGCGCTTGCGCATGCGGCCCTCGGGCGCACGCTGCAGCTGTACGCGAAGATCGACGCGGCCAAGGCGGCGGTTGCTCGCGCGCGGGAGCTTGCCGCTAACCTGCCGCAGCGCGAGCGCGCGAACGTGGAGATTCTAGCCACGCTCGTGGACGGCAAGGGGCCCGCGCCGCTCGCGTTCGCGCTCGAGCATCTCAAGGAGTTTCCTCGCGACGTCATGGTGCTCGCCCCCTGCACCGGGGTGTTCGGTTTGATCGGTTTCTCGGGCCGGTCCGGGCGCGAGCTCGAGCAGGCGCGCCAGATGGACGATCTTGCCGCCGCGTACGGCGAGGACTGGTGGTTTCTCTGCACGCATGCGTTTGCGCTTGGCGAAACCGGGCGTATCGCAGAGGCGCGCAAGCTGATCGACCGGTCCCTCGCGATCTATCCGCGCAATGCGCACGGCGCGCATGTGTACGCACACGTCCTGTACGAGAACGGCGAGGATGCGGCCGGGCTTGCCTACCTCATCGAGTGGATGAAGGATTTCCCGCGCAACGCCCAGCTGCATTGTCACCTGAGCTGGCATATCGCCCTCTGGCAGCTCGAGGCCGGCAGGATCGACGCGGCCCGGCGCGTCTTCATGGAGGACGTGAAACCGGGCAGTTCGTGGGGGCCCCCGATCAACACGCTGTCGGACTCGGCTTCGTTCCTCTGGCGCGCGCAGCTCAAGGGCCACGCGCATGACCCGGCGGCGTGGCGCGAAGTGAGGGACTACGCGCTCAAGGAATTCCCGAAAGCCGGCGTGACGTTTGCCGATGTGCATAGCGCACTGGCCTATGCGGGGGCCGCGGACAACGAAGGATTGCAGTCCCTCGTGGACCAGCTTCT
The DNA here is from genome assembly GCA_947482825.1 of Betaproteobacteria bacterium. GTDB lineage: Bacteria > Pseudomonadota > Gammaproteobacteria > Burkholderiales > SG8-39 > SZAS-79. The sequence goes on along the minus strand of CANKMT010000019.1, from coordinate 13,511 downwards.
CGAACGCGAGCGCACCGGCAAGCTCGCCGCCGGCCCGATCGTGCCCGCGCTGGCCGAGGCGTTTGGCGCATATGCGAAGCACGACTTCACCGGGGTCGTCGATCGCCTCCAGTTGAAGCTTGCAGAACACGAGCGCATCGGCGGCAGCCGCGCGCAGCGCGACCTGATCGAATGCACGTTGATCGCCGCGCTGGCCAAGGCGGGGCGGAAAGCCGAAGCCGCGCGTCTGTCCGTGCGTGGCGCGCGGACCCGCAGCGTGGCGGCGGCCTGATGGGCACCGCCCCCGAATATCCTCTGGACGCAGAGGAACTGAAACGCAGGCTCGGCAAGATGCGCGAGTCGTTTCGCTCGCGTGCGCCCGAAAAGGTTGCCGCGATCCAATTACTCTGGGAGCGCGTGAAGGCGGCCGGGCCGCAGGACGAGGTGCGCGAAGAGCTGGTGCATGCGGCCCACACGCTGTGCGGCAACGCGGGCACACTGGGATGCGAGGACCTCGCGATGGCCGCCCGGCAACTCCAGTCCGCGCTGCGCACGCTGTTTACGCTCCGGAGTTCCCTGTCGGACGGCGACCAGGCCGCGATCGGCCGCCTGGTCGAAGCCCTGGGCAAATCGCTCGACTGAGGATCGCGCGTGGCTTCGCCGACCTCGTATCGCGTCCCGCGGCGGCCAAGGACTCGCGTCCGAGCGTGCTCCATGTGAAGGACGACGTCGGGTTGCGTTCGGTCGTGGCCGTGCTGCTCGAACCCTTTGCGCGAACCGACTACGCGAACACCCTCGCCGAGGCGTACGAGCGTGTCGCCAAGCATGACTACGACCTCGTGCTCCTGGATATTTCGCTGTCCGACGGCTCGGGCTGGGACTTGTTCGACAAGCTGCGCGCAAAAGGCCCCCTTCCGCCGGTGATCGTTTTCTCCGGGTCGAGCATCGGCCAGGAGCGCATGGCCGCCGTGGAAGGCGTGCTCCTGAAGGCGCACTCGACCGAAGAGCAGTTGGTGGCGACGATCAGGCACGCTTTGGGCAACGGCCGGCACAAGGAGCAAAACGGAGGACGGGATGGCGCGCGAGCTTAGGAAGATCCTTTATGTGGAAGACGAGGAAGACATCCGCATGGTGGGCGAGATGTCGCTCGCGGATGTGGGCGGCTTCGAGGTGAAATGCTGCGCCTCGGGCGCCGAGGCGATTGCGGCCGCACCCGGGTTCGCACCCGACCTTTTCGTGCTCGACGTGATGATGCCCGGCATGGACGGGCCCACCGCGCTCAAGGCGATGCGCGCGATTCCGGCGCTTGCGTCGGTGCCCGCGATCTTCATGACTGCGAAGATCATGGCCGCCGAAGTCGCCGAGCTGAAAGCGGCCGGCGCGCTCGAGGTGGTGCCCAAGCCGTTCGACCCGATGACCCTGCCGGGGGAGATCCGCGCAATCTGGGCGCGCGCGGCGTAGGCGTAGTTTCGCTCCATGCCTTGTGGGCCGGGGGGCGGCGACTACAATGCCCTCACCCGATCGTTAGTAGCAGGGGGCCTCATGCTGAGCCGCGAAGACAACGAACTGCTGACCCGCACCGGCCGCGGCACGCCGATGGGCGAATTCATGCGCCGGTTCTGGATCCCCTGCATGCTGGTGGCGGAAATTCCGCCGGCCGACGAGGCGCCCAAGCGCCTGCGCCTCCTCGGCGAAGACCTCATCGTGTTTCGCGACACCAACGGCCGCGTCGGCGTGATGGACGAATTCTGCCCGCACCGGCTCACCAGCCTGTATTTCGGCCGCAACGAAGAGAGCGGCATCCGCTGCGTCTACCACGGCTGGAAATTCGACGTCGAAGGCAACTGCGTCGACATGCCGAGCGAACCGCCGGACAGCAACTTCAGGCGCAAGGTGAGGGCGACCGCCTACCCGGCGGTCACGCGCGGCGGCCTGCTTTGGGTTTACATGGGTCCCAAGGAATCGCCTTCCGCGGTTCCCGAGTTCGAATGGCTCGACCTGCCGGCGAACCAGTTGTACGCCTCGCGCTGGGAGCAGGACTGCAACTCGGTGCAGGCCATGGAAGGCGAGCTCGACGGCGCGCACGTGAGCTTCCTGCACCGCCGGATCGACCAGCTCGACGAAGCCAAGAACGCGCTCACCGGCAGTTACTTCATGGAGGACATGTCGCCGGCGTGGACGATCAGCGACACGCCGTACGGATTCATCGCCGCCAACCGCCGCAACGTGGAGGACGACAAGGCCTACTGGCGCTTCAACCAGTTCCTGCTGCCGTTCTATACGATGATCGCCGCGCGCGCGGGCTTCCCGCGCATGACGCGCATGTGGGTGCCCAAGGACGACGAGCATTGCTGGGTGATCGCGGTCAACTTCCGCCCCGACCAACCGCTGAAGGAGCAGGAACTCGCGGCCTGGAAGAACGGCGACAACACGCACCGCAAGGTGTTCCCCGGCACCACGCAGCCGACCGACAACAAGGGCAACGAGTACAACATCGACCGCAACATGCAGAAGAAGATTTCGTTCACCGGCATCGCCGGCATCCGTGCCCAGGACGCGATGGCCACCGAAAGCCCCGGACCGATCGTGGACCGCACCAAGGAACACCTCGCGATCAGCGACACGGCGATCATCGCGATGAGGAAACGATTGATCGGCGAGGCGCGCGCGCTGGCCGATGGCGGCCCCACGCCGCGCCCAGCGAGCAACGGCGGGCTCTACCGCGTGCGTTCGCACCAGACGCTGCTCAAGCGCGGCAAGGGCTACGAGGATGAGACCGAGGTCCTGCAGGCACTGAAAGCCTGACCGCGCGAGTGATATCCGGCGCTAATACCGGTACGGCCCGCAGTTTCAGCATCGCCGGCCTGGTGCTGCTGCTCGGTTTCCTGTCGTTGTACCCGATGGGCATGCTGTTCTACGGCAGCGTGCATTCGACCCCGCCGGGCATGGCGGGCGAATTCAATTTCGACGGCTACCGGGCGATCTTCAGCGGCGACAACGGCAAGGTGCTCGTCAATACGGTCGGCATCTCGCTCGTGAAGACGGTCCTCTCAATCCTGCTTGCCGTGCTGCTTGCGTGGATCATCGCGCGCACCGACACGCCGGGCCGCGGCGTGCTCGAGGTGCTGATCACGCTGCCGTTTTTCATCCCGCCGATCCTCACCGCCACCGCGTGGGGCATGCTTGGCAACCCGCAGGTGGGGTCGCTCAACCTGGTGTGGAAATGGGTCACCGGCGACGAGCAGCCGCTGATCAACGTGTTCTCCTATGGCGGCGTCATCTGGCACATGATGCAGTACTCCACGCCATTCCTCTTCCTCTTCATCGTCGAGGCCTTCCGCTCGATGGACCCGGCGCTGGAGGAATCGAGCCGCATGTCGGGCGCCTCGCGTTGGCAGACCTTCCGCCATGTGACGCTGGCGCTGATGCTCCCGGTCACCACAAGCGCCTTCATCCTTTCGTTCATCCGCGGCATCGAGTCGTTCGAGTCGCCGATCTTCTTCGGCACCCCGGCCGGCATCGAAGTGCTCACCACCTCCATCTACAACGCCATCAACCATCGCGGCACGCCGGACTACCAGGGCGCGACCGCCCTCGGGTTCTTCGCCATGGCGCTGATGTTCCTGCTGGTGATCTGGCAGTGGCGCGTCCTGCACGGCCGCAGCTTCCAGACGGTGACCGGCAAAGGCTATTCGCCCGGCGTGATGAAGCTCGGCCGCCTGCGCTGGGTGACGTTTGCGATCTGCGTTGCGTTCTTCGTTGCGACGGTCGCGCTGCCGGTGGGGCAACTGTTCGTGAGTTCGTTCTTCAAGTTCTTCGGCTTCTACCAGCTCGACATGCTGACGCTGGACAACTACCGGGCGGTCATGGACAACCGCGAATTCTGGAATGCGGCTGGCAATACGATGATCCTCGGTCTCGCTGGCGCCAGCGCGACGATGGTGCTCGGCGGCATCGTGGCTTACATCACGGCCCGCACGCATTGGCGCGGCCGGCGTCTGATCGAAGTGTTGGCCTGGCTGCCATGGATGATGCCCGGCATGGTGCTCGGCATCGGTTTCCTGTGGGGCTTTGCGATGCTGCCGCGCGCGATCCCGATCTACGGCACCCTGTGGGCGCTGCTGCTGGCTTACATGGCGCTCGGTACGCCGGTGGCGGTGCGCGTCATGTCCGGCGCCTATGCGCAGCTTTCGTACGACCTCGAGGAGTGCTCGCGCGTGCATGGGGGCAGCTGGTGGCAGACCTTCTGGCGCATCCTCGTGGCGCTCGCCTGGCCTTCGTTCGCGGTGGGTTGGGTGCTGGTGTTCTTCGGCATCCTCCGGGAGCTCTCGGCCTCGATCCTGCTGTATTCGGCGGGCACCGAGGTGGTGTCGGTGGTGATGCTCAAGATGTGGTCCGGCGGCACGCCCGAACAGGTCAGCGTGATCGGCCTCATGATGATGGGGCTGGTCCTCGTGTTCCGCTGGGTCCAGCTGGTCCTCATCAAGAAGAGAATAAGCACGCTGTGAAAAGGAGAAGGGAGATGGTCAAGGGATTTGCTTTGATTGCCGCACTGTTCGTTGTCGTGGCATTGCCCGCGGCAGCGCAGGACGCGGCCGAGTGGAACAAGGTCGTCGAGGCTGCAAAGAAGGAGGGCAAGCTCCAGTTCTACACTTCGGGCGTCGGTTCGCCGTACCACAAGGAGGTCGGCAAGCTTTTCGAGAAGAAGTACGGCATCCGATTCGAGTCGCTCGAAGCACGCGCAAGCGAGCTTCGCGAGCGCATCCGCACCGAGCAGACCGCCGGGCGGTTCCTCGGCGACGTGCACCACAACGGCGGGACGATCACCTGGCTGATGATGACCAAGGACGGCGCGTTCCAGCCGCACGGCGGGCTGCCGAACATCAAGAACATCCTGCCGGCGTTCAAGGCCGACGACATCCGCGTGGCGATTGCGCGGGCGATGGTGTTCGAGCCTGCCGTGCTGCTGCTCGACGAGCCGTTGTCGAACCTCGACGCCAAGCTCCGGGTGCAGATGGGCGAGGAATTCCGGGCGCTGCAAAAACGCGTCGGCATCACCACGCTCTACGTGACCCACGACCAGGAAGAGGCAATGGCCCTCTCCGACCGGGTGGTCGTGATGCAGCACGGCAACATCCTGCAGGTCGGCGCGCCGGAGGAGATCTACCAGCGTCCGGCCAGCCGCGCCGTGGCCGAGTTCTTCGGGTCGCCCAACTTGCTCGAGGCCAGGGTGACCGCATGCGCCGATGAAAGCGGGGGAAAATTTCGCCTCGATGTCGAAGGCCCGGGATGGAAAGGGCAGTGCCTGGCGGGTGAGAGCTTCGCGCCCGGTGAAACGGCGCTGATGATGGTGCGTCCGGAAGACTTCACTCTTGCCGCCGCGTCCGCGGTTGCGGCCCAGGGGTGGGTCGCATGGCCGGGCCGCATCGCAGATCGGGTGTTCCATGGGGCGCGGCGGACCTATCGCGTCGAGTCCGGCGCGCTCGCGTTCACGGCGGAAGCGCCCGCTTCTACGACGCTTGCCGTCGGCGACCAGGTGACCCTGATGGCGGCGACCGCCGGTACGTGGGCGGTTCGGCCATAATCGCTTCCTCTCGGCAACGCCCGAAGGGGGAATCATGCGGCGCCTAAGGTTCTGGCAGGTCCGGTTGGCATTGGTGCTCGCCGCGGCAGCGCAATCCGTGGCCGCACAGCCCGACTATCCCCGCAAGCCGATCCTCATGGTGGTTCCGCTGCAGGCGGCCAGCGCCGTCGATAACGCGGCGCGCGTCGTCGCGCAGAAGATGTCCGAAAACATGGGCCAGCCGATCGTGATCGAAAACCAGCCTGGCGCGGCGGGCCTGATCGGCGCGGAGCGCGTGGCCAAGGCTGCGCCCGACGGCTATACGATCGGCGGCTTCAACGACAGCATCATGACGATGTTGCCCAACGTGCACGCGAAGATGCCGTGGGACATCCTCAAGGATTTCGAGCCGGTCTCGCAGGTGGCCTCGATGGAGTGGGCGCTGGTTGCGTCGCCGGGGTCCGCGTACAGGAACGCGGGCGACGTGATTGCCGCGGCGAAAGACAGGCCGGGCAAGCTCAACTATTCCTCCGGCGGCGCCGGCAGCCCGCAGCACGTGGCCATGGAGATGTTCAAGACGGGCGGCGGCGTCTTCATCACGCATATTCCGTATCGGGGCGCTGCGGCGGCGGCACTCGACGTGGCGAGCGGGCAGGTCGATGCCTCGTTCTCCGGCCTGCCCACGGTGTTCACCCTCATCAAGAGCGGCAAGCTCAAGGCAATCGGCATCGCGAGCCCGAAGCGCTCTGCGGTGCTGCCCGAAGTGCCGACCGTGGCGGAGTTCCTGCCCGGGTTCGAGTTCTATTCGTCGTTCAGCCTGGTCGCGCCGGCCGGCACGCCGAGGGAAATCGTCGCCCGCCTGAACTCGGAAGTGGTCAAGGCCGTAGCCTCGCCGGAGGTGCGCGACAAGCTCGTCGCGCAGGGGTTCAGCGTCGTAGCCTCGTCGCCGGCAGACCTGCACAAGAATACGAAGGACCAACTCGAGCGATACGGCAAGCTCTTCAAGAAAATCGGCGTCAAGGCCGAGTAGCGACCAACAGGAAAGGACAGTCGAATGGACGTGCGGGCGGCAGTGGCTTTCAAGGCGGGTGCGCCTCTGAGCATCGAAACGGTGAAGCTGGAGGGGCCCCGCGCGGGCGAGGTGCTGGTCGAGATCAGGGCCACCGGCATTTGCCACACGGACGAGTTCACCCGGTCGGGCGCGGATCCGGAAGGGCTCTTTCCCGCGATCCTCGGCCACGAGGGCGCCGGCATCGTGGTCGATTTGGGTCCGGGCGTGACCAGCCTGAAGAAAGGCGACCACGTCATCCCGCTCTACACGCCGGAATGCCGCCAGTGCAAGTCGTGCCTGTCGAGGAAGACCAATCTGTGCACCGCGATCCGCGGCACGCAGGGCAAGGGGTTGATGCCCGACGGCAGCAGCCGGTTCTCGCTCGAGGGCAAGCCGGTGTACCACTACATGGGCTGCTCGACGTTTTCCAACTACACGGTGCTGCCGGAGATCGCGCTGGCGAAGATCCGCGAAGACGCGCCCTTCGACAAGGTCTGCTATATCGGCTGTGGCGTGACCACGGGCATCGGCGCGGTGATCAACACGGCCAAGGTCGAAGTCGGCGCGAACGTGGTGGTGTTCGGGCTGGGGGGGATCGGCCTCAACGTCGTGCAGGGCGCGCGCATGGCGGGCGCCAACATGATCGTCGGCGTGGACCTCAACCCGGCGCGCAAGGAACTCGCAACAAAATTCGGCATGACCCACTTCGTGAACCCCAAGGAGGTCGGCGGCGACCTCGTGGCGCATCTGGTCGAAATCACCGGCGGCGGCGCCGACTACAGTTTCGAATGCATCGGCAACGTGGAGGTCATGCGCCAAGCCCTTGAGTGCTGCCATCGCGGCTGGGGCGTTTCGGTGATCATCGGCGTGGCGGGATCGGGGCAGGTAATCAACACACGGCCGTTCCAGCTGGTGACCGGCCGGGTCTGGAAGGGCACGGCCTTCGGCGGGGCGCGCGGCCGCACCGACGTGCCCAAAATCGTCGACTGGTACATGGAAGGCAAGATCAACATCGACGACCTGATCACCCATGTGATGCCGCTCGAGAAGATCAACGACGGCTTCGACCTGATGCACAAGGGCGAGTCGATCAGGAGCGTGGTGGTTTACTGAAGCGGGCCTGAAATACTGCCATTTTCAGGCCAACCCCCGCGTCTTTATTGGCTCCCAGGGCGAAATGCTGCCATCGACCATGAGCGGAAGCGCGCGCGCCCGCGCCGGCGCTTCAGAAAGGCCGATCGCCCCGGGTTACGACCCGATACATGATTCGCCTGTCACCGGCGGGGGAGTCGTAAGAGACACGATGCATGGTGCAGCGGTTGTCCCAGACGAGAATGTCGCCGACCGACCATTGGTGGCGGTAGATGAATCGCTCCTGGGAAACCCAGGCCGCCAGCTCGTCCAGGAGCGCATCGCTTTCCGCGCGCGGCAGGCCGACGATGCGATCCACCCGGTTGCAGTTCAGGAAGAGCGCTTTGCGTCCCGACTCCGGATGGGTGCGCACCAGGGGATGGATGACCTCCGGCGTTTCGTCGATCTCGGCCTGCGAGCGGACCGCGGGCCGGTAGCGGGCACGCACGGTGTCGTAACCGTGGACGGCCTCGAGCCCTGACAGGCGCGCCTTCTTGTCGGCGGGCAGCGCCTCGTATGCGGCCTCGGTGTCGCAAAACCAGGTGGCGCCGCCCCGGCTCGGCACCTCGAGGGCGTGGAGGATGGTCGCCTTGGCGGGCCGTTCGACGAACGACTGGTCGGTGTGCCAGCCGTCGTTGCGCAAAGCCGACTGTTGGTGAAAGAGGAGGTCCTTGCCGCTTTCGATCGCCTTGATGGTGCTGTCGAGCCTGGAGACCTCCGGGATCTCGCCCAGCCGCTTTTCCCGGTTCACCTCTGAAATCGGCTCGCCGAACCGGCGGGCGAAGGCCAGCACGCCGCCCGGATCCAGCAGGCCGCCCGGAAACGCCAGGACGTGGCGATCGAGGAATGCGCGCCCTATGGCGGCGCTGGTTTGCGCGTCCCAGGGGGCGGCACGATCCACACCTTCGACGCTTGCGCCGAACGGGGCATCGAGCGCCGTGATGCGAACGGTTCTGGCCGCAATGGCCGAAGTGCCGGAGGTGCCCATCCATCCAAATGTAGGGATCGGGCGGGCGCGTGTCAACGACTTGCCGCGGAAGTGCGTGATACGATGGAAAAGCGGTGCGGTTTGGCCGTCAATCAGAGATTTGAAAAGCTGCCGGCGGGCCCCCGAGCTCGTCTGCGCAGCTCCCAGAGTCCGGATAAAACAAGGGAGGGGTAGTCATGGTCTCGATCCGTTCGCAAGGTTTTGCCGCATTGTGCGTGGCCGCGCTGCTGGCCGGCAGCGGGGGCGCGCTGGCGCAGGGCAAGGACATGAGCATGGGCAACGTGAATCCGCCCAAGCACGGCACCTCGGTGGCTTCGCAGCAGTTCATCGACAAGCTCGCCGAGCTTTCAGGCGGCAAGCTGAAGGTCACCCATCACCACTCCGGGGCGCTCGGCGGCGAGCGCGAGGTCGCGCAACAGGTGCAACTCGGCGCGGTCGAGTTCGCGCCGGTTACCACGGCCCCCTTGTCGACCCTGGTGCCCGAAGCCTCCGTGTTCCAGCTTCCATATATTTTCCGCGACTACGATCACATGTTCAAGGCGCTCGATGGCAGCGACACGCTGGCCAAGTACTACGAAGGCGTCCTCGACAAGAAGGGCCTCAGGCTCGTCGGCTTCATCGCCGCCGGCTATCGCGGCATCTACGGACACGGCGCGATCAACGGCCTCGCCGACGTCAAGGGCAAGAAGGTGCGCGTGCAGGAGGACAAGATCCTGGTCGCGACCTTCAAGGCGCTGGGCATGATCTCGACGCCGATCGCTTTTCCGGAAGTGGCCACCGCGCTGCAGACCAAGGTGATCGATTTCGCCGAGGGCGGCATCAACACCTTCTACCACAACAAGTTCTACGACATGGCCAAGCACGTGGCCGACGTGCGGCACACCCACCAGGCGGTGGCGCTGATCATGGCGAAGGCGGCCTGGGCCAAGCAGGACGCAGCCGGCCAGGCGGCGATTGCCGGCGCCTGGGCGCATGCGCGGCAGTTCAACCGCGCATTCATCCTCGATGAGGACAAGTCGATCCAGGACCTGGTGCGGGCCAAGGGCGTTTCGATCACCAAGCCCGATGCAACGCCTTTCCGCCAGGCCACGCAGGGCGTGTACGAAGAGTTCTACGCGACGCCCGCCGGCAAGGACGCGCGCCGGATGGTGGACTTCATCCTCGCGATCAAGTAGTCCGGTGACCGACGCCGATACCGGCCACTCGCCGGATCCCGCGGCGCGCGCGGATTACTGGGCGCGCGCCTACGACTGGCTGGGCCATGTGGGGGGGGCGATCCTCGCCGTCATGGCCGCAGCCGTGTTCCTGCAGGTGGTCTTGCGCTTCCTCGGAAAGTCGGGGATCGACGGGCTCGAGGAAGTGCCGCGCTACCTGTTCATCTGGCTGATCATGATCGGCGGCGCCTCGGCCATGCAGCGCGGCCAGCACACGGTCCTCGATTACTTCGTCAACCTCTGCGGGGTGCGCATGCGCGCGCTGATCCTCGTGTTGACGACGGGCGCGGGTCTTGGCTTGTTCCTCTACCTGATCAAGCTGAGCCTGACGCTGGTCCCGAATGCGCAGTTGCAGACCAGCGCCGGGCTCGGGCTCCCCCTGGGCTATGTCTATGCCGCCGTGCCGGTCGGCGCGGTGCTGATCGCCCTGCCGATGATCCGTGAAATCATTTCTGCGTTGAGGCGCGTATGGCAGAAACCCTCCTGATCGTATTCATCATCTGCATCCTGCTCGGCATGCCGATCAGCATTGCAATGGGCGTCGGGGCGCTCGGCGCGGCGATGGTCTACCCCGCGCTCAACCCGATCATCATTCCGACCCGCTTCGTCGGCCTGCTGTCGGATTCCTACCTCCTGCTGTCGGCGCCGCTTTTCATCCTGGCGGGAAACATCGCGGCGCACGGCGGCGTCGCGCGCGTGATCATCGATCTTGCCACCGCGCTGGTCGGGCGATTCCGCGGCGGCCTCGCGTACGTGAACGTGGTCGACAGCATGGCGTTCGGCGGCATCTCCGGATCGGCCGTGGCCGACGTCTCGGCGTTAGGCACCTTCCTCATCCCGCAGATGGTGCGCAAGGGCTACGACCTGGATTTCGCCACCGCGCTGACGATTTCCACGGCGGTCGTCGCGCCGATCATTCCGCCTTCGATCATCGCCGTGATCTTCGCCTGGATGGCCGACCAGTCGGTGGCGGCCATGTTCGCCGCGGGCATCATCCCGGGGCTGCTGGTCGGCCTGGGCATGGCGGTGCCGGTGTTTTTCATCGCAAAGAAGCGCAACTACCCGAGGGAAAAGCCGCCGACGCTGCCCGAATTCATGCGCGTGCTGGTGAAGGCGCTGCCGGCGCTGATGATCCCGGTCATCATCATGGGCGGCATCATGTTCGGCGTGTTCACCCCGACCGAGGCCGCCGCGGTCGCGGTCGTCTATTCGCTGGTCGTGACGCCGATCTTCTACCGCGAACCCGCGTGGCGCGACCTGCCGAGGATCTTCGCCGACTCGGCGCGCCTGTCCGGGGTCATCGGCATGATCATCGGCTTCGTCGGCGCCTTCGGCTGGGTGCTGACCTACTCGAAGTTCCCGATCAAGGTGGCCGAGGCGATCTCTTCGGTCGCGCCGCACTGGTCGCTGTTCATCCTCATGATCATCGCTTTGTACCTGGTACTGGGCACCTTCCTAACCCCTTCCGAGATCATCCTGGTCACGGTGCCCGTGCTGCTGCCCGTGGCGGTGGCCGCCGGCGTGCATCCGATTCACTTCGGGATGGTGTGCGTCATCGCTTCGGCCATCGGCCACATCACCCCGCCGGTCGGCCTGTGCCTGTTCGTAGGCATGGCGATCAGCGGCCTGTCGATGGAAAAGCTGGTCGTGCCGCTGCTGCCGTTCCTGGCCGCGATCGTGGTGACGCTGATCATCGTGGCCATGCTGCCGGAGGTGACGCTGTTCCTGCCGCGGTTGCTCGGGTTTACCCAATAGGCCGGACGCCCGACCCGGATCCGCGCCGCGAAAAATCCGGGATGGAAGGTCGAGCAGGTGATGCCGCTCGAGAAGATCAACGATGGCTTCGACCTGATGCACAAGGGCGAGTCGATCAGGCCGATGCGGCGATCAACGGGCGCCAAGACAGTTGCAATGTATCCCGTCATTTTGCATGGTAAAATGACGGCATGGGTAGCAACTCATTTCAACGAATGGTTCAACTCCCACGGGCAAGTTTCTTCCTGCTGGGGGTGCGTGGCGTGGGCAAGAGCACTTGGGCCAATGCGGCGCTGCCAGCAGCGCATCGGATCGATTTGCTGGAGGAGCGCCGCCACCATGACTATCTGAGCGATCCCGGCCTGTTCGCCGCCGAACTGGCCGCGCTCAAACCGGGCTCCTGGGTGATTGTGGACGAGGTGCAGCGCCTGCCCAGCCTTCTGAATGAAGTGCATCGTTTCATCGAATCGCGGCGTCTGAAGTTCGCGTTGCTCGGTTCGAGCGCGCGAAAGCTGCGTGCCGCGGGCACCAACCTGCTCGCCGGCCGGGCGCAACGAAAGCTCATGTTTCCCTTGACCGTAGCGGAAATGGGCGCCGATTTCGACACCGCAAAGACCTTGCGCCACGGCAGCGTGCCGCTCATCCTGGCCGCCGAAGATCGCGACGCGGCGCTCGAAGCTTATGTGCAACTGTATCTTCGCGAAGAAATAAGGGCCGAAGCGCTGGTGCGCAACCTGCCCGGTTTCGTGCGCTTCCTCCCGATCGCGGCCTTGTTTCATGGCCAGGCGATCAGCGTTGCCGGCATCGCGCGCGACGCCGGTGTGGCACGAATGACCGTCGATGGTTATCTGGAAATTCTCGAAGACACGCTTCTGGTCTACCGCCTTCCCGGCTACGAAGCAAAACTTCGCGTCAGAGAGCGCAAGCACCCCAAGCTTTACTGGACCGATCCGGGACTGGTGCGCGCCGTCAAGCGGCAACTCGGCCCCCTGACGGAGGAGGAGACCGGACCGCTGTTCGAAGGCTTGGTGCTGCATCTCTTGCGCGCACATGCCGAAGAACAAAAACTTTACGCCGAACTTACCTATTGGGCGCCGGCTCAGGCAATGCGCACCGAAGTGGATTTTCTGCTTCGACGCGAGCGCGAATTCCTTGCCATAGAAGTCAAGGCGAGCAGGCGCTTCGACACCTCCATGATTTCCGGGTTGCGTGCAATTGCCGAATTGCCTGGCATGGTGCGGCGCATTCTTGTCTATGACGGCGATCGCGTATTGCGGGTCGATGAAAATATCGAGGTCTGGCCGATACGGCGATTTAGCGAGGCGCTGGCCCTTGGCAAACTTTGGCCCTAGCGCCAGCCTTGCGTCGATCAGGATTGTCGGCGTGGAACTCATTCCGGCGCGCAAGGTGCTCGCCGGGAAGTTCGGCATGACGCATTTCGTGAACCCCGAGGAGGTCGGCGGCGACCTGATCACCCATGTGATGCCGCTGGAGAAGATCCGCGAGGGCTTCGACCAGATGCACAAGGGCGAGTCGATCCGGAGCGTGATGGTTTACTGAAGCGGGCTTTAAATACTGCCAATTTCTTCTTTGGCTCCGCGTCTTTATTGGCTCTCAGGGTGAAATGCTGCCACGCCCGCCTTTTGAATGAGCGCAGAAATGTCGCGCTGGTCAAGAGTCTTCCTGATTAGCGACTTGCCTCAGCCACACGAATGGCGAAGGCAGGGGTTGGGCTTGTGAGGCACGCGGCGCGTAACAGGCGAGCCAAGATGGAACGCAGATTGAAGCGACGGTTGAATCGATATTGGGCCTCAGCGAGGTAGCGATGGG